>CAYYWP010000133.1:0-13021 GCA_964475125.1 uncultured Binatia bacterium (SeqCode) | reverse complement strand
TGCCGATTCCGGGCCGCGAGCTCGGCGGCATCCACTTCGCGATGGAGTTCCTGCCCCAACAGAACAAGGTCGTCGCCGGCGACGCGGTGTCGCAGCAGATCTCCGCCGCCGGCAAGCGGGTCGTGATCCTGGGCGGCGGCGACACCGGCTCCGACTGCCTCGGCACCTCGAACCGCCAAGGCGCGCTGTCGGTACACCAGTTCGAGCTTCTCCCGCAGCCGCCGGAGGCGCGCACGCCGGACATGCCGTGGCCGCACTGGCCGATGATCCTGCGCAGCTCGAGCTCGCACGAAGAAGGCGTCATCCGCGACTGGAGCATCAACACCAAACGCTTCCTCGGTCGTGACGGCCGAGTGTCGGAACTCGAAGCCGTACGCTTGGAGTGGATCACCGGCGACAATGGCCGCCCACAGATGCGCGAGATTCCCGGCAGCGAGTTCCGCCTGCGCGCCGACCTGATATTGCTCGCGCTCGGCTTTCTCGGTCCGGAAACCTCCGGACCCATTCACGACCTCGGGCTCGAGACCGACGAGCGCAGCAATATCGTCACCGGCGCCGACTACGCGACTAAAGTCCCGGGCGTATTCGCCTGCGGCGATGCGCGCCGCGGCCAGTCGCTGGTCGTCTGGGCGATCTGGGAAGGTCGCGAGTGTGCGCGCGGCGTCGACCAATACCTCATGGGCCGCACCGATCTGCCCGCCAGCCCGCTGCTGTGACACCGGTCCAGGCGATCAGGTGCCTCCCGGCGAGCCGCTGCGCGCTTCGCCATTCGAGCGCTCCGCCGTGGGGGCGCACGGCGTGTGCCCGGGGCGGTGGCGGGGCGCTCAGGCCCGGCGCAAGAATCCGTGCCCGTTTCTCTGAGACCCTGAGCAGCCGCTGGCGGTGACGTTCCGAGGGGTGCCGGGCCCTGCTACGCGCGCTGCTCGGGTGAGGATGGTTTCGTCCGTCGGGGACTTCTTGCGCCCGGCCGGGCCCACCCCCGCCGAGCGCACGCCGTGCGCCCCTGCGATTCGTTGCGCTCAGCGCCGGCCGCCGCGAAAGCCGCCGCCGGGTTGGGAGCGGAAGTAGCCGCCATCGACAATCGTGCCGCGCACGCGCTTGGTGCTGGCGAAGGGCAGGACGGTGAAGGTCATGCGGTCGATGGCGCGCTTGATCGTGGTGCGCAGCTGGGAGCGCTGCATCGAGCTCGCCAGGGCGTTCTCGATATCGCGCGCGCTAATGACCAGCGTCGTCTTCTGTTTGCGCAGGGTGACCGTCGCCGCCACGCCCGGCACGTCACCGGTGGACGGCACGACCGTCAGCTCGGCCTTCCGATCGATGCCATGGACCAACGTCCACACCAGCTCCCTCGCCTCCTCCAGGGACACGGGCATTTTTTGCTCCTTCGCGCACCCTCGGCGCTCTCGCCAGCGCTGAATTGCGTCCCGGCGGCTTTCCGGCAGCCTAAACGGCAGGCGCGGCGAGTCAAGGCGGGGACTCGTCCCGGCCGCAGAGGCCGGGCGGTGGTGTTCGGGCCGATGGCGCGGAGCGTCGTTCGACGCCATTTCGGCGTGCAATTCGCGGCGCGACTTGGTTATGGTCGGAGCGCGGCGCCCGGTGTGTCTCTGCGTCCGAGACCCAGAGACAGTGCGCCGGTCGAGGCAGGGAAGGAAGGGGTATGCGTCACCAGACCAGGCGAAACTCTGGAGTCCAATGGTGGCTCAGTGCCGCTGGGCTGCTCGCCCTGGCTATTCTGTGCGCCGCCTGTGGCGATGACGACCACCGGCGGTCGGCAACTCCCACGCCGACCGCCAGTCCGACGCCGCCCTCGGCGGACGCCTACCAGCTCGGTGAGCTCGACGGCGTGCTGGCGGCCGAGCTTGACGCGGTGCTCAAGCCCGCGCCTTGGCAGGGCCAGAGCGACGCGCCGGTGATCATGGCGGGAGTGAAGGTAGACACGCTCACCCTCGTTCAGCAGGAAAGTCTGCGCGCCGTCTACGCGGCTGGCCAGGTGATCGCCCTGACCGACGCCCGGCGGCAGCACATCGAGGCGCTGAGCCGCCTCCTCGGCGTTACCGAGCCGGTGGAACCCTCGTCGACCATGCCGCCTTACGATCGATTCGATGTGTTCGCCTACCGCGAAGGGCCATACGGCACGCGCGTGCTGACGCTCATACCCCCGGATCTCTCGGCGAACGCGATGGCCGGGGGCCCGCCGCCCGAGGAACCGCCGGCGCATCGCCAGCGGCGGGCCGAGGCGGTGCCGGACTGGATCGAACGCTCGGCCGAGCCCTACCCTGCTCGGGCGCAGAGCTCGGCGGCTTCCGCCCTCGGCGGGGTGGCCGGAGTCGGCGGGGAGGTGCTGGAGATCTACGGGGCGATCAATAGCTACAACCTCGAGACGCAGTGGTCGGTCAGCTACGTGTGGGCGACCTGCGAGATCGACACGCAATCCTGCATCAACGACTATCAGCTCTTCCTCAACGCGTGGCCGGTGTATTCTCAGAGCAACGCCGAGGCCGGCGAGAACCCGACCGACTTCTTCATCGTCCAGTTGTCGGCCAACCTTAGCACCGCGCCTTGCTACGGCTTCTATCCCGCCGGCGGATACGACTGGTCGGGTCGTATCGCCGCCTACTGGGCACGCCAGTACAACCTCGGCGCGGCGTCGCAGGATAGCTTCGATTTCACCGACCTCTCGATCGATCCGGACTACAACCCGAAGACTGCCAATCCCAGCACCACGGTCACCACGGGGACGACCTGGAGCTTCCAGGGCAGCGGCACCGTCGGCTACAAGGCCGGCTCGGTCGGCTTCCAAGCCGGCGTGTCGTTCACCGACTCGTCGACGGCGAGCTACTCGGCGTTGTGCTCGGAAGTCGACGTCAGCGACAACAACGCGGTCAAATGGAGCTACGACTCGTGGAACTACGTCCACAGCACGATCGAGCCCAACGATCGCGCCTGCCCCAGCTCGCTCAACCCGTTGCCGGGTCTCATCACCAATGCCACGTTCAGTCCGATCCAGACGTTCGTCTGGAACGCCTCGGATGCGGTGCGAACTCAATACGGCGGCACCAGCTTCCCGATCGATGTCGACTTCTCCGTGCTGCTCGGCTGGACGTACTACTTCGGGTCCGAAGCATGCGTACCGAACGATCCGACGGGAACTTATCCCCTCAGCGGCAGCGACCTCGACCAGTACCTGGTCGGCGGCGGCATGACGCAGGGGGTGGCGTTCGACGTCGGCTGTAACGTGGAGACCGAGTACGGCACCATCCCGCTCGGTCCGGCCGAAGACGAGGACGACAGCACGATCGGCAACCCGGGCACGCCGCTGCCGGCGCCGGTCTGGAAGGTCAACCTGCCCTTCGCGCCGCTGTCGGCACCGACGCCGACCCCGACGCCGACCTTCGGCGTCGACCCGCCGACCCCCACCCCGACGCCGGGTGCGCTGGCCTGGAGCGTCGACGGCGCCAGCGTGGCGTCGCTCAACGTTGGAGTGAGCGGCAACAACTTCGGCCCCGACCGTCTCAGCCTGACCGATCGCGACGGCCGCTTCTGCACCGCTCCGTCGCTCGTCCCGTTGCTGTGGGTCGCATTCCCCGGTGATCAGCAGGTCGCGCTCGGCACCTACGGCGCCGAGAGCGCCAGCCAAGTGAGCATCGAATCGATCCCCGCCGCGCCGGCCATCGGCACCTACGATCTGGTGATCCAGACCTACGACTGCGGCAGCGGGGAGGCGCTGCCGCGCATCGTCATGCGCGGCGCGATCACCTATGGCACGGTGATTTACGTCTCGCCCAGTGGCAGCGACACCAACGCCGGCACGCGTACGGCGCCCAAGCAGACCTTGCAGGAAGGCATCAACGCCGCTGTCGGCCAGCTCGCCGCCATCATCGTCGACGGCGGTACCTACGACGAGTCGCTGACGTTGATGAACGGCGTGGTATCGATCGAGGGCGGCTTCAGTCGCAACGCCGATGGCCCGAACTCATGGGTCAAGAGCGGCGCGCAGACCGTGGTGAATGGCGGGACTACGGCAGTGAGCGGCGTGTCGATCGCCTCGCCCCTTACTCTCAAGGACTTGCACATCGTCGCCGCCGACAGCGAAGCCGGCGGCAGCTCGTACGGCCTCTACCTCTCGGACTCCAACCTCACTGTGGAGTCGTGTGCCATCGGTGTCGGTCGCGGCGGCGATGGCGCGGCGGGCTTTGCCGGTGTCGCCGGCGAGGGAGGCAACAATGGCGCCAACGGTGGCGCCGGTTGTGAAGGCGGCGGCGTGTTTTGCAGCAACTGCGCGCAACCTTGCGGCTCCGGCAACACGGCTGCGCAGGATTGCAGCGGCAGTGTCGGAGGCACCTCCGGCACGGGCGGGATGGGCGGTTGCGGTGGCATCAACTGTTCGGAGTTGTCGACCCAGGGTTTCGCCGGAGTGGCCTCCAGCACGGGCGCGAGCGGCGGCTCAGTGGGACCGAGCGGCGTCGGCTGTGACACCGATGGCGGGCCGGCAGGCGCGGGCGAGGCGGGTGCCACCGGGTGGAATGGCGAGGGCGGTGCCAGCTTTGGCAGCGTCGACCTTGTCTATGCGCCCGCCGATGGCGTGGCCGGCGGCGATGGCGGCAATGGCGGTGGCGGCGGCGGTGGAACCGGCGGCGGCGCCGATACGACCGATTGCGACAGCTTTGGTGGCGGCGGCGGGGACGGCGGCTCGGGCGGCTGCGGCGGAACCGGCTCGGGCGGTGGGCAGGGCGGCGGCGGCTCCTTCGGAATCTGGATCCATGGAGGCCAGGTGGCGTTGAACGGCAATACGATCACGACCAACTCCGGCGGCGCCGGTGGAGCGGTGAACCCGCCGGGTTCTGGCGGCCAGGGCGGCAGCGGCGGCAGCGGCGGCGCGGGCTTCGACAACTCCGGCTCCGGCGGTTCGGGCGGCGACGGCGGCGCGGGCGGAGATGGCGGCTGGGGCGGAGGGGGGGGCGGCGGACCGAGCATCGGAATCGTCTGCGCGGGCGATTCGCAGGTCACCTGCGGGCCGAACTTCGTCACCCACGACCTCGGCGGGGCGGGCGGTATTTCTGACGGAAAGCCCGGCTCCACCGGCCTGTCAGCGAATAGTGACGGTTGCCCCGACGCCTGCGACACCTCGATGATGGCACCGACCAGAACCCCCGTGCCGTCGCGCACGCCTACCCAGACGATGATTCCGAGCCCGACTGCGACGACGGTTCCCACCAACTCCGCGACGGGCGCGCCGACCGCTTCGGCGACCGGCACAGCGACACCGATCGCGCCGACGGATACGCCAATCCCGACCACTGACACGCCGATGGTGCCGACGCTTACCGCGGTGCCGGCGACGCCGACAGTGCCGGTGGGCGGCTTCACGTGGCGGCTGAACGGCACTCCGCGCGCGGCGATCAGCGGCCTTGCGACCGGTAGCTCGACGGACTATCCGGCCCCGCCGGGCCCGCCGGCTCTCCAGCTCCTCGACGCCCTCGGCCGTTTCTGCTTTTCCGACGGCGGCGAACAGACCGAGCTACGCGTCGGCGGCCCGCAAGGACCGCTGGTCGGTTTCTTCGGCGACGGTCAAGGCTCGACCGCGGGTGCGCTCTACATCGCCTCGCTGCCAGCCATGCCGGCTGCGACGTACGACCTCTATGTCCTCACCCCGTCGGTCCCGGGTCAGTGCGTTCCGCCGCTCATGCCCTACGTCATGCCGAGCGCGCTCTCGTACGGTTCGTGATGCACAGCTTCGGACGACTTCTCTGCTCGCCGGTGAGTCAGCGCAGGGCGTTGTACCAGTATCCGGCGCTCAGGCCAGCGCGTTCGGCGACCGGCGGCGGTAGGCGCCAGGCGACAGGCCGGTGATCGCCTTGAACTGGCGGCAGAAGGTCGGCTGATCGCAAAAACCGCAGTCCAGGGCGATGCGGCTGAGCGGCGACGGGACCTCCATCAGCTGCCGCGCGGCCTCTTCGACGCGCAGGCGGGTGAGCAGCTTGCGCGGCGAGACCCCGAGGACGGCGCGGGTCAGGCGTTCGAAGCGGCTCAACGACATGCCGGCGTTCTTGGCCAGCTCGGCGATGCGCAGCGGCGAGGCCGAATGCCGGCGCATGTGTTCCAGTGACTTGGCCAGGCGGGCGATTCTGGGGTGGCGGTCCGACGTCGTATGCAGATCGTGCGATACCGCCGCGACGGCGATGACGTGGCCGCTCGCATCGCGCACCGGAATCTTGCGTGCCAGGTACCAGCCGAGCGACCCGTCGGGGTTGGTCACCATCTCGAGGTAGTCGCGCAGCTCCCGCCCGGTGCGGAAGACCTCGGCGTCCTGTTGCTCGTAGGCGGCGGCCAACAGCGCCGGGAACACCTCGCGCGCCGTGCGCCCCAGCAGCCGCTCGCGATCGGCCACGCGGGCGCGGCGGAGGAAGGCGTCGTTCACCGCCAGGTACCGCCCGGCGCGGTCCTTGATGCAAAACACGGCGCTGTCGACGCCGTCATACATGCGCTCGAGCACCGACAGTCCCGGCACGGCGCCGAAGACGTCGTCGCGCCGCGCATCGCGATCGGTGGGTTTGTGCTTTTTCGGCGCCACCGGTGCAGAGAACCACAAAGACGCCAGCCCGGCAATGCGTCAGTCATGACGCTCGTGCGCGACGTCGCAGGCGAGATTCCCGCCCACTCCGGCTTGTATGATTCCGGCCTTCCGAGTTATGTCGGCAGCAGCTGTCCACAGTTGGTTTCAGGCTCCGAGGAGGTATCGACACCATGGCACTGACGAAGGCCGCGATGGTCCAGTTCACCGGTCAGGCGACGAGAGAGGCGAACATCGCCAAGGCCAAAGGGTACATCGCCGAAGCGGCGGGAAAGGGCGCCAAGATCGTCTGCCTGCAGGAGCTCTTCAACTCGATCTACTTCTGCTTCACCGAGAACCCGGAGTTCTGGAAGTTCGCCGAGCCCATCCCCGGTCCCACCATCGAGGCGATGAGCGCGATCGCCGCCGAGCACAAGATCGTCCTGGTGGCGCCGATCTACGAGAAGGCGGGCAAGGGCGAGCTCTACAACACGGCGGTGGTGCTGGGGCCGAGCGGCGAGATCATGGGCAAGTACCGCAAGACCAGCATCCCGCTGGTGAAGACGCCGACGCTGGTCGGCAATGAGAAGTACTACTTCAAGCCCGGCAACCTCGGCTTCCCGGTCTGGCAGACGCCGTTCGGGGTCAACATCGGGGTGATGATCTGCTACGACCGCCACTTCCCCGAGCACGCCCGCCTCTTGGCGCTGAACGGTGCCGATCTCGTCTTCGTGCCGACCGCGACCGGCGGCATGTCGCGCTACCTGTGGGAGATCGAGCTGCAGGCGCACGCCATCGACAACATCTACTACGTCGGCGGCGTCAACCGCTGCGGCTTCGACGTCGGCGGGTCGGAGAAGCAGAAGTACCACGGCGCCAGCTTCTTCACCGATCCGAAGGGCCGCATCCTCGACCAGGCGAGCGAGGACAGCGACGGGATCGTCTATGCCGAGATCGATACCGGCTTGATCGAAGACCTGCGCAACGAGTGGGGCTTCTTCCGCGACCGGCGCCCGGATGCGTACGGCGCCATCGCCAGCTGAGGTGGTCATGAGCGGCTCAGCGCAGCGCCAGGCGGCAGCGGTCGGCACCCCGGCGGCGCCGGCATCGAGGGTGCGGCAGCACTACGTCGAACAGACTCGCCGATCCGGCGAGCTGTATGAACGGGCGCTCGCGTCGTTGCCCGGCGGCAACTCGCGCACGACCATCTACCACCAGCCGCATCCGATCTACGCCGAGCGCGGCGAGGGCTGCCGCCTGTTCGACGTCGACGGCGTGGCGCGCCTCGACTTCATCAACAACTACACCTCGCTGATCCTCGGCCACTGCCACCCGCGCGTCGTCGCGGCGGTGCGCGAGACGGCCGGGCGGGCGATGAGCGCCGCGGCGCCGTTCGAGCTCGAGATCGCGCTCGCCGAGTGTCTGAAAGAACGCCTGCCGAGCCTCGATGCGGTGCGCTTCGCCAACTCGGGCACCGAGGCGACCATGATGGCGATGCGCGCCGCACGCGCCTTCACCGGCCGCGCGACGATCGCCAAGTTCGACGGCGGCTATCACGGCACGCACGACTACGCCGCGGTCGGCACCGCCACCGCCGCGGCCACCGGGGCGGGCACGCAGACGGCCAGCGCCGGGATCCCGACGGCGGTGGCGGCGACCATGGTGACGGCGCCGTTCAACGACATCGCGGCGACCGAGGCCGCACTCGCCCCGCACCGCGGCGATCTGGCCGCGGTGATCGTCGAGCCGATCATGGGCGCCGGCGGTGTGATTCCGGCCAGGCGCGAGTTCCTCGCCTTTCTGCGCGATCTGACGCGCGAGTGGGGGAGCGTGCTGATCTTCGACGAGGTGATCTGCTTTCGCACCGGCTACCACGGCGCGCAGGGGAACTACGGCGTGACGCCGGACCTCACCGCGCTCGGCAAGATCATCGGCGGCGGGCTGCCGGCCGGAGCGTTCGGCGGGTGCGAGGCGATCATGTCGCTGTTCGATCCGCGCCGGCCCGGTTACCTCGGCCACGGCGGTACGTTCAACGCCAACCCGCTGACCATGGCGGCCGGGCTGGCGACGCTGGCCGAGATGACGCCGGAGCGCTACGCCCGCCTCGAGACGCTCGGGGTCGCGCTGCGCGACAAGCTGGTGCGGCTGTTTGCCTCGCTCGGCGTCGTCGCCCAGGTGAACCAGACCGGCTCGCTGTTCAACATCCACTTCACCGATCGCCCGGTGACCGACTACGCCGCCGCCAGCGCCGGCGACAAGGCGCTGCAGAACGAGCTCTACGTCGCCATGCTCACCCACGGCGTCGCCTTCACCGGTCGCGGCATGGGCTGCCTGTCGACGCCGATGGGCGAAGCCGAGATCGACGCCTTCGTCGACGCCGCGCGCCACGGATTGCGCGACCTCGGCATGGCCTGAACGGGAAAATCAAAGGGAGGACAGATGAAGTTTGGAGTCAGTTTCGCCGATCCACCCCCCAGCCGCGTGCTGGAGATCTGCACCCGCGCCGAGCGCAACGGCTTTCAGCAAGGCTGGGCGTGGGATTCACACGTGCTGTGGCAGGAATGCTACTCGCTGCTCGGCTGGTTGGCGGCGAAGACCTCGTCGCTCGAGTTCGGCACCTGCGTGACCAACCCGCGCACGCGCGACGTCACCGTGGTGGCGAGCGCCTTCGCGACCCTGAGCCAGATCCTCAACGGCCGCCGCATCATGTGCGGCATCGGCAAGGGCGACAGCGCGGTGCGCCTGATGAAGCGCGGACCGGTGAAGCTGGCGGCGCTCGAGGAGGCCGTCGACACGATCCGCAGCATGACGCGCGGCGAGCCGGTGGTGATCGACGGCGTGCCGGTGCACATGAAGTGGGCCAAGGGCGGCGTGCCGATCTACATCGCCGCCTACGGTCCCAAGGCCTTGCGCCTGGTCGGGCGCAAGGGCGACGGGGTGATCTTCCAGATCGGCGACCCGTTCTTCGTCGAGTGGGCGATGCAGCACATTCGCGAGGGGGCGCGCGAGGCCGGCCGCGACATGAGCCAGATCACGATCCACTGCTCGGTGGTGTCCGTGATCACCAAGGACCTCGCCGCGGCGCGCGACCAGGTGCGCTGGTTTCCGGCCATGGTCGGCAACCACCTGGCCGACATCCTGCGCTACCACGACGCCTCGGAGCTGCCGTCCGAACTGCGCGATTTCCTCAAGGGGCGCAAGGGCTACGACTACCGCGAGCACACCGTGCAGCGCAGCGACCACGCCGCCTACGTGCCCGACGAGATCGTCGACCGCTTCACCGTCATCGGCGACGCCGGTGCCGTGCGCGCCAAGATCGAGCACCTGCGCTCGCTCGGCGTGTCGGAGTTCAACCTGTTCCCGCACGTCGACGACTTCCTCGGCCTGATCGACACCTACGGGCGCGAGATCGTGCCGAAGTTTCGCTCATAATCCTAAACCACGAAGGGCACGAAGCGGTACGAAGAACGGGAAGCAGAGGGGTCTTCGGTGCCCTTCGTGGTGAAGGGAAAAGGAGGACGCGATGGCCAACGTCGTGCGCGCCGCCCTGTTGCAGACGAGCTGGACGGGCGACAAGGCGTCGATGATCGACCGCCACGAGGCCGCGGTACGCGAGGCGGCGGGGCAGGGCGCCCGGGTGATGTGCTTCCAGGAGCTGTTCTACGGGCCGTACTTCTGCCAGGTGCAGGACGCGGCGTACTACGAGTACGCGGAGGCCGTGCCCGACGGTCCGACCGTGCAGCGCTTCTGCCGCGTCGCCAAGTCGCTGGGCATGGTAGTGGTGCTGCCGGTCTACGAGAAGGAACAGGAAGGGATCTTGTACAACACCGCGGCGGTGATCGACGCGGACGGCAGCTACCTCGGCAAGTACCGCAAGACCCACATCCCGCAGATCAAGGGGTTCTGGGAGAAGTTCTATTTCCGTCCCGGCAATCTCGGCTACCCGGTGTTCGACACCGCGGTGGGGCGGATCGGCGTCTACATCTGCTACGACCGGCACTTCCCCGAGGGCTGGCGAGCCCTCGGCTTGGCCGGGGCGAAGATCGTCTTCAATCCCTCGGCGACCAGCCGCGGCCTGTCCGCCCATCTGTGGAAGCTCGAGCAGCCGGCGTCGGCGGTGGCCAACGAGTACTTCATCGGCGCCTTCAACCGCGTCGGCACCGAGCCGCTCGGCGACAACGACTTCTACGGCACCAGCTACTTCGTCGACCCCGAGGGCAAGTTCGTCGGCGGGGTCGGCGACGACCACCACGCGGAGCTAGTGGTGCGCGACCTCGACCTCGATCTGATCGAGACGGTGCGCAATCGCTGGCAGTTCTACCGCGATCGCCGCCCCGATCAATACGGGAACTTGGTCATGCCGTGAGCGGCGAGAGGTGAGGCGATGCGTATCCTGATCAGCAACGGTTCGGTGGTGTCGACCACCGGCGTGCACCCGATGGACGTGCTCGTCGACGGCGAGACCATCGCCGCCCTGTTCGCGCCGGGAGGGGCGGCGGCGCTGGCCGTCGACACGGTCGTCGACGCGAAGGGAAAGTACGTCATCCCCGGCGGCGTCGATGCGCACACGCACATGGACCTGCCGTTCGGCGGCACCTCGTGCGCCGACACCTTCGAGACCGGCACGCGCGCCGCGGCATGGGGCGGCACGACCACGATCGTCGACTTCGCCGTGCAGCGCACCGGCGAGCGCATCGAGGACGGATTGGCCGAGTGGCATCGCAAGGCCGAGGGCCAGTGCGCCATCGACTACGGCTTTCACATCATCGTCGGCGGCGTCGACGAGGCGAGCCTCAAGGCGCTGCGCTACCTCGGCACGCACGAGGGCATCACCAGCTTCAAGCTGTTCATGGCCTACCCGGGCGTCTTCTACTCGAACGACGGCCAGGTCCTGCAGGCCATGCAGATGGCGGCCGACAGCGGCGCCATGTTGATGATGCACGCCGAGAACGGCATCGCCATCGACGTGCTGATCGCGCAAGCCCTGGCGCGCGGCGAGACGGCGCCGCACGTGCACTCGCTGACTCGCCCGGTGGAGATGGAGGAGGAGGCGACGCACCGCGCCATCATGCTCGCCAAGGTGGCCAAGTGCCCGCTCTACGTCGTGCACATGTCCGCCAAGGAGGCGGTCGAGGCGGTGCAGCGGGCGCGCGACCGCGGCGCCAACGTCTTCGGCGAGACTTGCCCGCAGTACCTCTACTTCAGCCTCGAGGAGCACCTGATGAAGCCGGGCTTCGAGGGCGCCGCCTACGTCTGTTCGACGCCGCTCCGCGCCCGCGCCGACGGACATCAGGAGGCGCTGTGGAGGTACCTGCGCAGCAACGACCTCTCGGTGGTGAGCACCGACCACTGTCCGTTCTGCATGAAGGAGCAGAAGGAGCTGGGGCTCGGCAACTTCTCCAAGATCCCCAACGGCATCGGCGGCGTCGAGCACCGCATGGATACCATCTACCAGGGCGTGGTCGCCGGCCAGATCAGCGTGCCGCGCTGGGTCGAGCTGTGCAGCACGACGCCGGCGCGCATGTTCGGTTTGTATCCGCGCAAAGGCGTGATCGCGCCCGGGAGCGACGCCGATATCGTCGTCTACGACCCGAAGGGGAAGACGCGCATCAGCGTCGAGACGCACCATCAGAACTGCGACCACAACGCCTACGAGGGCATGGTCATCGACGGCAAGGTCGATACGGTGATCAGCCGCGGGACGGTGGTCATTGCCAAGGACAAGTACCTCGGCCGCAAGGGCCACGGGCGGTACTTGAAGCGCGGGCTCTCGTCGTACCTGGTGTAGGTTGTTAGGCTGCTAGCCCTAATCCGAAATTCTTTGAAACCACGAAGGCCACGAAGAGAAACGAAGGCGAACCACGAGCCACTGCTCTGAGCCCTGAGCTTCGCGTTCTTCGTGGTGAAGAGTTTTTTTCGAATTGGGGTTGGATTGTTAGGCTGTAAGGGGGAAGAACATGGCCCTTGAGTCATCGGTTGTGAGAGCGGGCGCTGCGCCGCGGGTGAAGAGCGGGGTGGCACTGAAGCGGATCGGACATTGGATCGGTGGCGCGCGGGTGGCATCGACGTCGGGGCGCGGCGGGCCGGTGCACGATCCGGCCACCGGCGAGCAGACGGCGATCACCGACTTCGCCACCGTGGAAGAGGTCGACGCGGCGGTGGCGGCGGCGCGCGCGGCGTTTCCGGCCTGGCGTGCCACCTCGCTGGCGAAGCGGGCGGAGATCCTCTTCCGCATGCGCGCGGTGATCGACGCGCACCGCCAGGAGCTGGCCGCGATCCTCACCAGCGAGCACGGCAAGGTGCTGTCCGACGCCATGGGCGAGGTGATGCGCGGCGTCGAGAACATCGAGTTCGCCTGCGGCATCCCGCAACTGCTGAAGGGCGAGTACTCCGAGCAGGCCTCGGCGGGGGTCGACGTCTACTCCATGCGCCAGCCGCTCGGCGTCATCGCCGGCATCACGCCGTTCAACT
>CAYYWP010000132.1:0-13022 GCA_964475125.1 uncultured Binatia bacterium (SeqCode) | reverse complement strand
ACGGCTTCGCCCAGGTCACGGCGGTGTTTCGCGACGGCACCGACATCTACTTCGCCCGCCAGCAGGTGACCGAGCGCCTGGCGGCGGCGCGCGATCGGCTGCCGGCGAGCGCCGAACCGCGCCTCGGGCCGATCACCAGCGGCCTCGGCGAGGTGTACATGTGGACCGTCGCCTATGCCCATCCCGACGGCGTCGGCGCCGCCCGGCAGGAAGGCCGGCCGGGGTGGCAGCCCGACGGCAGCTACCTGACGCCGGAGGGCGAGCGCCTCGACACGCCGCTGGCGCGCGCCGCCTATCTGCGCACCGTGCAGGACTGGATCATCCGCCCGCAACTGCAAGGCCTGCCGGGGGTGGCGGGCATCGACGCGATCGGCGGCCATGTCAAGCAGGTCCACGTCGAGGCCGACGTCCGCCAGTTGGCGGCCTACGGGCTGTCGTTCGGCGACTTGGTCGGCGCCCTGGAAGCCAACAACCTGAGCACCGGGGCCGGCTTCATCGAGCACCACGGGGAGGCCTTCGTCGTGCGCGCCGCCGCCCGCCTCACCCAGCTCGACGAGCTCGCCGCGATCAGCGTCGCCGAGCGCGAGGGCGTGCCGATCCGCCTCACCGATGTGGCGCGCGTGGTGGTCGGCGGCGAGCCGCGCATGGGCAGCGCCAGTCAGAACGGCGAAGAGGTGGTGCTCGGCACCGCGCTCATGCTGCTCGGCGCCAACAGCCGCACCGTGGCGCGCACCGTCGGCGCCAAGCTGGTCGAGGTCGGTCGCACCCTGCCGGTTGACGTCGTGGCGACGCCCGTGCTCGACCGCTCGACCCTGGTCGACGCCACCATCCGCACCGTCGCCACCAACCTCATCGAGGGCGCCGTGCTGGTCATCGCGGTGTTGTTCGCCTTGCTCGGCAACCTGCGCGCCGCCCTCATCACCGCGCTGGCCATCCCGCTGTCGATGCTGTTCACCGCCATCGGCATGGTCGAGACGCGCACCAGCGGCAACCTGATGAGCCTCGGCGCCATCGACTTCGGGCTGATCGTCGACGGCGCGGTGATCATCGTCGAGAACTGCCTGCGCGTGCTGGCCGAGCGCCAACGACAGCTGGGCCGGCCGCTGACCACCGCCGAGCGCCTGGCGGCGGTGCGCGAGGCGAGCGCCGAGGTGCGCGGCGCCACCGCCTTCGGCGAGGCGATCATCATCACCGTCTACGTCCCGGTGCTGTTCCTCACCGGCGTGGAAGGCAAGATGTTCCAGCCGATGGCGCTGACCGTGATCTTCGCGCTGCTCGCCGCCTTCGTCCTCTCGCTCACCTTCGTACCGGCGATGGTGGCGCTGTGGGTGCGCCGGCCGGTACGCGAGCGCGAGAACCCGGCCGTGGCCCTGGTCAAACGGCTCTACGTTCCGACCCTCGACTGGGCGCTGCGCCTGCGCTGGCTGGTGGTGGGAGGCAGCGTGGCGACCTGCCTGGCGGCGCTCTGGCTGTTCACCCGCCTGGGACAGGAGTTCGCGCCGACGCTCAGCGAGCTGGATCTGTTGGTGCACGCGGCGCGCATTCCGAGCACCGGCATCGAGCAGTCCACCGCCATGCAGCGCGCGCTCGAGCGCGCCCTGCCCGACTTCCCCGAAGTGCGCCTGGTCTTCTCGCGCACCGGCACCGCCGAGATGGCCTCCGATCCGATGCCGCCCTATCTGTCCGACACCGTCATCGTCCTCGAGCCGCGCGACGCTTGGCCCAATCCGCGCCAGACGAAGGAAGACGTCCGCCAGCGCATCGCCGCCGCGCTCGAGCGCATACCCGGCAACCGCTACGAGTACACGCAGCCGATCCAGATGCGGTTCAACGAGCTGCTCGCCGGTGTGCGCGGCGACGTCGCCGTCAAGGTCTTCGGCGATGACTTCGAGGCCTTGCGCCCGGCCGCCGAGCGCATCGCGGCCGCACTGGCGGCGACCCCGGGAGCCGCCGACGTGCGCGTCGAGCCGGTGAGCGGGGCGCCGCTGCTGAGCATCGACGTCGACCGCACGGCCATCGCGCGCTACGGGCTCAGCGCCGCCGACGTGCATGCGGTGGTGGCGGCCGGGGTCGGCGGGCAGCGCGCCGGGCAGTTGTTCGAGGGTGACCGGCGCTTCGATATCGTCGTGCGCCTGCCCACGGCGGCGCGCCACGACCTCGCCGTGCTCGAGCGCCTGCCGGTGCTGCTCACCCATGAAGACACGCCGCGCCTGCCACTGGCCCTGGGCGGCGACGACCTCGGCCGCGCGCCGCCGCGCTTCGTCCCTTTGGGCGCCCTGGCGCGCCTGACGTTCGAAGACGGCCCCAACCAGATCAGCCGCGAGAACGGCAAACGGCGCATCGTCGTGCAGGCCAACGTGCGCGGCCGCGATCTCGGCTCTTTCGTCGCCGCCGCGCAAACCCGCGTCGCCGCCGAGGCGCCGCTGGCGCCGGGGATGTGGCTCGAATGGGGTGGCCAGTACGAGAACCTGCTGGCGGCGCGGCACCGCCTCGCCGTGGTCGTGCCGATCTGCTTCGCCATCATCTTCGCGCTGCTGTTCGCCACCTTCCGCTCGATCACCGACGCGGTCATCGTCTTCAGCGGCGTACCGCTGGCGCTGAGTGGCGGCATCGCGGCGCTGTGGCTGCGCGGCATGCCGTTCTCGATCACCGCCACGGTCGGCCTGATCGCGCTCTCCGGCGTGGCGGTATTGAACGGCCTGGTGCTGGTCTCCTTCATCCGCCAGTTGCGCGCCGCCGGCGCGCCGCTGGACGAGGCGATTCGGCGCGGCGCCTTGACCCGCCTGCGCCCGGTGCTGATGACCGCGCTGGTCGCCTCGCTCGGCTTCGTGCCCATGGCGCTGGCCACCGGCACCGGGGCGGAAGTGCAGCGCCCACTCGCCACCGTGGTCATCGGCGGCCTGGTGTCGAGCACCGCGCTGACCCTGGTCGTGCTGCCGGCGCTGTACCGGATCGCCGGCGGCTGGGTAAGGCGTGACGCGTGACCAGTGACCAGTAGCCGGTCACCGGTCAGTGCCCGGTCACCGGTCACTGGTCACTGGTGACGCCGCCAAATCAATCCCACAGCCGCTCCAGCACCCGCCCGATGGCGCCGAACATGAAATCGATCTCGTCGCGGGTGATGATCAGCGGCGGCGACAGGGCGATGCAATCGCGAATGCCGCGCACGATGAGCCCCTCGGCGCGCGCCAGCGCCGTGGCCTTGGCGCCCATCACCGGCGGCGTTTGCAACGCCAGCTTGCCGCCGCGCGGCAGCAGATCGAGGGCGCCGATCAGGCCGGCGCCGCGCACCTCGCCGACCGCCGGATGGCCTTCGAAGGCCTGCAGGTGCTGCTGAAAATACGGTCCGACGTCGTCGCGCACGCGCTCGACGAGCCCCTCGCGCTCGAGGATTTCCAGATTGGCGAGACCGGCCGCCGTGGCCACCGGATGGCCGCTGTAGGTGAAGCCGTGCGCCAGGTAGCCGCCGCGCTCGAGTGGCTCGGCGAGCGCGTCGCTGAGCATCGTCGCGCCGAGCGGGACGTAGCCGCTGCTGATACCCTTGGCCATGGTCATCAGGTCGGGATCGAGCCCCCAGAGGTTGGAGGCGAACCAATCGCCCAGGCGGCCGAAGCCGGTGATGACCTCATCGGCGACGAAGAGGATGTCGTGGCGGCGGCAGAGCGCGCGCAACGCCTGCAGGTAGCCGGGCGGCGGTACGATCACCCCGCCGGCGCCCTGCACCGGCTCGGCGAACAGCGCCGCGATCGTGTCGGCGCCCTCGCGGGCGATGATGCGTTCGGTCTCGGCCAAGCACCAGTCGGCGAACTCCGCCGGCGAATGTTCGCTGTTGACGCCGTAGGGGTGCGGCCCCGGCACGTAGAGAAAGCCGGGCAGGGGCAGATCGAAGGGCTGATGACAGTTGGGCAGCCCGGTCATGCTCGCGGTTGCCAGGCCGACGCCGTGGTAGGAGAATGTGCGGGTGAGGATCTTGTACTTGCCGGAGCGGCCGCGCAGGTGGTTGTAAGCGCGGATGAGCTTGAGAGCGGACTCGTTGGCCTCCGAGCCGGAGTTGGAAAAGAAGACCTTGCGCAAACCGTGCGGCGCCAGCGCGGCGAGCTTGTCGGCGAGCAAGATGGTGGGCTCGGTGGTGCTGTTGAAGAAGGACGGGTAGTAGGCCAGGCGCGTCATCTGGCGATAGACCGCATCGGCGATCTCGCGCCGCCCGTACCCGGCGTTCACGCACCACAACCCGGCCAGGCCGTCGAGCAGCCGGCGCCCGGTTTCGTCGGTGATGAAGCAGCCCGAGGCTTCCTCGACGACGTGCGTGCCCTGGCGATGGAGGTCGGTGTGATCGGTGAACGGATGGACGAAATGCGCTTCATCCATTTGCCGCAGCGCGGCGAGTCGAGCGTTGTCCATGGCCCAGCTTAGAGCACACCGGCGGCCTGGCTGCCACCGCGAAACGGCGGACAGCGAGCGCTTGCGACGAGCCGTAGCCGCGGGACCTGTGCCCGCGGCTACGGCTCGTCGCAGACCCTCGTTGGGAGAGCTTTACTCCTCGCCCACAACCGGTCACCTTGGCCGCATGTCGAGCGTCGAGCGGATCGCCGCCGATCTGGCGCCGGGCGATGCGAGCGCGGCGGCGATGAACTGGTCGGGGCTGCGCATCGAGTCCATCCGGGCGCCGTCACATCCGCTGTTCGCGAGGGTCTACGACCGCATGTGGCAGGAGTTCAGCCCGCGCGGCGAGGTCGAACGGCGCGCGGTGATCATCGAGCGCCTGGCGTGGCAGCCGCAGCAACCGGTCGACCGGCACGCGATGCTCTACGAACTCCTGGCGGTGATGCGCGGCGACGAGCTGGTCGCCCTGCGCGATCACAGCGCCATCGTCCCCTGCGCGGCGCGCCCCGGCGCCGACGCCGGCGAGGTGATCGTCCATCTGTCGCACGTCCTCGTCGAACCGGCGCTGCGCGGCAGCGGCATGGCGGCCTGGTTGCGCGCCGTGCCGCTGCAGGCGGCGCGCGCCGGCGCCGCCGCCGCCGGCCTGGGCGCCGGCGCGCGCATCACGCTGGTCGCCGAGATGGAGCCGGCGGACGGCGTCAGCCCAGCCCGCATCGCCCGCCTGCGCTCGTACGAACGGGCCGGGTTTCTCAAGCTGGACCCGCGGGCCGTGTATTACGCCCAGCCGGATTTTCGCCCCGCGGCGGAGATCGATGCCAACGGCGTCAGGCCGATCCCGCTCGACCTCATCGTCCGCCGGGTCGGCCGCGAGCACGAACGCACGTGCTCCGGCGCCGAGGCGCGCGGTATCGCCAGCGCGCTGTATGCGATGTTCGGGGTGCACGTCCGCCGCGAGCACATGGCGCCGCTGTGGGCCCGCCTGGCCGAGGGCGCCGGCCCGGATGAGGTCGTCCAGCTCCTGCCGCCGCAACAGGTGGTGGGGTAGGCGTGGAGGTGAGCCCGAACTCCGAATCCCCTAATCTAACAGTCCGTTGAGAAAGGCCGCGCTCATCCTTCGACGGGCTCAGGATGAGCGGGAAGTGCTTGTGCCGCAACAACGTGCTGCTAACCGCCTAACCGCGTAACAACCCAACACCCTTTCTCGGACAACGCCCTGGCCCCCGGCCAGTGGTTTGGAAAATCGGGCGCGCAGATGTACAGGCCTGCCAGGACATGAAGCTGGTCAACAAACTGCTCGGCTTCTGGACCATCCTGGTGATGGTCTTCTTCTACGTCCCGATCGCCATCTTGGTCGGCTTCTCCTTCAACACCTCGCGCCTCAACATCGTCTGGGAAGGGTTCACGCTCGAATGGTACGCGGCGATCTGGCGCGACAGCGTGCTGGTGCGCTCGCTGCACAACAGTCTGATCGTCGCGGTGGTGAGCACGCTGGCGGCCGTGCTGCTCGGCACCGGCGGCGCCTGGCTGCTGCATCGCTACCGCTTCCCCGGCGTGCGGCTGTGGCAGACGCTGATCTTCATCCCGATGATCATTCCCGAGGTGATCATGGGGGTCAGCCTGTTGATCCTGTTTGTCGTCATCCACCTCGAGCTCGGCTTCAGCACCATCATCATCTCGCACGTCACCTTCTGCTTCCCCTTCGTGCTGGTCGCCGTGCAGGCGCGGCTGGAGGGACTCGACCCGTCGCTGGAGGAAGCGGCGATGGATCTCGGCGCCACGCCGGCGGTCGCCTTCCGGCGCGTGCTGGTGCCCTATCTGATGCCGGCCATCGTCTCCGGCGCGCTGATGTCGTTCACCTTGTCGCTCGACGAACTGATCGTCACCTACTTCACCGCCAGCGCCGGCACCCGCACGCTGCCGCTGGAGATCTTCGGGCGGGTGAAGAAGGGCCTCGATCCGACGCTGAACGCCATCTCCACCATCTTCATCGTCGCCACCGTCTTGTTGGTGGTCGTCACCGAGTTACTCAAACGGCGTAACCGCTGAGCCGTACACGAGCCGAAGGGAGGACCCATGAAGCGCATCGCGATCACCGTCGCCGCCGCGCTCGCCGCGGCCGCGCTCAGTGCCTGCCAGTCTTCGCAGCAGGCGCCGAAGGAGCTCAACCTGTTCGCCTGGTCGGAATACGTTCCGCAGAGCGTCATCGACGGCTTCACCAAGGAGACCGGCATCAAAGTGAACTACGAGACCTACGCCTCGAACGAGGAGATGCTCGCCAAACTGGTCTCCGGGGCGCAGAAGTACGACCTCATTCAGCCGTCGGAGTACACCATCGAGGCGCTGATCAAGGAGAAGCGCCTGCGGGAGGTCGACTGGTCGAAAGTCCCCAACATCAAGAACATCGCGCCGGAGTTCAGGAACCTCCCCACCGACCCGGACGGGAAGTACTCCGTGCCGTGGTTGAGCGGCTCGGTCGGCATCGTCGTCAACACCGAGAAGGTCGGCGACGACATCAAGAGTTACAAGGACGTCTTTCAGGACAAATACAAGGGCCGCATCGTCGTGCTCGACGATCCGCGCGAGATCGTCAGTTGGTCGCTGGCGACGCTCGGCAAGGGGCCCAACGACGTCACGCCCGAGAACCTCGAGCAGGTGAAGCCGATCCTGCAGCAGTGGCTGCCGCTGGTGAAGGTGTACGACTCCGACAGCCCGAAGACCGCGCTGCTGAATGGCGACGTCGATCTCGGCGTGGTGTGGTCCGGCGAGGCGGCGCTGCTCTACAACGAAGACAAGAAGTTCAAGTACACCCTGCCCGCCGAGGGGGCCCACCAGTACGTCGACAGTCTGGCCATTCCGATCGACGCCCCGAATCCGGACGGCGCGATGTTGTTCATGAACTACATCCTGCGCCCCGAGGTCAGTAAGCTCATCTCCGTCGACTTCCCCTACACCAACCCCAACCTCGAGGCGCGCAAGCTGCTGACCGCGGAGGAGCTGGCCAATCCCGCCAGCTACCCGCCCGGCAAGCCCAAGCTCGAGCTCTTCCGCGACATCGGCGAGGCCGCGGTACCGATCGACAAGTTGGTGACCGACCTCAAGGCACAGGGCTAGCGCGGCCGCCGGGCGCCGACCAGCGAGCTCTCAGCATGCGGACGGAAGCGACCCAGCTCGGCCACGCGGCACCGACACGCCAGCGCGCCGCCAGCCTGACGACCTGGTTGCTGATCGCCCCGCTCTTCCTGTGGGTGGCGGCTTTCGTCGTCGCGCCGACGCTCATCATGCTGATCTACAGCTTCTGCGAGCGCGGCACGCTCGGCGGCGTCGTCTACAGTTTCACGCTCGCCAACTACGCCGCCGTCTTCGACCCGACCTATCTGCAAATCGTCGTACGCTCGCTGGCCTTCTCCGCCATCACCACCGCGTTCTGCCTGCTGATGGGCTACCCGGTCGCCTACTTCATCGGCCGCGCCCCGGAGCACTGGCGCAACCGGCTGTTGATGCTGGTGATGGTGCCGTTCTGGACCAGCTTTCTGATTCGCACCTACGCCTGGGTGACGATCCTGAAGAGCGAGGGCCTGCTCAATAGCGTCATGGTGCAGTACGGGCTGATCGCGCAGCCGTTCGAGATGCTGTACACGCCCGGTGCCGTCATCCTGGGACTGGTCTACACCTTCCTGCCGTTCATGATCCTGCCCATCTACACCTCGGTGGAAAAACTCGACAACGCGCTCGTCGAAGCGGCCTTCGACCTCGGCGCCGGCCCGCTGCGCGCCTTCTCCAAGGTCATCGTACCGATGACCTCGCCCGGCATCACCGCCGGGGTGCTGTTGGTATTCGTGCCCGCGCTCGGCTTGTACGCCGTCAACGACATCCTCGGCGGCGGCCGCGTCGACATGATCGGCAACATCATCGAGAACCAGTTCAAGGGCAACGCCCGCAACTGGCCATTCGGCGCCGCCCTCGGCATCGTGCTGATGCTGGCGTTCGCCGTCGCCTTCTGGTTCACCGGGCGGCGCCAGCCGCACCGGAGCGGAGCGTGACCGGCAGCCGGTGACCGGTGACCGGTAACCAGTGACCAGTGACCAGTCACCGGTGACTGGTAAGGTCGAGATCGCCAGGAGGTAGGGATTGACACCGACCAGCTCATCGCCAGCGGACCGGTCACTGGTCACCGGTCACCGGTCACACCCTTCCTCCGCGACCCCCCTCCCACCGCTCATCGAGGCGATGTGCCAGGCGGCGTTTTATCCCCACCGGCCCAAGCGGGTGGAGCTGATCCAGACGCATATCTCGTACGTCTTTCTCGCCGGCGATCGGGTCTACAAGGTCAAGAAACCGGTGCGCTTCGCCTTTCTCGACTTCTCCACCCTCGAACGCCGGCGCTACTTCTGCGGCGAAGAGGTCCGCCTCAATCGCCGCCTCGCCGGTGACACCTATCGGGGGGTCGTCGCGATTCGCCCGCGGGCCGGCGGCTTCGAGCTCGCCGATGAGCTCGACGCCGGCGCGGTCGAGTACGCCGTCCACATGCGGCGCCTGCCGAGCGAGCGGATGCTGGCGCGCCTGCTCGAGCGCGACGCCGTGGCGGAGGCGCTGATCGATCGCATCGCGGCGCGCCTGGTCGCCTTTCACGCCACGGCCGACGCCGGCCCCGAGGTGGCGCGCGGCGGCGATCCGGCCATCATCGCCCGACTGATGGACGACGACTTCGCCGAGGTCGCGGCGTTGCACGGCGACACGATCAGCGCCGCCGACGACCGCACCATCCAGGCCTGGTGTCACGCTGCGCTCGATCGCCTCGCGCCCCTGCTGCGCCAGCGCCAGGCCGGCGGGCGCATTCGCGACGGCCACGGCGATCTGCACGCCGAGCACGTCTGCTGCCTCGACGACCACCTGGTGATCTTCGATTGCATCGAGTTCAATCCGCAGTTCCGCCACCGCGACGTCGCCGCCGAGGTCGCGTTTCTCGCCATGGATCTGGAGTACCACGGCCGCCGCGACCTCGCCGCCCGCCTGGTGGCGCGCTACGCCGACGACGCGCACGACGCCGAGCTGCCGAGCGTGGTACCGTTCTACGCCTGCCAGCGCGCCTACATCCGCGGCAAGGTGGACAGCCTGAAGAGCCGCGAGAGCGAGGTCGACGCGCCGGCGCGCGACGCGGCGCGGCTGAGCGCCGAGCGACACTTCGCCCTGGCCTATCGCTATACCTGGTCGCAGCGCGCCGCGCTGATCATCGTCTGCGGCCTCAGCGGCAGCGGCAAGTCGACGCTCGCCGCGGCACTGGCCGCGCGCACCGGTTTCGAGCTGATCAATTCCGACCGCACGCGCAAGCGCCTGGCCGGCCTCGCCCCGACCGCGCGGCCCGGCCCGGCGCTGTACACGCCCGAGCGCAGCGCGGCAACGTACGCCGCCATGTACGACGCCGCCGAGGCCGCGCTGGCCGCTGGCGGCGGTGCCATCGTCGACGCCACCTTTCTGCATCGCCGCGACCGCGACGCCGCCCGCAGCGTGGCGGCGCGCAGCGCCGCGCCGATCGTCTTCGTCGAGTGCCGGGCCGACGACGACACCGTGCGCCGGCGCCTCGCCGCACGCGCCGAGCGCGACGACGACCCTTCCGACGCCGATTGGTCCGTCTTCGCCGCCCAGCGGAGCGCCTGGGAGCCCTTCGCCGCCGATGAGCCGCGGTTCGCCGCGGATACCGCCCGGCCGACTGCCGACATCGTCAGCCACATCGAATCCGAGCTCCGCCGCCAGCTGTAGGGTTGCACGGCGCGCGCCCCGGGGCGGCGGTGGTGGCCCGGCGGGTAACCGGATGGCGGTCGTGCCGCCTCATGGCCCCTGCCCTCGACCGTGGCGATTCCCACGTCTGCAAACGTGCCGCAGCCGTCCTTCCCAGTTCCGCAAGACTGGGCGGCAAAACTCGACTCCGCCACACCCCCGAATGCCGGCACGCAAGTTGAACATCCCTGCGGCATGTTCGAACAGCCGACGCACGTGCGCGACCTGATGAATACCGAAGTCGTCACGCTCGGAGCCTCGGACCGCCTCGACCTGGCCCACGATGTGATGACGTTGGGGCGCATCCGCCACATGCCAGTCGTCGACGCCGGGAACCGCCTGGTCGGCATCTTGTCCCAGCGCGACTTGTTTCGCGGCGCCATCTCGTCGGTGCTGCAACTGCGGCCGGCGGCGGAGCGCGAATGGCTCGCTACCGTGCGGGTCGCCGACGTGATGGCCCACGACGTGGTCGCCGCCCGGCCGGACTGGACGATTCACCAGGCGGTCGCGGCGATGATCGACGGCCGCTTCGGCTGCTTGCCGGTGGTCGACGATGAGCGGCGCCTCGCCGGGCTCATCAGCGAGACCGACTGCCTGCAGCTGCTGGCCCGGATGCTCGCCCGGGCGGCGCCGGCGGCGAGCGGATGAATCGCGTTTGCGGCGCGGGAAAGCGTTTCCTACCATTCATGGACATGCCGACGACCGAAAGCGCCCGCGGCTGCATCCTGATCGCGGAAGACGAAGAAGGGGTGCGCGACAGCCTGACCCAGGTGCTGCGGGAAGAGGGGTACGAGGTCGTCGCGGTGCCCGACGGCAGCGCGGCCATCGAGGCGCTGGCCCAGCGCGAGTTCGATATCGTGCTCTCCGACCTGCGCATGCCGGGCGTCGATGGGCTCGCCGTGTTGCGCCGCACGCGCGAGATCACCCCCCAGACGCTGGTCCTGATCATGACCGCGCACGCCACCGTCGACAGCGCCGTGGAAGCGCTGCGCGCCGGGGCGCAGGACTACTTGCTCAAGCCGGTGCTGTTCGACGATCTGCTGCACAAGCTCGCCAACTTGATCAACTACCGGCAGATCGCCTGGGAGCGGCAGTTCTTGCGCAGCCAGGTCGACCGGCAGTGGGACTTCGATCACCTGGTCGGCCAGTCGTCGGCCATGCGCGAGGTCATGACCCTGATCAAGCGCGTCGCCCCCGTGCCGAGCACGGTGCTGATCACCGGTGAGAGCGGCGTCGGCAAGGAGGTCGTCGCCCGTGCCATCCACCACTTCAGCGACCGGCGCGAGGCGATCTTCCTGCCGGTCAACTGCGGCGCCATCCCGGAGACGCTGCTCGAGAGCCAACTGTTCGGGCACGTGCGCGGTGCCTTCACCGGCGCGGTGAGCAATCAGGAAGGCCTCTTCCAGCACGCCCGTCACGGCACGATCTTTCTCGACGAGATCGGCGACCTGCCGCTCGGCCTGCAGGTCAAGCTGTTGCGCCTGATCGAGAACAAGGAAGTGCTCGCCGTCGGGGCGACGACCCCGGTGCGCGCCGACGTGCGCATCATCGCCGCCAGCAATCGCGAGCTGCGCCGCGAGGTCGATGCCGGCCGCTTCCGTGACGATCTGTACTACCGCCTGAACGTCTTCGGCATCGAGATTCCCCCGCTGCGCGAACGCCGCGAGGACATTCCGGCCCTGGTCGAGCATTTCATCCGCCAACACAACCGCGAGCTGCGGCGCGGCTTCAAGGGCGTCGACGCCGCGACTCTGAAGGTGTTTCTGTCGCTGCCGTGGAAGGGCAACGTGCGCGAGCTCGACAACGTCGTCGAGCACGCCATGATTCTCGGCGACGGCGACTGGATCACGCTCGCGGACCTGCCGCGCAGCCTGCGCAACGAAGACGCGCTGGCGGTCCCCGCCGGCGACAATCTGCGCGAGGCGCTGCGCGCCTACGAGCGCGCCCACATCCACGCCGTGCTGAACCGCGTCGATCACGACAAGCGACAGGCAGCCGAGCATCTCGGCGTGTCGCTGTCGTCGCTCTACCGCAAGCTCGAGGAGCTCGGTATCCCGCTGGCGCGCGGCGAGTCCCCGACGTGAGAGGGCTCGTCGCCGTTGCTCGTGGGTCTACCGTCGATGAGCGTCTACGGCTCGAACAGCGTGCGGTACTCGCCGTAGCCTTCGGCTTCGAGGCGCTCGACCGGGATGAAGCGCAAGGCCGCCGAGTTGATGCAGTAGCGCAGGCCGGTCGGCGCGGGGCCGTCCTCGAAGACGTGCCCGAGGTGTGAATCGCCGTGAGCCGAGCGCACTTCGGTGCGGCGCATGAACAACCGGCGGTCCTCGCGCCGCGTGATGCTGGCCGCATCCAGCGGCTGCACGAAGCTCGGCCAGCCGGTGCCGGAATCGAATTTGTCGAGTGAGCTGAACAAGGGCTCTCCCGACACGATGTCGACGTAAATGCCGGCTCGTTTCTCGTCCCACAGGGGATTGCGGAACGGCGGCTCGGTCGCCTCGTGCTGGGTGACCGCGTATTGCTCCGGCGTCAACCGGGCCCGTAGCTCCTCATCGCTTGGCTTTTCCCACTGGGTCATGGCCGTGCTTGTCTCCTTCCTGAGGCCCACTGCTGGCATAGCAAAGCGGCGAAGTGCAACGCCCCCGAGCCGGCGGAACGCGCTCCTCCGCGGCGCATGACGAGGCCCCGCATCGCCGCGAATGCGGCGAAATCCATGCCGGGCGGGAATGGATCCGTGACGGCGCGGCCGTGCGCCGCGGAGCGGCGCGCTCCACCGGCTACCGGGCGGGCCATCTCTAACGGCCCGTTCAAGAACGTGTTCCGCCCACCCTTCGACGGGCTCAGGGTGAGCGGAACACGTTGCGGCA
>CAYYWP010000131.1:7385-13055 GCA_964475125.1 uncultured Binatia bacterium (SeqCode) | reverse complement strand
CAGCGCCAGCGGCATATCGCCGATCTCGTCGAGGAACAGGGTACCGCCGTGCGCCACCTCGAACTTGCCTTGCCGGTCGCGGTCGGCGCCGGTGAAGGCGCCGCGCGCGTGGCCGAACAGCTCGGCCTCCAGCAGCTCGGCCGGCAGCGCGGCGCAGTTGAGCGGCACGAAGAGGGCATCGCGCCGCGGGCTCTGGTGGTGGACGCAGCGCGCCGCCAGCTCCTTGCCGGTACCGGTCTCGCCGTCGATGAGCACCGGGCTGCCGCTCGCCGCCACGCGCGCGATGAGCTCGGCCACCCCCTGCATGCTGGGCGAGGAGAGAAAGACCTCCTCCGCCACCCAGGCGCCGCCGACTTGCTCCTTGAGAAAGGCGTTCTCGGCGCGGGCCCGCTCGAACTCCAGGGTCCGGCGGATGACCCGCTCCAAACTCTCGTTGTCGAACGGCTTGAGGACATAGTCGGCGGCGCCCTTGCGGATCGCTTCGATGGCGGTCTGGATGGTGCCGTAGGCGGTGATGAGGATGACCGGCAGTCGCGGGTGCTCGGTGCGAACCTGCTCCAGCAGCTCGATCCCACCGGTGCCGGGCATCTTGAGATCGGTGAGCACGAGGTCGAAGCGCGCCTCGCCGAGCAAGGCGCGCGCCTCACCGGCATCGGCGGCGGCCGCCGACTCGAGCCCCATGTGCTCGATGACGATCTGCAGCGTCCGCCGCATCCGCCGGTCGTCATCGACCACCAGCACGCGCTTCATCGCATCACGCGGCCGGGTAACCGCCGCCACCTCACGCGATCACGGTCGGCCCGAGGGCCCGAAAGTCGCGGTCGAGCGACAGCGCCGGCGCCCAGTTGGCGGCTAACCTCGATCCGACGAAAACCTCAACCCAGAGACGCCGAGTACGCAGAGGGCACAGAGGCGGCGTGCATGAGCTCGAGCGCTGCCCCATCGTCATCGTCGATTGGGTTCGGGGTTCACTTTCTCGTACTCCAGGCGCCGCGACTCTGCGTTGGATTTCTCTTGTCCGATCAAGGCCGACTGTGCGGGTCAGCTGTCCGGGTGTCAATGAACGGGTGTTCTGCGATCGGCAGCCGCACGGTGAATTCCGTCCCGCTGCCCGCGGCGCTGCGCACCGACACACTGCCGCGGTGTGTCTTGACGACGCGATCGACGAACGCCAGCCCCAACCCCGTACCCCCTTCGCGCCCGCTGGCGAAGGGCTGGAAGAGCCGGTTGCGCACGTCGTCGGGCAGGCCCGGGCCGTCGTCGGCGACGCCGAAGCCCGCCAAGCCGGATTCCGCCGGCAGGGTGCGCAGCGCGATGTGCCCGCCCGCCGGCAGCGCCTGCAGGGCGTTGATCACCAGATTGAGGATCACCTGATAGATCTGCTCCGCATCGCACCACGCCGGCGGCCCGTCGCCGACCGCCTCGCAGCTGATCCGAACCCCTTGGCGCTGCGCCTGCGCCTCGACGAAGGCGGCCGCTCGCAGCAGCAGATCGCGCAGTGGCGTCGGCTCGGGCCGCGACTCGAGCGGGCGGGCGAGCTGGATCAGGCCGGTGACGACGCGCTCGACGCGGTCGACTTCGGCGACGATCATCTCCGCCAGCTCGGCGCCGTGCCCGCGGTCGGGCGCCGCCGTGTCGGCGAGGAGCTGCGCCGAGGAGCGCATGACGCTGAGCGGCGTGCGCACCTCGTGCGCTACCATCGCCGCCAGCTCGCCGGCGAAGGCGAATTGGGCCGCCGACAGCGCCTCCTCCTGACTGCGCTTCAGGGCGGTGGTCATGGCATTGAACGACTCGGTCAGTTGCCCGATCTCGTCCCGCGAGCGCACCGGCAGTAGCGGCCGTTGCAGATCGGGATGGGCGGCGATGTGGCCGGTCGCCTGTGTGATCTCGCTGAGCGGTCGCATCACCTGTCGCGCCAGGAGTGTCGCCGCGACCAGCCCGAAGGCGAGGATCGCGGCGCTGATCGCAATCCAGCGGTCGCGCATCTGGCGCACCGCCGCCAGCGCCTCGCCGGCGCGCTCGACCAGGAGGACCGACCACCCCCGCGGCGCGTCGGCAATCGGCGCGGCACCGACCAGCGCCTCCACGACCGCCCCGCTCGGCTCGCGCACGCGACGCCGCCCGGACCCATCGGGGGTGACGCCGCGCCAGGCCTCGGCCGCCAGGCCGGAGTGCTGGGCGGTCTCGCCGTCGAAGGCGACGCCGCCGATCACCGCGCCACTGCCATCGACGACCAGCGCCGCCACGCGCTTGCCGAATGGCTCGAGCTGCACGCGGATGCCGTCGAGCAACGCCGCGATCGCGCCCCAGTCGTAGACGAGGATCAGCGCGCCGATACGTTCACCCGGCGTATCCGGGTTGTCGATCGGCACGCCGATCGCGATGACCTGGCGCCCGGGCGCAAACTCCGTCGAGGGCCCGAGCAGCGATTCGCCGCCGGCCAGCGCGCCGGCCATCGCCTCCCCCGCCGGGGCGCGGCGGCCGATCCACTCGCCGCGACTGGCGGCGACGACGGTGCCGCGGTTATCGACGCACAACGCCTCGAGATAGGCCGCCTGGCGGTCGGCGACCGCATGGAGGAGCTTGGAGACGCGCTTGTCGACATCGCCGACCAGCAGCTCGCGCATCACCTCCTGGCGCGCCCAGGCGCGGGCGTCGCCGCGCGCCCGCTCGAGCGCCGCCGCCACCGCGTCGGCGCCCAACTCCGCCGTCTGGTGGAGCTGGATCACCACTTCGCGCTCGAGCGCGGCGCGCGCGCCGGCGAAGGCCATGAGCGCAAAGGCCACGCCGGGAATGGTGACCAGCGCCAGCGCGAACAGCCGCAGCTTGCTGCGCAGCGAGAGGTCCGCCGCGGCCCGCCGCAGCGGCACCCGGCGACGCGGCTTGGCGGTGTTCTGAGCGCGGTCCTCCATCGGAGCCCAGGCGTCAGCGGTGCGGCAGTCTCACGTGCGTCGCTTCTGACACGTCGGCGGACGAACCGCCACCGACGGGCCGGCGCGTTTCCTGGGCAGCAGGGGACGTTGGGCCGAATGGGCCGGGTGGAATGGAAGAAGTCTGTGGTGGGTCACGCTTCCTTCGGGCCCGCTCAAGCGGTGCGTACACGCACTAGCGGACCCGCCGGTCGATCTTGCGAACCTCTGCCTCAAGTGTATTGGCGCGCCCGACGGCGCGGGTGACGCTCTGTTTGGAGATGCCCAGGGAGCGCGCGATCGCGCGCAACGAACACCCGCGGGCAACCGCAATGCGGCAGACGATAGCACGGGCGACCAAAGCGCGCCGGTGGGTGACGGGGCTAGCGATCTCCTGCGTTTCCACGCGGCACTCGGCGGCGACCGCGCGGAGGAGCGAAGGAACGATCACGTCCACCCGCGTCGCGGGCGGTGTCGGCATCTGGTTGACGGCGGCGCGTACGAACTCGACGCCGCCGAGGATGCGCTCGTCGTGCGCCCAGGCTTCGCGGCCGCGACGCAGCGCGGGTAGGTGTTCCCAGCCGGTGGCGCTGCGGCGCAGCCCGCCGCCGCCTAGATCCGGGCGTGGCTGGCCGGCTCCCATTCGAATGAAGTCCCGATACGCCGCGCGCGCGGCCGCAACACGGCGACCGAAGTGTGCCAGGACGAAGTCCGTATCCTGGGCCGGCAAGGTGCAGTGCCCGAGCAGCACTCCGTGCCCCGTCCAGGGATCGCGGTCCAACTCGTCGACGGTGCGCAGGCCGGCCCGGACCGGGTTGAGATGGATGTAGCGAACGAGGGCAAGCAGATACGGTTCCTCTTCGACCACGATGCTCTTGAAGCGATTCTGGAAAAGGTGTCCGCTGCGGCGATAGCGGCGGTTGAAGGCCGAGGCGTAGGGACCGACCCAGCGGCGCATCAGCAGACTGAGCGGTACGCTGCCGGTACGCAGCAGGACGTGCACGTGGTTCGGCATCAGGCACCACGCGTAGAGGCCCGCGTCGCTGGCGCTGACCAGCGTGGCAAGCCGGTCCAAACAGAGTCGGCGATCGCCGTCGCTACGAAAGATCCGGCGCCGTTCGATCCCTCGAACGATGACGTGGTGAAGGGCTCCGGGCGTATCCAGACGTGGCCCCCGTGGCATGGCCACCGGCTACGCCGTACGACCAGCCTCTGTCGATGTCCTCAACGCAGTGATGCCCGAGCTGGAGTCAGCCACGACTCGAACCGGCCCACTCGGCCCAACGTCCCCTTTCCCCCCCCCGGGGAATGCCGAGGCACATGATCGCGCGCCCGGGCTCAGGATAGCGCGGCCTGTAAGGCCGTCCACCCGCCGATCGCGATTGTGCCGACGCCCAGGCCGGCCTCGAGCTTCCACGCCACGCGCTCGAGTAGCCTCGGCGACACGGCCCACGGCACGGACAGCACCAGCGAGAAGGCCACCATGCCCAGGATCGAGCCGACGGCAAAGGCGATGACGTACGCCACCGCGTGGAAGCCCGAGCCTAGCGTCTGCATCGACAGCAGGACCAACGTCCCAGAGCCGGCCAGGCCGTGGATGCTCCCCGCGGCCAGAGAGCGCGCCCACAGGCCGCACCCGTGCTGATGGTGGTGGGCGGTGGGATCGGCGTGCGCCACCTCCGCATGGGCATGGGCGTGGAGGTGGCGCACGCCGTCGCCGTGCTGATGGACGTGAAAGTGCACCCGACGGCGGCGCAGCCGGCGCAGCACGTCGCCGCCGAGCATCACCAACATGATGCCAGCCGCGATCTCGAAGCCCCGCGCCAGTCGGTCCGACAATGACGTGCCGAAAGCGATGAGGATGGCGCCGAGCAGGATCAAGCTCGCGGCGTGGCCGCCGCCCCACAGCGCCGCGACCTTCGCCTTGCCCGCCAGCGACGCCGAGCGGGTCGCCAAGCTGGCCACCGCGGCGACGTGGTCTGCCTCTAAGGCGTGCCGGACGCCGAGGAGGATGCCGAGCAGCAGGACGGCGAGCACGGCTGGTCCGTCAGCCCGCCGCCGCGCGCGCGCACCCCGTCTCACGCACCCAGCCGTACCGCGCCTCCAGCCCGTCACCGCGGGTCGCCGAGACGGGCAGCATCTCCAACTCGCGGTTCACCCGGCGGGCGTACGCCAGACACTGCGGCAGGTCGAAGGTCAGGTGCGGCAGCAGATCCACCTTGTTCAACAGCATGAGCCGCGCGGCCCGAAACACGTGCGGATACTTGAGTCGGCGCCAATAGACCCCCACTCCGGCATCGTGTCAACCACGTCGCACGCCCATCTACCGGGGGCGGGCGCACGAGCCGTAGCCGCGGGGCCTGTGCCCGCCGGCGACGCGGCGCGTCGCCCAGTGGGGCGGGGTGTGGCGCCATACCCACCGCGGGTACTTGACCTCTGCCGGCCACGTGCGGGTGCCGCACCCCGCCCCACCGGGCAGCGCGGTGCGCTGCCGGCGGGCACAGGTCCCGCGGCTACGACTCGTGTGCTCGCATCCATATTTATCAAGAGCGTGGCAGAGCGACCGCTCGCACTGGGCTAATACGGTGCCGTTCCGCCCCCTTGACGCAGTTGGACAACTGTTCCAGAACCGGTGCATCGATCGCGTCGACGTTCACCCGCTGCCGCGCGCGCGGGTCGAGACGGCGCGCGCGACAACCCACAGCAGAGGGAGGACACGACCGATGAAGCTCTATTATACCCCCGGTGCCTGCTCGCTGGC
>CAYYWP010000131.1:0-7375 GCA_964475125.1 uncultured Binatia bacterium (SeqCode) | reverse complement strand
ACATCGTCGCCCGCGAGGCGGGCTACAAGATCGATCTCGAAAAGGTCGATCTGCCGGCGAAGCCGGATGACCCGATCTGGAAAGTCAATCCGAAGGGCTACGTCCCCGCATTGGCGCTCGACGATGGGCAGGCGCTCACCGAAGCGAGTGTCGTCATCCAATACCTCGCCGACCAGAAACCCGAGGCGGGCTTGGCTCCCAAGGCCGGCACCATGGAGCGCTACCGCCTGATGGAGGTGCTCAACTTCACCGCCACCGAAATTCACAAGCAGCTCGGCGCGCTCTTCAACCCCAGCCTGACGCCGGAGATGAAGACCGTCCAGCTGGGCTACATCACCCGCCGCCTCGACGCGCTCGAAAAGGCGCTGGCCGGCAAGCAGTACATCATGGGCGACAAGTACTCGATCGCCGACGCCTACCTGTTCACGGTGGTGAACTGGGCGAACTTCCACAACATCGACCTCGGCAAGTGGCCGAACATCAAAGGCTATATGGGCCGCATCGCGGCGCGCCCGAAGGTGCAGGAGGCGATGAAGGCCGAGGGGTTGATTCAGTAGCGACGGGGCGGCCGGCGACGCTCGCCGTCGCCGGCTCCACCCGATGGCACGAGGTTCGCCAGTGCCGACTGCGCGAGGTGTCGCATGAGCCGTTCGTTGCAGATGACCCAGATGGTCTCGCTGTTTCGCAAGGAGCTCGAGCTGTGCGGTATCCGCGGCGGGGAGACGGTCGCGGTGCTGAGCGAAGTCGGTCAACGCGCCGACTATGCGGCGGCCTTCATGGCCGCGGCCCGCGCGCTCGGCGCGCACACCTTCAACGTCAACCTGCTGGCGGAGACGAACATCGCTACGGCGGACCGCGTGTCCAATGTCGGCCAGAACTCACTGGCCGGCAACGCCCCGGCTCTGACCGCGCTCGGACAGGCCGACCTCGTCATCGACCTGATGCTGTTGCTCTTCTCGCGCGAGCAGCTCGCGATCCAAGCCGCCGGGGCGCGGATCCTGCTCGTCGTCGAGCCCTTCGAGGTCCTGCAGCGGCTCTTCCCGACCCGTGCGCTGCGCGAGCGCGTCGAGGCCGCCGAGGTGCGCTTGGCGAAGGCGCGGCAGCTGCGCTTCACCAATCGCGCCGGGACCGACGTCACCTACGAGCTCGGCGCCTATCCCGTGATCACCGAGTACGGCTTCACCGACACGCCGGGGCGTTGGGACCACTGGCCGGGGGGCTTCCTGGCCACCAGCGGCAGCGACACGGGCGTCAACGGCCGCGTGGTGATGGACAAGGGCGACATCATGTATCCCTTCTGCACCTACGTGCGCGAACCGATCGACTTCACCATCCGCGACGGCGCCATCGTCGAGATCGCCGGCGGCACCGACGCGCAGTTCCTGCGCAACTACATCGCCGGCTTCGACGATCCGCGGGCGTACGCGATCTCGCACATCGGCTGGGGCCTGAACGACCAGGCGCAGTGGCTCTGCCACGCGCTCGGCGTGCCGGGCATCGGCATGGACGGACGCGCCTTCTACGGCAACGTGCTCTTCTCCACCGGTCCCAACATCGAGCTCGGCGGCACCAACGACACCCACTGCCATCTCGACCTGCCGATGCGCGGTTGCACGCTGACCCTCGACGACGAGCTGATCGTGAAGGACGGCGAGGTGATTCCCGCCGACATGCGCGCCGCCGGGCGTTGAGACACCGCGGCGGCGACGCGCTCGTCGCCGCCGCGACGGATTGTCAATCGGTCGCCGCCGGCACGACTACTCGAAAGTGCGCGGCAGCTTGATCGGCGGAAAGGCCGGGGCCGGCCGCGGGCCGACATCGCCGTCCTTGACGAACTTGGCCAGGTCGGCGCTCATCTGGCCGAGCAGATCCCAGGTGATCTTCGCCGCCCACAGGCCCTCGTCCTGTTGCGCCGGCTCGTGACAATACTTCGCCACCACATAGCGACCGCTCAACCCATGGTAGCGCTCTTCGTCGTATTGGCCTTCGAAGGGCCCGCGCACGATCGGATCGGTGACCACGCGCAGGATGCCGTCGAGGAAGCCGGGGAACGTCAGGTTCTCCGAGGCGAGCTGCTCGGCGGTGTAGAGGGTGGTGAAGAGGTAGTTGCCCAGATGCTGCAGCCACATGGTGAAGTTGATCAACCCGGGCACCGGGCGCGTGTAGGGATGGCCATACAGGTCTTGCTCGTGGCGAACGAAGCCCTTCTGGATGCAGGCGGCTGAGTACAGCTTGCCGTGGCGCGACTCGTCGTAGAGTTGACGGGAGAGGAACATCTCGACGTCGCGGTACCTGCCGGTCGGGTCGCCCGGGATCGCGTGCCACCAGGCGCGGGCGAAGTTGGGCACTTCCGGCCCTTCGAGCCACCACAACTGCGCCAACAGGCGAAAGGCTCCGTCGTCGGTGAGGTTGGCGTACGTGGCGCAGGTCCCCTCGTAGGCTTGCTTCGCGATCGGCGCCGCCAGCGCCTCCACCTCGCGAACGAAATCCTTGCCGCGCATCGTCACTCCTTCCGACCGGGCCGCCGTTCTCAGTTGCCGCCGTTCAGCATCAGCCCGTGCACCGGGTCGTACTTGGCGGGCACGATCGCGCCCGGCACCGGGCAGTACACCTCGCAGGGCGCCCTCCCCGGTCCGCCACACCACATGCACCCGTCGGCCATGATCACGTACTGGTGCTTGCGGGTGAAGGTGGTGAAGACGACGCCGTACGGGCACGATTCGCGACAAAACCCGCAGTCGATGCACTTGGCGGCGACGATCGTCAGCACGTCCTTCGGGCCCGCAGACTTCGCGCCCGTGCCCGCCGCGCCCGCCAGCGAGGCACGGCCGGTGCCGGTGGGAGGCTCCTCGCCTCGATCCGCCATCGCGCGAGTACTAGGCGCGGCAGAGGTGGGCGTCAAGCCGTGCATCGCTCCGGTTGCCGCTCGCCGCGAGATCCTGGGTCGGAACGGCGACGGACTGGCGTCACTGCGCGCCGGCCTTGGTCTCGGCGCGCGCCTTGTCCGTGGCGGCAGCCGCGTCGCGAATGAGCTTGTAGGCGACGTAGTACTTGTAGATGTTGCGCACGTAGGTCACCGGTTCGATCCCGACCTTCTCCGCCGTCACCTGCTCGACGTTGTTGAACCACTTGTTCGGATCGAGCCCGCGTTTGCTCGCCTCGGCGCGCATCTTGGCGATGCGAGCCGGACCGGCGTTGTAGCTGGCGAAGGCGAACAGCGTGCGGTTGTTCTCGTTGAACTGCGCATCCTTGAAGTACTTCGCCATCAGATGGTCCATGTACTTCGCGCCGGCGTGGATGTTCGCCTCGGTGACGCGAACGTCGCCCACTTTCATCTCGGCGCCGGTCTTCGGCATCAGCTGCATGACACCGATCGCCCCGACGCGGCTGCGCTTCCTCTGGTCGAGGTGCGACTCCTGGTAGCCCTGCGCCGCCAGCATGAGCGGATCGAAGCCGTACCGGTCCCCGTACTTGTCGAACAGCGCCAGGGTCTCCTCGAAGCGTTTCCACTCCTCGCTCGCCGTCGGATCGCGGACCTGTTTGATGCGCTTCATGTACTGCTTCAATCGGTAGCTGCTGACGCCCTCCTTCTTAACGTAGCTCGCGCCGAAGTCGGCGATGACCTCGGCGAGCTGCGGGCTGCCTTTGCGGATCGCCCAGCCGGTCTTGACGTCCTGCCGCACGCTCACCTCCGGATGCAGACGGATCTCGGGCAGGACCTGCGCCCACATCTTTCCCTTCCAGTCGTCGACGATGACGACCTCGAACAAGCCGGCGTTCAGCATCTCCAGCTTGTCTTCGTCTTCCAATGCGTCGGGCAAGGCGACTAGTTTGACCGGCGGCGTGCCCTGCTTGGCGAAGCGCTCGTTCAGCGCCACCAGGCTCTCGTAGTAGCTGGTCGCCGGGCGCACGTGGACGGTCTTGCCCGACAAGTCGTCGACCGTCGCGATCGGCGGCGATTTGGGTCCGGTGGCGACGATCTCCGAGGCCCCGGCGTGGAGGGGAACGAGGTCGACCTGAGCCAGCCGTCCCTCGGTGATCGTCAGGTTGCCGGCCGCGATGTCTCCCAGCCCCTGCACGAGGCCGGGCAGCAGCTGGTCGCGCGTCGTCGGAACGATGTAGACCGTCAGCGGGCGGTTGCCGGTCTTGTACTTGCGGTTGATGTAGCGCTCGAAGTCGCGCACCAGCTCGCCGGTCAAGCCGCGCTCGTGCCCGCGGTCGATGAAGTAGAGCGTGCGGCTGTACGGCACCAGGACGCGGATCATGCGGCGCGCGAGCATGGCGTCGAAATCGCCCGTCCAGGGCTCGTTCTTGATCAGCAACCCGCGCGGCCTGGTCGTCCCCGCCGCCGCCGGCGCCTGTCCGGCTGGCTGGCCGAAGGCGGGCGCCGACGCCAACAGCAGCAGGCCCAGCACGGCGTGCAGTCCACGTAACCGCATGGTGATTCTCCTCGACGCGACCTAGAACCCCGAGCGCTCCAGAAAATGTGTCAACAGAAACAGGAGCACAGGCAGCACCAACGTGGTAATAAACGCCGTCAGCGCCGCGGGATCCCACGGCCACGTCGAAATCTTCGCCAGTGCGTCGCGCTCGGTCGCGAGGCTCGACAGCTGCGCGCTCAACTTGTCGGCGTCGTCCAGAATCTCCTCGTCCACGCGCTGATGGAGCCTGCCGGCCACCACCATGAAGCGGTCGGTCGCCGCAGCGAGCCGTCGGCTTTTCTCCGCCGCGATCAGCCGCTGCATCCCGCGCAGTGGCAGCGCGAAACAAGCGATCGCGGTCAGGGACAGGAGGACGACCAATGAGCGGCCGACCGATGTCCTGAGGGCCATTTCGGGTCGGATCGCGACAAAGCTATAGGCGAGCACTAGAAAGCTGATGCCCGTGCCCGCGGTCAGGACCGAGAATGCGTACAGCGGTCTCGTATGGAACACCTTGATGTGCGTGACCATGGCGTGCAGGCGGGTCACCATCCGCAGCTGCCGTATCGCTTGGTAGGTGCTGACGAACGCCGTCGCGATGGCGAAGAGCGCGAGCGGCCCCAGCGTGATCAAGACCGCGGCGCGCGAGGCGCCGTAGGACTCGATGACTGAAGCCGGTAGACGCGCGATGGTCCACAGGCCTAAGACGACGGCCACGCCAGTGACGATGCGGGTGTCGCGCGCCGGCAACGTCGTCAGCTCGTAGCGCAGCCGCGCGAACTCGGCATCGCCGATCCGCAGGGCGGGGCGGAAGGCTTCGAAGGCGCGGCCGGCGACCCGGTCCAGGAGCGATCGGACCCACAGGAGATAGGGCGCGACGAAGACGAAGAAGAACCGGAACAGAGTGATCGAGCCGACGGGGGATCTGCCGTTCACCCACAACACTGCGTTCACGGACAGGACCTGGACCACGAGTAGCGTGGCATAATACAGCCACTCCGGTCCGGGCAGCCGCTTGACCGCGTCGGTCAGGCGGTCGAGCCAACCCGGCGAATAGAATCGCGCGTCGGCGGGCCGCGGCGGCTGATCTTCTCTCGTCACCTCGGCCCCACGATACCGGTCACCCGCGAGGCGACGACACGGAAGCCCATCGCGCAATCTCGTGTCCCATGATCCGAGTCGTCCTTGCGGGCACCACGGCACATGAGCCTGGGCGCCGGCTCAGAGCAGCGACTTCATCTCCCCCAGCAGCTTGGTGACGCTGTCCTTGGCATCGCCGAACAGCATCATGCAGCGCTCGTTGTAATAGAGGTCGTTGTCGACGCCGGCGAAGCCGGGGCGCATGCTGCGCTTGAAGACGATCATCGAGCGCGCCTTTTCGACGTCGAGGATCGGCATGCCGTAGAGCGGGCTGGCCTTGTTGGTCTTTGCCGCCGGGTTGGTGACGTCGTTGGCGCCGATCACCAGGACGACGTCGGCCTCGGGAAAGTAGGGATTGATCTGCTCCATCTCGACCAGTTGCTCGTACGGCACGTTGGCCTCGGCGAGCAGCACGTTCATGTGCCCCGGCATGCGCCCGGCGACCGGATGGATGGCGTACTGCACCTGCACGCCGCGCTCGATGAGCGTCGCGGAAAGCTCGCCGACGGCATGCTGCGCCTGCGCCACGGCCATGCCGTAGCCGGGCACGATGATCACCCGGTTCGCCGTTTCGAGCAGCACGGCCGTCTCTTCGGGCGAGATACTGCGCACGGTGCCTTTGGCCTCCGCGGCGGCCGTGACGTCGGCCTCCGAGACGGCGCCGAAGGCGCCGAAGAGGACGTTCGAGATCGAGCGGTTCATCGCCCGGCACATGAGGATGGCGAGCAGGAACCCCGAGGTGCCGTCGAGCGACCCGGTGACGATCTGGATCTTGTTCATCAGCACGAAGCCCATCGCCGCATCCGCCAAGCCGCCATAGGAGTTGAGCAAGGCGATGACGGTCGGCATGTCGGCGGCGCCGATCGGGATGACCAGCAAGAGCCCGAAGGCGAAGGCGAGCGCCACCATGACGTAGAAGAACGGCGTCGCCTCCTGGGTGATGACCAACCACAGGGCAGAGAGGAAGATCACGCCCAGCAGGCTCAAGCTGAGCAGGTTCTGCCCGCGATAGGTGATCGGCCGTCCGGGCAGCATCTCGTGCAGCTTCGCCGCCGCGATCAGGCTGCCGGTGAACGTCAACCCGCCGACGATCACCTCGAAGTTGAGGGCGACGAGGGTCACCCGGCCGAGCTCGCCCTGGTAGCGGAAATACTCCGACACACCGACCAGACAGGCGGCCAGCGCGCCGAGCGAGTGCGACAACGCGGTGCGCTGCGGCACGGCGGTCATCGGCACCCGCAGACCCATCCATCCGCCGGCCACGGCGCCGATGACGAAACCGAGGAAAATCCAGCGGTAGGTGACGACGTGATGGTGGAACAGCGTGCCGACCACCGCCAGCCCCATGCCGAAGGCAGCGAGCAGCATGCCGCCGCGCGCCCACTTGGGCGAGCTGAGGCCCTTCAAGCCGAGCACGAACATCGCCGCCGACAGGATGTAGGCGTAGCGCAGCACCTCGTCGGCCGCGTGCTCGCGCAGGTACTCGCCCATCGCCATGCCGGCGGGCTTGGCGCCCCAGACGATGGCGGCGACGATGAGCAGGACGCCCAGCATCGCCAGGACGGCCTGCCGCTCGACCGGGCGGCGCGCCCCGCCCTTCAGCTCGTGGGTGGTCTTGAACATGCGCAGCATGCGGTCGGTGATGAGGAACCCGCCGACGGCGTTGGTCGACGAGCACGCCACGGCGATGAACCCGAGCAGCGTGCACACCCAGCCGTTCGTCACCTGGCTGTAGTCGCTGCCGGCGATGACGATCGAGCCGACCAGCGAGATCGCCGCGATCGCGTTGGTCGCCGACATCAGCGGCGTGTGCA
>CAYYWP010000130.1:0-13082 GCA_964475125.1 uncultured Binatia bacterium (SeqCode) | reverse complement strand
CCCCCTAGCACTTCCGCCAGCGCGCCGGCGGCCATCGAGCAGGCCACCCCCACCTCGCCCTGACAGCCGACTTCCGCCCCCGAGATGCTGGCGTTCTTCTTGTAAAGGAAGGCGATGGCTCCGGCGGTGAGCAAGAAACGCGCGCACCCGTCGTCATCGGCGCCAGGCGTGAAGCGCCGGTAGTAACTCAACACGGCCGGCACGATGCCGGCGGCGCCGTTGGTTGGCGCAGTCACCACACGCCCATGCGCCGCGTTCTCTTCGTTGACCGCCAGAGCCCAGAGATTCACCCAGTCCATGGTCGCCAACGAGTCGGCGCGTACCGCGTCGGCGGTCTGGAGCTGGCGCTGCAGCGCCGCGGCCCGCCGGCGCACTTTCAGGCCGCCGGGCAGAATCCCCTCGCGCTCGCATCCGCGCTGCACACAGTCCTGCATCGCCCGCCAGATGGTCTGCAAGCGAGCCCGCACCTCGACCTCGGGGCGTGCGGCGCACTCGTTGTCGAGCATGAGGGCGCTCACCGACAACCGGCGCGTGGCGCACAACGCCAGCAACTCCGCGCCGCTGTCGAAGGCATGCGGCAGCGCGCGGGCAGCGGGGTCGCCCTCGGGAGTGCCAGTCTCGCCGACCACGAAGCCGCCTCCAACCGAGTAGTACACGCGCTGAAGTACCAAGTGACCGGCTCCGTCGCGGGCGCTGAAGCGCATGCCGTTGCTGTGCAGCGGCAGGCTCTCGCGACGGTGAAAGACCAGATCTTGACTCGGGCGAAAGGACACGGGGGACACGCCCATGAGGGTCACCTGGCCCTGGCGTGACACCTGCTCCATGCGTGCGGGAATGGTGTCGGGCTCCACCGTTTCGGGCTCGGCGCCCTCGAGCCCGACGGTCACGGCGAAGTCCGAGCCGTGTCCCTTGCCGGTCAGCCCCAATGAGCCGAACAGTTCGACCGTGAGCGACTGCACCACACTCGCCCGGCCGAGTGCGACCAGGCTTTCGGCGAAGCGGCGTGCGGCACGCATGGGCCCGACGGTATGTGAGCTCGACGGCCCGATCCCGATCTTGAAGATGTCAAACACCGACAGTGGCATCGCCGTCCGACTCGCCACCCCGCTCATGTCAGGCCGTACTTCGCCATCAGGGCGGCGTACACACCGCGCCGGCGGATTTCCGTCTGCCCGCGGTCGAAGGCAGCGCGGAAATCCTCTCGTCCCGGATTAAAGGCGACGAAGAGCGGCCGTTGCATCTCAAAGTCCGGCACACGTCGCAGCGTGTCGCCCAGGCGTAGCGCCGCGAGGAGATGAGCGCCGACGCCGTCGTCCACGATGGCCAGATCGGCCCGCCGAGCGGCGAGCGCGAGCAGACCCGCCTCGTTGCTGTCGGCGGCGAGCTTCGGGATGTCGGCGAGATCGTCGAAGGTCGCGCCATAGCTGTACCCGCTGACGACTGCGGTCGTCAGCTCGCGCAGTTGCGCGGCGAGGCCGTCTCGGCGCAACCCGACGGGTGTCGAGGCGTGGCAATAGAAGACGGTCCTCGCCGTACGCAGGAGATCGGAGAAGAGAAAGCGCCGCTCGCGCTCCGGCGTCTTGGCGACCTGAAACGCGCCGTCGGCGCGCTGTTCGTCCATTTGCCGCACACACTCGTCCCAGGGGTGGAGGGCGACCGAGATGTCGAGCCCCTGGCTGCGGAACGCCTGTTGGATGATCTCGTAGTCGAGGCCGGCCAGCGCGCCGTCCCGCACATACTGGTAGGGCGGGAACGGATCCGCGACGAGAGTGACCAGCCGATCCTCACGGCCCATGGTTCGCTGCGCCGTTCCCGTGTGCCAGAGGGGGCTACGGGGTCGAAGCGGCTCGCCCTCAGTGCCCGCAGGCACGCGCGAGGGCGATCAGCTCGGGATGGACGACCTCGCCGTCGCGGGTGATTTCCTGGCCGTCGCAGGTGACCGAGCACGCCAGGGAGATGCCGTCGATGTGCGAGGCCGCTTCGCGCGGCTCGCCGCCGGAGTACATCGGTCCCTGGTAGCCGAAGCCCCACTCCGTGCTGCCCCACACGCGCTCGTCCTCGGTGGTGGTGAAGCCGAGCTTGGCGTTGGGGTTGAAGCCGTAGCAGACGTGGGCGGCGGTATACATGCGCGGGTCGTCGAGCTTCTCGAACCAGCGCCTGACGATCGCCGCCTCGCGCCCGCCGCGAATCTCCCCGATGCGGCCGGCCCGCACCTCGTAGATGACCGGCTCCTTGACGATGCCGATGTCGGCCTCGCCGCCGCCCGAGATCGCGCCGTCGAAGACCAGCGTGCCGTTGATCGTCTCCTCCTTTGGCGCCCAGCCGATCTGGCCGGTCAAGAAGTGTCCGCCGGGGGTCTCGGCGATGTGCTCGTTGGCGAACGGCCGCGCCGGATGGTTCTCGAACTCGACCTTCGTACCCGCCGCGTTGGCGATGGTCATCTTGCGCGCCCGCCGCGTGATCTCCACCACCTTGTTCTGGAAGGCGATCTGGGCCGGGATGTCGACCTCGCCGATGCAGCGGATGAGCTGGTCGGTCGACAGGCCGCCGAGCATCAGGTTGCGCGTATGGCCGTTCATCACCGCGTTCTGCCACGCCGTGCCGTAGAGCAACCACTGGTTGTTGAGCTCGATCCAGGCGTCCGCCGCCGGACAGGCCGCCACCAGCGGCGCCGGGAGATACGGGTCCGTCGCCCGGCCGTAGCCCTTCGGCGTCGAGTGCCACGCCACCATCACCTTCGCTCCGGCCGCCTCGCCCGCCTTGGCCATCTCCTCGGCGACGCGGAAGTCGCTGATCGAGTCGATGGTGATCAGCAAGCTCTCCTGCGGCTGCACGCGCAGGATCTCGACGACGGTCTTGTGCGCCGCCTTGAACAGTTCCAAGTCTTTAATCGTCGGCATGTCGCGGCTACTTCGCCCCGATCTTGCCGGCCAGGCGCAGGACGTAATCCGGGGTGATCGGCAGCTTGCGGATGCGCGCGCCGAACGGCGCCAGGGCATCGGCCACGGCGTTGGCCACCGCCGCGGGAGCGGCGATCTGGCCGCCCTCGCCCATGCCCTTGATGCCGCCGACGCTGAACGGCGACGGCGACGACAGGCTGGTGACGTCGATGCGCGGCACTTCGGTCGCCGTCGGCACCAGGTAGTCCATGTAGGTGGTGGTCAGCGGCTGCCCGTTGTCGCTGTAGATCAGGTGCTCGTACAGCGCGCCGCCCAGGCCCTGCGTGATGGCGCCGTGCACCTGCGCCTCGACGATCATCGGATTGATCACCGTGCCGCAGTCTTCCACCGCGACGATGCGGGTGAGCTTCACCAGGCCGGTCTCGACGTCGACGTCCGCCAGCGCGACGACGCAGCCGTTGGCGTAGGTCGCCGGCGGATCGTAAAAGCGCGTCGCCGTCAGCAGCGGCTCGTCGTCGCGCACGCTGGCGTCCCAGTAGGCGGCGTAGGCGACGTCGGCGAGCATCTTGAACCTCGACGGCACGCCGACGACAGAGATCTTGCTGTCCTCGATCTGCAGGTCCTCCGGGCTGGTCTCCAGCATCTTGCCGGCGACGCGCAGGACTTGCGCGCGCACGTCGGCCGCCGCCCGAGCCACCGTCGCCCCGCCGATCACGGCGCTGCGGCTGGCGTAGGTGCCCAGACCATACGGCGTATTCGCCGTGTCGCCGTGCACCACCACGACGTCCAAGATGTCGACGCCGAGACCGTCGGCGGCGATCTGTGCCAGCGACGTTTCGTGTCCCTGGCCGTGGCCCGAGACGCTGACCGCCACCGTCACCTTGCCCGACGGATCGACCGTCACCGTCGAGTTGTCGTGCGAGGGCAGCGGGGTACCCGCCTGGGCGGCGGAATCGCTCCCCCACGCCGTCTGTTCGACGTAGAGACTGATGCCGAGGCCGAGGTAGCGCCCCTCCTGGCGCGCCTTCGCCTGCGCGGCGCGAAACGCCTCGTAGTTCACCAGCTCCAACGCCCGGTCGAGCGACTGGCGGTAGCTGCCGCTGTCGTAGAGCTGCCCGGTCGAGGTGCGATACGGTAGCTCCTCCGAACGCAGCAGGTTCTTGCGCCGGAACTCGGCCGGATCGATCTTCAGATCGCGCGCGATCTCGTCGAAGAAGATCTCGCGCACCGTGTTGGCGGCGGTCCACCCGACACCGCGGTAGGCGGCCGTCGGCGCCTTGTTGGTCAGCGACGCCGCCACCGTCTCTTCGAACTGCTCCATGCGGTAGGGGCCGGGGAACGACTTGGCGGCCAGCGCCGGCTCGATCAAGGCGCTCTCGGTGTTGAACGAGTAGCCGCCGCCGTCGCCGATGAACTCGCCGCGTACGGCGAGCACCTGGCCGTCGTCGCGCACCGCGGCCTCGAGGTTGATGAACTCCTCCTTGGCCTGCGAGGCGGAGAGCAGGTGCTCGCGGCGATCCTCGATCCACTTCACCGGGCGCCCGAGCTGCAGCGCGACAAAGGGAATGGCGATCTCTTCCGGTGAGGTGGCCATCTTCTGCCCGAAGCCACCGCCGACCTCGGGCGCGATGACGCGCACCCGCTGCTCCGGCAGGCTGAGCCGGCGCGCGATGACCGAGCGCAGAAAGTGCGGCATCTGGGTCGATGACCAGACGGTCATCTGCCGGTCGGCGCGTTCGTAGTTGGCCAGCACCCCGCGCGTCTCCATCGGCGCCGCGCCGTAGCGGTTGTGGTAGAACTCCATCTTGAAGACGCGGCCACCGGCCCGGAAGGCGCCGGCGACGTCGCCGTGGGTTTCGGTTTCGCGGTAGACCTGGTTGGTGCCGAGCTCCTCGAACAGGATCGCCGCGCCCGTCGCTCCGGCGGCGGCGACGTTGGGCACCGGCGACAGCACGTCGTACTCGACGTGGGCGCCGAGCTGCTCGGCCAAGTCCTCGGCCGCGTAGCGGTCGGCGGCCACCACGATGGCCACCGCCTCGCCGACGAAGCGCACCTTGCCGCGCGCCACCACCGGCTGCGGGGTCTTCTTGAGCGTCGGCAGAGTGACCACGTCGATCAGCGGCGGCACGTCGCGCAGGTCCTCGCCGGTGAAGACGAAAACGGTCTTGCCGATCCCCGGGAGGATCGATGTGTCGATCGCCTTAATGCGCGCATGCGGGTGCGGCGAGCGCACGAACACGGCGTGCATCATACGCGGCAGGTTGATGTCGGCGACGTAGCGCGCGACGCCGGTGAGGAAGCGCGGATCCTCGACCCGTTTCACCCGCGCCCCGATCCATTTCCCCTTGCGAATCTGCAGGTCAGCCATGGCGAGACCTTCCTTCGTCTGAACGCTTCGACGATGCGTGCACGGCTGCGTCCGCCGCTGCTAGCTCTTGCGGGCCGCGGCAGCGGCGACCACCGACTTGACGATATTCTGGTAGCCGGTGCAGCGACAGATGTTGCCGCCCAGGGCGATGCGAATCTCGTCCTCGCTCGGGCGCGGATTGTCGCGCAGCAGCGAGTGCACGGAGAGCAGGATGCCCGGCGTGCAAAAGCCGCACTGTAAGCCGTGATGGTCGTGGAACGCTTGTTGGACGAAGTCGAGCTGCCCGTCGACGTCGAGCCCCTCGACGGTCGTGATCGCGACGTCCTCGGCCTGTACGGCGAACATCAAGCAGGCGCGCACGGCCTGGCCATCGAGCAGCACCGTGCAGGCGCCGCATACGCCGTGCTCACAGCCCAGCTTGGTCCCGGTGAGCCCGAGGTCATCGCGCAGCACATCCGCCAGCGTGCGGCGCGGCTCCACCAGCGCGACCTGGGTGGTGCCGTTGACGGTGAGCGTCACCGGCATCTTCTTCACTTCCATGGTGCCCCCCCTATTCCGCTTGCTTGGGCGGTTCGCTGGCCACGTCGCCTGCGGACGGCTCAGGCCGCGGCGCGTTGCACGGCCTCGCCGAGCGCGCGCCTGGCCAACGTCCCGGCGACGTAGCGCCGATAGTCCGCGCTCGCATGGACGTCGTCGACCGGCGCGATCCCGATCGCCACCTGCGCGGCCGCGTCCTTGAGCGCCGCCTCGTCTGGCTTCTTGGCGCTCATCCCGACCACGGCCTTCTCCGCCGCCGCGATGCGCAACGGCGTCGCTCCGGCGCCGAACGCCACGACGCGCGCCTCGCTGACCGTCCCCTTGCTCAGCGACACCCGCGCCACCACGCCGACGAGGGCGAAATCGCCGTGGCGCCGCGCCACCTCCTGGATCGACCAGCCGGCCGCGCCTTTGACGGTGTTGAACGTCACCTCGGTGGCGATCTCGTCCGCCTTCAGCGCGGTGGTGAAATACGAGACGAAAAAATCCTCGGCGCGCAGCGTACGCGTGCCGGAGGCGCTCTTCGCCGTCAGCTCGCCGCCGACCGCCAACCACACCGCCGGCAACTCCGCCGCCGGGTCAGCGTGACAGATGCTGCCCACCACCGTGCCGCGGTTGCGGATCTGGTGGTGGCTGACGTGCGACAGCGCTCCGGTCAGCAGCGGCAGTGCGCCGTGCACATCGCCGGAATGCTCGACGGCGGCTTGCGCCGCGGAGGCGCCGATGCGCACCGCACCGGACTCGGCGCGGATCTGACCGAGGCTCTTGATGCGGCTGATGTCGACCAGGTGATCGGCGCGGGCGAGGCGCAGGTTCAGCAGCGGAACCAGGCTCTGCCCGCCGGCCAGCACCTTCGACGTCTCGGGCTGGCGGGCGAGGATCTCGCACGCCTCATCGATCGTCCGCGGCGCGTGATACGCAAACGGAGACGGCTTCATGCTCAGTTCCTCCGGCTGGGTGGTGACGAGAGCAGGCGACCGCTCGCCTACAAGACGCCGCGACGGGTCGTCAAGCAGTCAGCCGATCGATCGAGTGCAGGGATACCGCGCGGCAGCCCAGACCCGCTCGCGACGCTGGTAAGGGCGCGCGGGCGGGTCCGGGCAGTGACACGTTCACTCCCAGAAGAGGATCTTGCGCACCGGCTCCTTGGTGAGGTTGTCGACGCTGACGATGTCCCGCGGCATCTCGCCATAGTCGATCCACATCTTCTTGATGTACCACGCCATCGTGAAGCCGCTCTTCGTGTCGGTGAAGTACTCCCCGCCCCAGCAGCTCTGCCAGTCCTCGAGCTCGGTGTCCGGTACCGTGTCTTCGGCACCCAGAAAGGTCTTGTTCTGCGTCCGCGGGTCTTCGTTGGCGAGCGGGCGGCGCACCAAGCGGGTGCGGCTCAGCACGCCGTTGCTGTCGTACAAATACTCGGAATGACAGCTCATCGACTTGAGGCCGCAGATGTTGACCTTCTTGGCGTACCAGTACGAGGAGGAATGCGGAATCTGCTCGTAGATCCGGCTTGGTTCACCGACGCCGTCGATGCCCCAGTTCTCGCGCTCGCCCACGGTCTTTTCCGAGAACCCGTAGGTCCCCCACGGCTCACCCTTGTAGAGGGTCGTCCCCACGATGTTGTAGTCGATGTCCGGGAACGGCTTCACCTGCGGGAAGTCCTCCCAGCGCCCGATCGTGCCCGGGATGATGTCCTGGCGCGCCGCCATCGGCAAGCGGCGAACTTTGCGGCTCGACGGCGTGTAGAGAAACTCCTCGTTGAACTTCTCGCCAAAGAACAGCGTGGTGTTGATCCCCAAGCCGCGGTAATCGTCCGGCTGGGTGAAGACGAAAGTGTATTTCGCTCGGACTGGGTTTGGCCCGGTTTTCTCCTCCTCGGTGAGGCCATCCTTATTGCGCCGGTAGGCCTGACTCCACTCGAAGAAATACTTGTTGCGGGGCGTGCCATCGGGTGAGGTCAGGTCTACCACCCACTCGGTGATGTAGTTGCGCCCGTACTCGTTGAAATCGAACGGCGTCCACGCCCGGTCGTGCGACTCGGCGCCGCTGTATTTCTCCCGTTCCGCCAGGGTGTGCTCCCACGGGAACGGCAGATTGGGCTGGATCCAGCGGTCGTACACCGCCGGCCCCTGTTCCAAGATGCTCTTGGTGTGCCACGGCCGCGGCTCCCACACCAAGCTCTCGTCGCCCCACGACACGTTGAACGTCCCCGGCTTCTCCCCCGGCGTGATCCGATAGGGCTTGCCCCAGATCATCTGCATGTAGTCCTGCCCGACCTTCTGCGAGGCTTGGTTCATCGCCTCCGGGTCGTCCTGCCACCCCACCGCCGCGCCGGCCATTACCAGCACGCCGGCTGCGAGCAACCAACTGCCAACTGTCGATCTCCTGCTCATCAGAGCCTCCTCCTTAGTTGTGCGTTGTTTCGTCCGTGAACGGCGCCATACTCGGGCGTCGCACATGAATACGCAAACTGTTCCAGGAGGGATGGCGTCGCGGCAATTGTCTTCTGGGGGGGCTAGCGTTAGACTTTAGTCGCAATCCCGTACTGCTATTGATGACCATGGGAACCGTTGTGCGAGACCGCCAAGAGGTGAGGAACGTTGTCCGCGAGGGCACGCGAGCCGAAGCGGCTCTGCGAGGCTTGGCCGAAGCCGCCATGGCGCTGAGCGCCTGCCGGTCGCTCGACGAAGTTCTCCGAACGATCACCGACCGGGCCCGCGACGTCATCGGCGCGCACATGGCCGTGATCGGCACGAGCATCGACCGGAGCTGGGCGCAATCCATCCAAACCGTCTCGCTGTCGAACAAGTACGCGGCGTATCGCGACTTCGAGGCGAGACCCGACGGGTCCGGCATCTACTCCATCGTCTGCGATCTGAACCGTCCGATGCGCCTCACGCAGGCGGAGCTCGAAGCGCATCCGGCGTGGCGGGGATTCGGCGAGTACGTGGACCGACACCCGCGCTTGCGCGGCTGGCTGGCGGTGCCGCTGATCGACAGTGACGGGCGAAACATGGGGCTCCTGCAGCTCTCCGACAAAGAGCGCGGTGACTTCACGGCGGAGGACGAAGGAATCGCGGTACAGCTCGCCCAGATGGCCTCGCTGGCGATCGGCGAAGCGCGGCTGCACGAATCTCTGGCGAACAGCGAGCGGCACTTTCGCTTGCTCGCCGAGGCGATCCCCCAGCACGTCTGTACGTTCGGCGCCGACGGTACACTCACCTACTGTAACCAGCGCTGGAGCGAGTACACCGGCCTGACGCTGCAGGCGGCACGGGCGGTTGGCTGGGAGACGGTCTTTCATCCCGACGAAGCGGATGCGGTCGTGCAGGCCTGGCAGGAGTGCTGCGCACACGGCACGCCGTACGAGCGCGAGGTGCGGGTCCGTCGAGTCGACGGGCAGTATCGACACTTCTTGACCCGCGCCGTGCCGATCTCCGACGACGAGGGGAAGATCGTCCAGTGGTTCTGGACGAACACGGACATCGAGGAGAGCAAGCTGGCCGCGGAAGCCCTGCACAAAGCGCTGGCCGAACTCGCGCGCGTGACGCAGCTCACCACCATGGGGGAGCTGGCGGCCTCGCTGGCGCACGAGCTCAATCAGCCCCTTGCCGCCGCGGCCGCGAACGCCGCCGCATGCCTGCGCTGGCTCAGCCGCGATCACCCCGAGATCCACGAAGCGATGGAGGCGGCGCGCCGGATCATCGACGACGCGAATCGGGCCGGAAACGTCATCAAGCAAACGCGTGCGCTGCTCACCAAGACGGACGGCGAGCGGGCGCCGCTCGACGTCGCGAAACTCATTCGGGAGGTCCTCATTCTGGTGCGGCCGGAGCTCAAGCAGCGCCGGATCGTTCTGCGCGAAACCCTCACGGAGGACCTGCCGCGCGTGGTCGGTTCGCGGATCCAGCTCCAGCAGGTCGTGCTCAACCTCATCATGAACGGCATCGAGGCGATGACGGAGGTCACGAACCGAACGCGCGAGCTCACCATCGGCTGCCGTCGCCAGCCGCACGAAGACGGATCGGAGGTCCTCGTCACGGTCGAGGACGCGGGGGTGGGTGTTGCACCGGAAGACGCCGAGCGAATCTTCGAGGCCTTCTACACGACCAAGGCCGAGGGCCTCGGCATGGGGCTGGCGATTTCTCGTTCGATCGTCGAGGCACATGGGGGACGACTGTGGGTCACAGCGAAATTGCATCACGGCGCGACGTTCCACGTCATGTTGCCGGCCTCGCACCCGGCATGAGGGTCGAGGAGCCCATCGTCTTCGTCGTCGACGACGACGAGAGCGTCCGTACGGCGATTCGCAGCCTCCTCGCTTCGGTCGGCTTGCGCGTGGAAACCTTCGGGTCGAGCCGTGAGTTCTTGGCCCACGCGCGCCCGGATGCGCCTACCTGCCTGATCCTCGACGTGCGGTTGCCCGGGGCGAGTGGCCTCGATCTGCAGCGCGAGCTCGTCGCATCCGGCGCCTCGATACCGATCGTCTTCATTACGGGCCACGGTGACGTACCCATGTCGGTGCAAGCCATGAAGGCCGGCGCAATGGAGTTCCTCACCAAGCCGTTCCGCGACCAACAGCTCCTCGACGCCGTCCATCAGGCTCTCGATCGCAACCGCGAGGAGCGCCGGCAACGGGCGGAGGTGGGGGAGCTGCACCGGCGCCACGCCGCGCTGACCCTGCGCGAGCGAGAGGTGATGACGCTGGTGGTCGCGGGCCTCTTGAACAAGCAAGTCGCAGCCGAGCTGGGGATCAGCGAGATCACCGTCAAAGCCCATCGCGCCCAGGTCATGCAGAAGATGGGCGCCGACTCCTTGGCCACGCTGGTGCGGATCGCCGAGCGGCTCGGTGTGGTGCATCATCGGCCTCAGCCGACCGATACGAGAAGATAGCTGGGCACGCGGCCCGGTGCTGCCCCCGGTGGTGAGGAGACCTTTGCTGACAAGCGGGTCGCCCCACTCGCTTGACAGGGTCCGAGGCCGGCCGCTAGATGAGCCCGACTTTTCTTCACCGGAGGGAAGTGCGTGCCGCGGCCCCAGCAGCGAAGAGGGGCGGCGCCGCAGAGACGCAGAAAGAACGACCGACACATAGCATCTCTGGAGAGTGGTGGTGTCCTGCGCCACCCGCCGAAGGGGCACTTGAAGGGCGTACGCGCCGCCCTTCAATCTCTCAGGTACCAAGGACAGAGGGGTGAGTTCCGCTGGGGCTCTCCCCTTTTTTGTTTGTGATCGACCCGAAAACTCGACGCGACCCCGACGACTGCTTCAGCCCGCTCCCCCCATCTGCAGGGTGCGCCACCGCAAGGAGCACGACATGAGCGAGACGAGATACACCGCCGACCATGAATGGTTGCGCGTCGAGGACGACGGCAGCATCACCGTCGGCATCACCCACCACGCGCAGGAGCAGCTCGGCGACTTGGTCTTCGTGCAACTCCCGGAGGTGGGTCGCGCCTACGCCAAGGACGCGGAGGCGGCGGTGATCGAATCGGTCAAGGCCGCAGCGGAGATCAAGATGCCGATCGCCGGCACCATCGTGGCAGTCAACTCGCTGCTCGCCGACGAGCCGGGCAGGGTGAACGAAGATCCCACCGGGGCCGGCTGGTTCTTTCGCCTCACCAGCCCCGATCCCGCCCCGCTCGCCGGCCTGATGGACGCCGCGGCCTACGAGGCATTGGTGAGTCAGGCCTGAGGCGGATCTCGGATCGCGTACGGCTCTCATCGGCGACGGCCGCTGCACAACATGGAGTCAGGCATGGCCCGCACACGGCGTGCGTTCGAAGAACTGGAAAACAGCGCCGACTTCATCCGCCGGCACATCGGGCCGGATGAGGCCGAGCGCTCGGCGATGCTGCAGGCGCTGGGGGTCGACTCGCTGTCGGCCTTGATCGACGAGGTCATCCCGGCGGCGATTCGCAGCCGCGAGCCGCTGGCGCTCGGGGCGGCGATGACCGAAGCGCAAGCGCTCGCCGCCTTGGGCCGCATGGCGGCGAGGAACCAGGTGTTCCAGTCGTACATCGGCATGGGCTACTACGACTGCTTCACGCCCAACGTCATCCTGCGCAGCCTGCTCGAGAACCCCGCCTGGTACACCGCCTACACGCCGTACCAGCCCGAGATCTCGCAGGGCCGGCTGGAAGCGCTGCTCAACTTTCAGACCATGGTGACGGACCTCACCGGCATGGACATCGCCAACGCCTCGTTGCTGGACGAGGCCACCGCGGCGGCCGAAGCCATGACGCTGCTGGCCCGCTCCGTGCGCTCGAAATCCAACCTGTTCTACGTCGCCGACGACGTGCTGCCGCAGACCCGCACCGTCCTCGAAACGCGCGCCCGGCCGCTGGGCATCGAGGTCTGCACCGCCCGCGGCGATGCGCCCCCCGAGCGCGAGTGTTTCGGCGTGCTGGTGCAGTATCCCGGCGTCAACGGCGAGGTGCGCGACTACCGCGGCTGGGTCGACGCCTGTCACGCCAAGGGCGCGCTGGTGGCCGTGGCGGCCGATCTGCTGGCGCTGACCCTGCTCGCGCCGCCGGGCGAATGGGGGGCCGACGTGGTCGTCGGCACCTCCCAGCGCTTCGGCGTGCCGATGGGCTACGGTGGGCCGCACGCCGGCTACCTCGCCACCCGCGACGCCTACAAGCGCACCATGCCCGGACGCCTGGTTGGCGTGTCGATCGACAGCCAGGGCGACCGGGCCTACCGCCTGGCCATGCAGACGCGCGAGCAGCACATTCGCCGCGAGAAGGCGACCAGCAACATCTGCACCGCCCAAGTGCTGCTGGCGGTGATCGCCGGCATGTACGCCGTCTACCACGGCCCGCGCGGGCTGCGCACCATCGCCGAGCGCGTCCACCGCCTCACCGCCACGCTGGCAGCCGGATTGCGCCAGCTCGGCGTCGCCGTGCGGACCGAGCACTTCTTCGACACCCTGACCCTGCGCACCGGTGAGCGCACCCCTGCCATCCACGCCGCGGCGCGCCGCCGCCACATCAACCTGCGCGAGGTGGATGGGGCAACCCTCGGCATCTCGCTGGACGAAACCACGACCCGCAGTGATGTGGAGGGGCTGTGGGCGCTGTTTGCCGCGGCGCCGGCCGACCTCCCCACCTTCGAGCGCCTGGAACCGATCGCGCCCGATGCGCTGCCGGCGTCGCTGCTGCGCACCAGCGCCTTTCTCGAACATCCGGTGTTCAACACCTACCACTCGGAGACCGAGATGTTGCGCTATCTGCGCGCCCTGGCCGACAAGGACCTGGCGCTCGACCGCAGCATGATCC
>CAYYWP010000129.1:0-13106 GCA_964475125.1 uncultured Binatia bacterium (SeqCode) | reverse complement strand
TGGCGTCGAGGGCGCTGGCGACGGCGTTGACGATCGCCGCCGGCGAGCCGATGGTGCCGCCCTCGCCCATGCCCTTCATGCCGGTGGGGGTGAGCGGCGACGGCGTCTCGAGGTGCCGCACGTCGATGTCGGGGACGTCAGCCGCGCAGGGCAGCAGGTAATCCATCAGGGAGGTGGCGAGCGGTTGGCCGGCGTCGCTGTACGGCATGTGCTCGAAGAGCGCGCAGCCGATGCCCTGCACCACGCCCCCTGCTACTTGAGCCGCGACGATGGTCGGGTTGATCACCGTGCCGCAGTCCTCGGCGACGACGTACCTGCAGACCTCGACATGTCCGGTTTCCGGGTCGACCTCCACCTCGGCGATGTGGGTGGCGTTGGCGTAGGGCACGGGGGGGTCCCAGTAGTGCGTCGCCTCCAGGCCGGGCTCCTCGCCCTTGGGCAGCTGCCAGGCGGAGAACACGGCCGCCTGGGCGATCGCCTTCACGGTCACCGACTTCGACGGGATGCCCTTGACCTGAACCCGGCCGCGCTCGAGCTCGAGGTCGTCGGCGCTCACCTCCAGCAAGTGCGCGGCGACGCGCAGCATCTTCTCGCGCACCTTGCGCGCCGCGCCGACCACCGCGCCGCCGCCGGCGACGATGCCGCGGCTGCCCCAGGTGCCCCAGCCGTACGGCGTGGCCTGCGTGTCACCCTGGACCAAGCTGACATCCTTCACCTCGATGCCGAGCTCGTCGGCGGCCAGTTGGGCGAAGGTGGTGGCGTGACCCTGGCCGTGCGAGTGCGTGCCGACGCTGACCGTGACCCCGCCGTTGGGCTCCATGCGCACCTCGGCCGATTCGTAGGCCGAGTGCTGGATGCCGAGCACGTTCCACCAGGCGGTGCCGAACGTCGTCGCTTCGATGTACGTCGAGATGCCGATGCCGCGCCGCTTGCCGCGCGCTTGCGCTTCGTCCCGGCGTCGCCCGAAGCCCTTGTAGTCGATCGTCTCCAGCGCCTTCTCCAGCGCCTCCGTCGAGCTGCCGCTGTCGAACGCGGAACCGGTCACGGAGGTGTACGGAAACTCCTCCGGCCGGACCATGTTGCGGCGCCGGATCTCGGCCGGATCGAGGCCCAGGCGCTGCGCGGCCCGATCGATCAGGTGCTCGCCGACCAGCGTCGCGGCCGGCGCGCCGACGCCGCGGTAGACGCTGAGCGTCGTCTTGTTGGTGGTCACGGTGCGCACGTCCCAGGCGTAATCCTTGATCTTGTACGGACCCGGCGCGCACATGGCGAGCTGGATCGCTTCCAGACAGGACGGCCACGGATCGGCGCCGTAGGCGCCGAGGTCGCCGAGGACGCGGCAGCGCATGCCGAGGATCGTCCCGTCGGCGGCGAAGCCCATCTCGGTGTCGATGATGTCGTCTTTAGCATGGTGGGAGCCGATCAGGTTCTCTTGTCGGTCCTCGGTCCATTTGATCGGCGCGCCGAGGCGGATGGCGATGAAGCCGATCAGCGCCTCTTCCGGGAAGACGTGACACTTGAGGCCGAAGCCGCCACCGACGTCGGGCGCCAGCACGCGCAGGCGCTGCTCGGGGAAGTTGATGACGTCGGCCACCCGGCTGCGCACGATGTGTGGCACCTGCGAGGAGGTCCAGAGCGTCAGGATCTCGTCCGGCCCGAGCGCGGCCACCACCACGCGTCCCTCCAGCGGCAGAGCGCAGTGGCGGTTGGTGGCGAAGCGCTCGCGCAGCACGAAGGCGGCGCGGCGGAAGGCGCCGTCGACGTCGCCGGCGCTGCCGTCGACCTGCATGGCCAGGTTGTCGCCGAGCTCCTCGTGGAGGAGCGGCGCGCCGGGACGCAGGGCCGCCTCGGGATCGAGCACCGCGGGCAGCGGCTCGTAATCCACCTGCACCAGCTCGGCCAGGTCCTCGGCGAGATAGCGCGATGCCGCGACCACCGCGGCGACGGGTTCGCCGACATAGCGCACCTTGCCGCTGGCCAGGCACGGCCAGGTGCACGGCTTGTAGATCTTCAGCGGGAACGCGTCTTTGCGTAGCGGCAGACCCATCGGCTTGATCGCGCCGGCGATGTCGGCACCGGTGAACACCGTGGCGCCGCGCCCCTGCGCGGCGGAGCTATCGATGGCGCGGATGCGCGCGTGGGCGTGCGAGCTGCGCACGAAGGCGACGTGCAGCATGCCGGGCAGACGCAGGTCGTCGACGTAACTCGCGCGGCCGCGCAGAAAGCGCGGGTCCTCGACCCGCTTCACCTTCGCTCCCACCAGCTTCATCATCGCCATATCAAACTCCTGTCCCGCGGCTCCGGCTCGAGGTGACGAGCCGTGCCTCATTCAGCATCCTGCGAGTCGGCCCGACCGATGAGGATCTCTCGTCGGAATGCGCTCAGCTGCCGAGTTGGTCCGCGGCGCGGCAGTGGATCTCGAAGAGCTTTCGCAGGGTGTCGACCGGGCGGCGCGCCAGCCCGCATTCCGTGGAGATGCCGAAGTCGCGCAAGTGACGCTTGGCCGTGGCCAGCCGCTTGAGCGTGCCGTCGAGGCCGTCGGTGTAGTGTACGAGACCGAGGAAGGTGCGCGCGGGGCCGGCGTTCAGATCGCGCAGTGGCGCGAAATAGGCGTCGTCGGCGCGGTCGCGCGGCACCGGCATGTGGATGAAATCCACCCGCCGCCCGGCGGCCTTGATGCCTTCGTTGGCCATGCGCACGCATGGGCCGAGGTCTTTCGGCTGCATGAAATGTTCGTGGGCGAGGTCGCCGTAGCAGAGATGGAAGCCCAGCGATGCTTCGGCCGGCAGCGCTGGTGACAGCGCGGCCAACGACTCGGTGTAGCGCTGCCACGGGTCGGTGTCGTCGTCGAAGTACCCCCACGGCACCCCTTCGACGGCGGCCACTTCGCCGCAGATGTCCCACTGCAACGCCAGGTCGCGCGGTGGGATGTCGGCCGCCAGGGTGGTGATCTCGCGCCGCATGGCTTCTTCGTATGCCGCCCACAGGATGTCGAAGTCGCGCCGCGTGCCGATGAACTGCCGGGTGCCGCTCTCGGTCAGCGGCACGGCGACCTGGAAGCGCGTGCCCGCGGGGATCACGCCCTGATCGCGCAGACGGCGAAAGACCGCGTACGACTGTTTGGCGGCACGGGCGTAGCCGAGGTGCTCGAAGCGCAGCGAGGTGACCTCCGGCTTGATGCGGAAGTGCCAGTGCTCGTCGTACGACGTCGGCACCCACCAGTCCTTGCCTGGCACCTCGCGCGGGCGCCGCACCGCCACCATGTCGGGGTGCTCGGAGTAGGTCCGGTAGGCGAGGAAGTTGATCCAGTAGAAGCGGTCGCCGATCTCTCCGTCCGGCAGCTTGCTGATGTAGGGGCCGAGCGCGCCGGCGCAGTGGCGGAACACCTCTTCGACCGACCAGTCCTTGGTGACGCTGCCGACGAGATGGACCGTGTCGCGTGGCGCGCTCATCTCTGCCCCTGCCGTTGAATCAGCGCCCGGGCGCCCGCATGTCCTTCGGCACGAGGTCGCCGTCCTTCACGATCAGTTCGTCGTCGAGGTAGAGCGTGCAGCCCTTCATCGGCAGATCGAGATGGCACGGCGTATCGTTCTTGCCCCCCAGCTCGGTGTTGGGGCCGGTCGAGAACAGCACGTTGCCGTAGAACGCCCGACCCTCCATGCCGATGCCCGGGGTGCCCTCGGCGTGGCAGCTCCAGTGGGCGAGGTGATTCAACCCCCAGCCGATGTGCGAAATGCCGTAGGCGCCCGGGTCGTTGAAGCCGGCCATGTAGCTGCGCACGAACTCCGAGTCGATGCCGCCCTTGATGTCGACGATGCGGCCCTCACGGATGGTGAAGTCGATCTGCTCCTGGACGTACGATTTGAAGGGATAGACGATGTCGCCCTTGTCCATCACCACCCGCCCGTTGACGCCGGTGTCGGCGCCGCCGGTGAACAGGAAGCCGCTCGGCCAGTGGTCCCAGCGCCCGGGCGTATCGGTGAAGCCGTACTCGGTCATCGTCGGATACTGCCCGAGGTCGTAGGTGACGTCCGTCCCGGCCTTGTTGGTGAAGCGCAGCCGTTTCGCCTTCTTCAGGCGCGCTTCGCCGGCCTCGACGCGCTCGCGCAGCTCGCGGGTCGGGAACAGGCGCGACAGCACCTCGAAGGGCTCGACGATGAGGATGATGCGCGTGCCGGCCTTCTGGATCTCGATCTGTTCCGGCGAGAAGAGGAGGAACATCAGGTCGACGACGATGTCGGCGCTCTTCAGCGCTTCGATGGCGGGACGGTTGCCGGCCAGCGAGTTGCGCCCCACGACCGAGGCGCGATCCTCGGCCTCGATACCGCTCGACGGCAGGAGGTTGACGTTGAAGGCGTGCGCACCGAGGCTGCGCGCGGCGGCCAACGACGCGGTGGCGTATTCCGGCAGGTTGTCGACCTCCGACAACACGGCCACCGTGTTGCCCTCCTTCACGCCGCACAGCTCGAGCTCCTTGCGGAACAGCGACACCATGGCATTCATCTGCAGCGACCCGTTCATTGGGGACCTCCCTCGCTTATTGCGTGTTCTCTGCTGGACACCGTGCACCTTCGTCGACATCGGCCATCGCCGTCAAGCCCTGCGAGGGCTCGCTTGCCGAATGGTGGGGACGCCGCCCACCGGCGATTTCGCTCCCTACCCTTGACCAGTTCGGAGGCGGGACGCTATCACTGACTCAGGTCGTCCGAAGAGGGGGAGCACGAACATGGCGGTCGCTTTGGAGCGTGAGGGAATCGAGAGACACCTCGACTTTTCCGCAACCCGGCGTCATCTGGAGAAGTCCCGTCACCTGCCCGGCGAGTTCTACTATTCGCCTGAGATCTTCCAGCGCGAGATCGACGAGATCTTCATGAAGGACTGGATCTGCGTCGGACGGGTCGAGCAGTACGACAAGCCGGGTGACTATCGGGCCCTCCGGATCGCCGGTGAGCCCTTACTGGTCACCAAGGATGAGCACGGCAAGCTCCACGCCTTCGCCAACGTCTGCCGGCATCGCGGCGTCGAGGTGGCCAGCGGCACCGGCAATCTGAAGGAGTTCACTTGCCCGTACCACGCCTGGGTCTACGGTCTCGACGGCCGGCTCAAAGGCGCGCCGCTGAGCAAGAGCGTCGACAAGGACAACTTCGACTTCAAGAACTGCACCCTGCCGCCGGTCAAACTCGACACCTGGGGCGGCTACATCTTCGTCAACTTCGACCCCAAGTCAATGAGTTTCGCCGACTACATGGCTATCGGCGGCGTGCCCAAGTTCGAGAACCTGCTGCACCCCGAGGAGACGCTCATCGGCGACGACTACACCTTCGAGATCGACTGCAACTGGAAGTTCGTGCCGGAGAACCTGTCGGACTTCTACCACGTGAAGGTCGTGCACGCGGCGTCCTTCGGCAAGCGTTTTCCGGACAACCCCGAATGGACGTTCGAGCCCGAGGGGCGCTTCCACTCCGAGTACGATGCGTTCACGATGGCCCCCGAGGGCATGTCGCTGTTCGGGCCGATGCCGTGGCTGAAGGATCAGCGCCCTTCGCCGACCTACGCCTGCGCGTTCTACCTTCAGCCGTCGCTCAACATCTTCGGCCGCCAGGACTGCATTCAGCCCTGGGTGACACATCCGATCACCCCAGAGCGCACGCGGGTGACGATCTGGACGCAGTTCCCCAAGCAGCACTTCACGGACCTGCCACCGGCGGCGTTCGAAGCCCGTAACAAGGTCTACGCCGACTTCATTCGCCTGGTGGCGGGTGAGGACGGTGCCATGCTGCTGTCGCTGCAGAACGGCGTGAAGTCGCGCTGCTTCGAGCCGGGCCCAATGGTCGGCCTCGAGAACACACTGCACTACTTCTATAATTACTATCTCGACCGCCTGTTCGGGCGCGGCTCGACGGCGGCCTGAGGGGATCTAAAGGGGGACAGGCCCCTTTCTAAGGGGGCCTGTCCCCCTGCGTCGTAAAGGGGACAGGCCCCTTCAAAAGGGGGCCTGTCCCCCTCAGGCTCCTTAGAAAGGGGGCCTGTCCCCCCTCTTTCACCGCAGCTCGGCGCGCAGCATGGCTGCCGCTTCGACCATGGCGCGCATCTTTCCGTCCGCCACCGGGCGCGGCAGGTACTTCATGCCGCAGTCGGGTGCGACGATGACGTTCTCCGGCTTGACGTAGGGCAGGGCGCGCCGAATGCGGTCGGCCACCGTCCGCGGCGTCTCGACCGTCAGGTCGGAGAGGTCGATGCAGCCGACCATGATCTGTTTGCCGGAGAGCTGCGCCAGCACCGAGCAATCGAGCGACGCCTGCGCCGTCTCGATCGAGATCTGCTGGCAGACGCAGCTCGCCAGCTCGGGCAGGAAGGAGTAGCCGCTCGGCCGCACGTGGATGATGGCGGCGTAGCCGAAGCACAGGTGCACGGCGGTGGGGCCCGGCGCGCCCTCGAGGGCGCGGTTGAGTGCCTTCAATCCGTACTGCCGCGCCTTCTCGGGCCGCGCCTGCAGATAGGGCTCGTCGACCTGCACGATGTCGGCGCCGGCGGCGAAGAGATCGCGGATCTCCTCGTTCACGGCTACGGCGTAATCCATCGCCGCCGCTTCCTCGCTGGCATAGTAGTCGTTTTGGGCCTGCTGGCTCATCGTGAACGGTCCCGGCACGGTGATCTTCACCTGCCGCGCCGTATGGGCGCGCAGGAACTTCACGTCGTCGACCTCGACCGGACGCAGGCGTTTGATGGGTCCGACGATGCGCGGCACCGGATTCGGGTGGCCGGAGCGGTCGAGCGCGGTGCCGGGATTGTCGATGTCGATCCCGCCGAGGGCGGTGGCGAACCGGTTCGAGTAGCTCTCGCGGCGGATCTCGCCGTCGGTGATGATGTCGAGACCGGCCTCCTCCTGGGCGCGAATGGCCAGCAGCGTCGCGTCGCGCTGCGCCTCGTCGAGATACGGCTCCGGGATGCGCCACAACTCCTTGGCGCGCGTGCGCGGTGGGAAGCGACCGGCGAGTTTCTGGCGGTCGATGAGCCATTCCGGTTGCGGGTAGCTGCCAACCAGGGTCGTAGGAAACAGCATGCAGGGTGCCCTCCGTGCGGCTTCTCCCGTAGCCTCGCCGGGGTTGCGAGTCCAGGGCGCCACAGGCACCGCGAGAGGCAGGCGGGGCTTGCCGGCCGCGCACCGGCGGGTGTAGAGCCCAAGTGCTACACTGAAAACGGAAACCCAGGAGGGAAGCGCGATGAGCCAGCAGGCTACGAACGGCAACGGTTTCGCTCGCACCCGGCAGCCCCTCGCCCGCGCCCGCCACTCACCCGGATGGTTCTACACCTCGCCAGAGGTCTACGCACTCGAGAAGGAACACGTCTTCGGCAAGGATTGGCTGTGCATCGGGCGCGAGGAGGAGTTCCCGAATCCGGGCGATTACATGACCCTGCGCATTGCCGGTGAGCCGATCGTCGTCTGTCGCGACGACGCCGGCGCGTTGCGCGCTTTGTACAACGTCTGCCGGCATCGCGGCACCGAGGTGGCGATCGGCGAGGGCAACGCGAAGTCGTTCTCGTGCCCGTATCACGCCTGGACGTACGACTTGCAGGGCCGCTTGAAGGGGGCGCCCTACATGAGGGAGGCCGAGGGGTTCGACCTCAAGCAGTTCGGCCTGAAGCCGATCAAGCTCGATACCTGGGGCGGGTTCGTGTTCGTCAACTTCGATCCGCAGTCGCCGCCGCTGCTCGAGTTCCTCGGCGACTTCGTCGACGAGTACGCGCCCTACCGGCCGCAGGATCTGCGCGTCGGATTCAAGTTCGCCGTCGAGTTGAACTGCAACTGGAAGGCGACGGCGGAGAACCTGGTCGATGTGTACCACCTGGCCGCCCTGCACGCGACGTCGTTCGGGCCCAACCAGCCGATCGAGAGCTACCAGTTCCGCCTCACCACCGGCGGCTATCACGGCTTCTTTCGCGGCGAGAGCAACATGACCCCGGATGGCAAATCGCTCTTCGGCCACATGCCGTGGCTATCCGGGCGACACATCGAGGGCGGCTACTCCTCCCACCTGCGGCCGAACATGGGCTTCTACGCCCGGCAGGACAACATCCACTTCATCACCGAGTGGCCGATCGACATCGACCGCAGCCGCGCCGTCATCTACATGATCTTTCCCAAACAGCACCTGGAGCTGCCCGACTTCCGCGAGCGCGTCAAGGTGTACGAGGACGTCTTCCACGTCGTCGTCACCGAGGATCGCAGCATGATCCAGTCGCTGCAGCAGGGGTTCTACTCGCGCGGCTACGAGCCGGGGCCGATGTCGAAGTACGAGGCCGCCGTGCACCACGTCATGAACTACGTCATCGAGAAGACGGGGCTGGCCGAGCAGCATCCGTGAAGACAGCCGGGCGGTCCCGCCGGACCGCTTCCCGCTCATCCTGAGCCGGTCGAAGGATGCGCGCGCCCTTTTCCCGCCGACGGCGAGGCGGGAACGGTCCTGGCTTTCTCGCCGTGCGGCAGGACGATGTTCAGCAGCATGGCGAGTAAGATGCCCATGACGATGCCGTCCGCGACCAGGATGCGCAGCGCTTGCGGCACGATCTCGAAGGCGCCCGGCGGCGCCGCCTGAATGCCGAGGCCGACGCCGAGCGCGCTGGCGACGATCAGCGCATCGCGGCGCGTCCGGGCGTGGGTGGCGAGCATGTTGGTGCCGACCGACGCCACCATGCCGAACATGAACAGCAGCACGCCGCCGAGGACGGGGTTGGGGATGAGGGCGATGAGCGCGCCGATCTTCGGCACCAGTGCCATCAGCACCAGGAAGGCGCCGCCGGCGGCGACCACGAAGCGGCTGCCGACGCCGGTGAGCGTGATCACGCCGATGTTCTGCGAGTAGGAGCAGAGCGCCAGGCCGCCGAACAGGGCGGAGAGGGCGGAGCCGACGCCGTCGTTCGACACCGTGCCGCGGATACGCCAGGACTCTCCCGGCACGCCGGTAATGCGGCACACGGCCAGGGTGTGGCCGGTGGTTTCGACGGCGGTGACGAGGAAGCACACGACCACGGTGAACAGGCCGACCGCGCCGGGCCACGCCAGGCCGCCATACGGCAGCAGGCTCGGCATCTGGAACCAGGGGGCGGTGGCGACGCTGTGGAAGTCGAGCAGGCCGAGGGCCGCGGCGAGGAGATAGCCGATCACCATCGTCGCGAACAGCGACAGCGCATTGAGCAGCGGCGGGCCCCAGCAGCTGATGACGATGATCAGCCCGATCATCAGCGCCGCCAGCCCGAGCGTCAGCGGCCGACCGAAGCCGGGCGTGTCGAAGCCGGTGGCGACCCCGATGGCGATCTTCATCAGGCCCGTGCCGATCAACACGATGGTCGTGCCGGTGACGATCTCCGGGAAGAACCGGTGTAGGCGTCCGACCAGCGGGCTCCAGGCGAACTGCGCCAGGCCGCCGCAGATGAGCGCGGTCATCGCCGCCGCCAGGCTCGCCTCTTTGGTGATCGCCACGATCGGCCCGATGAAGACGTAAAAGACGCCCATGACGATCGGCAGCCGCGGCCCGATGAAGCCGACGCCGAGCGCCGACACCATGGTGGCGACGCCGCAGCCGAGCATCGTCCCGGTGACCATGGCGATGCGCGTCTCCGGCGCCAGATCGAGCAGCCGCGCGATGATCAACGGGCCGCCGATCATGGCGGTGAACATCACCAGCACGTGCTGGATACCGAACAGGGCCGTCTTGACGGCCCCAGGGTAGTCGTCGAGCTGCAAGGCGAGGTCAGCGAAGCCGCGCTCATCCCCGTTGGCTGCTCCGGTTCGACCCTCGCTCACCGCATCGCCCCGCGCCGGCCTCCCTGCCACATCCGCAGCGCGATGGCGAGCGGGCGGCGGGCCCGCCTAGCGCGGGCCCGAGCCTATGGCTTCGTTATGCCGCCGCATTGGCGACGAGCGCCGCCGTGCCGATCATTGCGTGGCCGTGAGCATGCCGAAGACGCCATCGAGCTCGTCGTTCGGGCCGGCGGTGAAGTAGAGGGCGTCGGTGCTGCCGGCGAGGTTGCCGTTGCCGAAGGCGAGGCCCCACAAGCCTTCGATCTGCAGCGCGCCGCCCTGCGGTCGGTTGAGCTGCCCTTGGAAGTCCCCCGTGACCGGGTCGTAGGCGTTCAAGCGGCCGTCGCCGAAGTTGCCGATGATGATGTCACCGCCGAAGCGACCGAACGACGCCGGAGCCTGTACCACGGCCCAGGGAGAGTTCAACCGTCCCTGCGAGGCGAAGCGGCGCACGAGGTTGCCGAGCGCGTCGAAGACGTTGACATACCCGTTGCCGTTGCCCGGCACGTCATCCTCCTTGTCCTCATCTTGCTTCGCGTAGGTGACGTAGATGTTGCCACCGATCGCTTGGATGCCGAACGGCGCAAAGTCGGCCGGGAGGCTCGGGTCGTCAAAGGCGTCGTGCATGATCTGGTCGAAGTTCTTGTCATAGACCTCGACCGTGCCGGCGAAGAAGTTCGCTGCGTAGAGGTAGTTGTTGCCGTCGGCCGCGCCGATGGCGAGGCCCTTGTAGTTAGCGCCGGTGGCAGAGTTGTCGACCACCAACAGGGCGTTGGTGAAGTTGACGGCGAAATTCCAACCAGAGATCGTGCCGTCTTCGGTGTTGAAGATGAACAGCGCCGGTCCCGACGCCTCCCCTTGCGTGATGATGAAGTCGGGGGTGCCGTTGAACACCTGACCGGTTGGCGCCCCGCGCGCCCCCGGCGCGCTACCCGCCGGCGCAGGAATGGTGACGACCAGCGGTCCACCTTCAGAAGCGGGCGGGAAGGGGGCGCCGGTCCCGTCATACAAGGTGCTGTAGCCGGAGCGGTTGTCGGACACCCACCAGGGCCCCTCGGGCGCTACCGCCAGCCCCCATGGGTTGGTGAGGTTCGGATCGGTAACCGGAGCCTCGCCGCTGATGTTCGACACGAGGTCGGTGCGCTCGAAGCCGGGCCCGCTCTGGTTGCCATTCCCGCAGCCTGCTGCGAACGCGAGGACCAGGACGGAACAGCCCCCGCACAGCCTGAGGAACCGCCGTGATCTGAGTAACTGACGACTGCCTGTCATTTACGCACTCCTTTCCTCGGCCGTCGCCGGTGACGACAACGGCATCCCCGCTGGTGGGCGATTCACCACCTCCAGCCCGGTCACCCGTGCGATCGGCGGCGCAGGGGGATTCGTCGGGGTCGGAACGCGACCGCGGAATCGAACCGGCGTGCTGCGCGCGCCTCGCCACGTTCCTCCCATCTGTCTCCCCTGTTCCGTCATACGCGTTCCCGCATGTTTCAGATCTCTGTAAAAGGGAAATATTCCCTTTTTCGATCCGTGGCGGAGCATGCGGAGGCACGCCAGGGAGCAGAAGGGACTCTGTCCCTTTTCGATGGAACGACGCCGACCGGTTCGCTACGGTGCGAAGGCGCATGGCGGGCGTCGGCGAGGAGCTTCTCTGGGCGGTGGCGAGCATTCTCCGGCCCCTGGTTCGGCAGTTGCTGGCCAGTGGGGTTCCCTTTGGCGGACTCGAAGCCCGGTTGCGGACGCTGTTTGTCGAGGTGGCCGAGGCGGAGGGTGCCCGGCTCGGCCGCCGGCCGACCGACAGTCACATTGCGCTGGTGACTGGGATCAATCGCAAGGAAGTCCGCCGCCTGCGCTCCACCGAACGGCGGCAGGCGGGCCCGCGGTCGTTCGCCATGAACTACGTCACCAGCTTGATCAGCCGCTGGCTGGCCGGCGCCCATACGGCCGATCGCGCTGGCCGGCCGCGTCCCTTGCCCTACCAGGGGGCGCGCGGGCCGAGCTTCATGAAACTCGCCCGCGCGGTGACCAAGGACCTGGCCCCGCGGGTGCTGCTCGATGAGCTGCTGCGCAGCGGTGCGGCGGAGCTCCGCGACGGCGACGTCGTCGTCTTGACGGATGCGGCCTATGTACCGCGGGCGGCGGCGGCGGAGCAGCTGCAAATCCTCGGCGAAGATCCGCGCGAGCTGATCGAGACCATCCTGCACAACATCGCCGGCTCGCCCGGCGAACCGCTGCTGCAACGCAAGGTGTATTACGACAATCTCGGCGGCGATGCGGCGAGGCGCATCCGTGCCGACATGCGGCGCGCGGGCCAAGCGTTCCTGCGCCAGGTGGACCGGCGTTTGGCCCACTACGACCGCGACCGCAATCCCAAGGCGATCGGCGGGGCGCGGCACTATGCCGGGATCGGCGTGTACTTCTTCGAAGCACCGCCACCGGGCGACGACCCACCGCCAACGCGCCGCAAGGCGCTGCGCAAGACGAAGAGGGCCAAGTGATGGCGACCAGACGAGCGGCGTTGCTGTCGATCATGCTCGCGTTGTGGGGCTGTGCCGATGGCGGCACGCGCGGCAGCGGGATTTCCACGACTGTCCTCGGTAACGTCGTGAGCGTGCAAGCGAGCGCTCCGGTGAACCTCGCAGGCATCGCGGTCACGGTGGAGGGTACCGCAGTCGGCAGTGCGACGAACGCCGAAGGAGAGTTCTTCTTGTCGGGCGCGTTCGACGGGCGAGTCGGTCTGCTTTTCGAGCTGCCAACCGGCGGTGGTCAGGCGCGGATCGCCCTCAATATCCCCGGCGGTGGGTGGCTGAGCTTGCGTGACGTGCACCTCGACACGGTCACCGGCGTGGCCACCGCCGAGACCTTAGAAGTCGATTTCGAAGGCGTCGTGGTGGCGACGGACTGTACGCGAGGTCTTCTCACGATGCGCAGCGCGCTGCGCTCGCCCGACGACCCCAACGAGTACGTGATGCTGCTCGAGCAGTCATCGCTGCTGGATGAATCTGGGAGGCCGGTGCCGTGCGCGAATGTCGCCGATGGCAGGAGAGGTTCGGTGCGCGGCGTCGCCTACCCGGACGGAACCTTCGGCGAGGCCACCATCGTCTTGCACAACTAGTGTCCTGTATCCGAAATTCGCTGCCTATTTCGGCGGCCCTCAGCGCCCCTGGCGGCGTTGGCCTCCTCGGAATATAGCCAGATATTCCTGCGTCGGCCGCCTGGCCAGGGCCGCCGATGCCTCGCCGATATAGGCAGCGAATTTCGGATACAGGACACTAGCGAGCGCTGGCCTGGGTGCCGGCCTTGTCAG
>CAYYWP010000128.1:11439-13583 GCA_964475125.1 uncultured Binatia bacterium (SeqCode) | reverse complement strand
AGTGACCTCCTTTCATGTCACTAGAACGACCAGGCTTTGCCTGGCACACCAGAGGGCACAGAGGCGGTGTGCATGAGCTCGAGCGCTGCCCCCATCGTCATCGTTGATTGGGTTCGGGCGTCCCTCTCTCGTGCCTCGTGCTCCGCGTTCTCTGCGGGTTCCGTGGCCCTGCGTTGAATTCAAACGGGATCGCGCGACGATCAAGGTGAAGCCCCCATAAGAGCTCACCGATTCACGGTCGAGCGGCCTACCAGCTATACCCGCCCGGTAGAAAATGGCGCGCCGAGCCTATCGGCCACTGCCCTCGCGCCGTCAGGGCAGGCGCGTCTTCAGCCGGTCGATGGCGTGGACCGGCGCGTTGTCGCCGGCCATGAGGGCCTTGATGGCGGCGTAGACGAGCTGCTGCTGCTGCACCATCGACTTGCCGGCGAACACCGGTGAGACGACCTCGAGGGCGAAGTGCCCGGGGCTACTGGCGACCGCCGTCACCTGCGCGTCCGGAATCGCGTCCAGGACCGCATCGCGCAACGCCAGGCACACGTCGTCAGCGGGCACGAACCCCGTCAGCGCCATGGCCTTCCGCACCGATCACTGGTCACCGGGCACCGCTCACGCCTCTCGTATCTCACTTGTAGAGCGGCACACTGGGATCGACTTCGCGCGACCACGCCTCGATGCCACCGGTGAGGTTGTGCACGTTGGTGAAACCGAGGCTGCAGAAGTGCTCGGCGGCTTTCTGGCTGCGGCCGCCGTGGTGGCAGTGAAAGACGAGCAAGGTGTCTTTCGGCATGCGCTCGATGTCCGCGACGGCGGCCTGGTCGAGCAGGCGTGTCCCGGCGATGACCGCCGTGGCGCGCTCCTCGGGGCTGCGCACGTCGAAGAACGCCACCGGCGTGCCGGCGTCGAGCAGGCGCTTGACCTCGACCGGCGTGATCGCCTTCACCGCGGCGGGGGCGTTGGGGTTGTCGATCTTGAAGCCGACGCCGGTGGCGGACTCGACCAGGTCGATGGTGAGGCCATCGGCCCGCTCGGCCGTGCTGAGGTCCATGATCACGCTGAGGCCGTTGGCTTCGGTGACGACGTCGTGCTCGCCGCGCGGCGCCAGCCCGAGCGAGGCGTTGAAGCGCGCGTCGATGCCGAGCTTGAGGTCGGTCCCGGGTGAGCGAGCCAGATACTCGCGGATGCGCGCCGCCGCCGCGTCGGTGATGTGCACGGTGGGAATCTTGCGCTCCGGCACCGGCAGGCCGAGCATGCCGTGCAACTCCCCGCTGGCGTAGAGCTCGGTGATGATGTCACAGCCGCCGACGAACTCGCCGCGCAGGTAGAGCTGCGGGATGGTCGGCCAGGAGGAATACTCCTTGATGCCGTCGCGAATCTCGGCATCGGCCAGGACGTCGACGGTCTCGTACTGGTCGACCAGGCTGTCGAGGATCTGCACGACCCGGTTGGAGAAGCCGCACTGCGGCATGGCTCGATTGCCTTTCATGAACAGGACCAGGTCGGCGCCGTGGATCGTCGACTCGATCCGCGCCCGGATATCGTCATTCAGCATGGGGGGCCTCCGCGTCAGCGCGAGTGAAACGGATTGCCGACGCAAAGACAACGGGGGGTTCCAGCGGCCGGTCTTGGACTTGCCGCGGGCCGGCGCGGTACGGTTTCGACCCGATGCCCGAGCTCCCCGACGTCACGCTGTACATCGAAACCCTCGCCCCGCACGTCGTCGGCCAGCCACTGGAGAAGATCCGCCTCGCTAGCCCATTCGTGCTGCGCACGGTCGAGCCGCGCCCGGTCGAGCTCGAGGGGCGCCGGGTCACCGGGCTGCGCCGGCTCGGCAAGCGCATCGCCTTCGCCCTGGAGGGGGATGACTTCCTCGTCATCCATCTGATGATCGCCGGCCGACTGCGCTGGCAGCGGCGCGGCGCCAAGCCGCCCGGCAAGCTCGGGCTGGCGGCGTTCGACTTTCCCACCGGGACGCTCTTGCTCACCGAGGCGAGCGCGAAGAAGCGCGCCGCGCTCTACCTGGTGCATGGCGCGGCGGGGCTGGCGGCGCACGACCCCGGCGGCCTCGAGGTGCTGGAGGCGAGCGCGGCCGAGTTTGCCAGTGCCCTGCGGCGCGAGAACCACACGTTGAAGCGCGCGCTCAC
>CAYYWP010000128.1:0-11429 GCA_964475125.1 uncultured Binatia bacterium (SeqCode) | reverse complement strand
GGTCGAGAGGTGCTTCGCGCGCTCGATCCGGGCGGCGTCGAGCCGCTCGAGGCGCGCGCGGACGTCTTTCGGGCGGCGCTCTCTCGAGACAGCCACACACTCAAACGCGCGCTCACCGACCCGCACCTGATCAGCGGCATCGGCAACGCCTACTCGGATGAGATCCTGCATGCGGCGCACCTCTCGCCGGTGCAGCTCACCGGCAGGCTGACGGACGAGGAGGTGGCGCGACTGCACGCGGCGACGCAGTCGACCCTGCGGCGCTGGATCGATGCCCTGCGGGCCGAATTCGCCGGCCGTGTGCCCGGGCCCGGTGAGGTGACGGCGTTCCGGCCGGGCTTCGCCGTCCACGGCCGCCTCGGCAAGCCCTGCCCGGCGTGCGCCACGCCGGTGCAACGCATCCGCTACGCCGAGAACGAGACCAACTACTGCCCGACCTGCCAGACCGGGGGGCGCCTGCTCGCCGACCGCGCCCTCTCGCGCCTGCTGAAGGACGACTGGCCGCGCTCGCTCGATGAGCTGGAGGCCGAAATCGAGCGCCGGCGCCTGCGCTGAGTGGGTGTCGGGTGCCAGGGGCTGGAGATCGCGAGGGCATGGGCGGGGACATGTTTGGCTGCGCAGCGTGCTGTCGAGCGCGCACGGTCAGCGGGCGAGGCGGATGCCGGAGAATTGCCAGCGCGCGTCGGGCGGGAAGAAGTTGCGATAGGTGATACGGCTGTGGTCGCGCGGGGTGGCGCAGGAACCGCCGCGCAGGACGAACTGATTGCACATGAACTTGCCGTTGTACTCGCCGATGGCGCCGGTGGGTGGACGGTAGCCGGGGTACGGTCCGTAGGCGCTGCGCGTCCACTCCCACACGTCGCCGAAGAGCTGCGCCGGCCGCCCGCCGTCGGGCGGCGCGGGCGACGGGTGCAGCCGGCCGCTGTCGAGGAAGTTGCCGGCGACGGCTTGCGCTCCGGCCGCCACCTCCCACTCCGCCTCGCTCGGCAGGCGCGCGCCAGCCCAGGTGGCGTACGCTTCGGCCTCGTAGAAGCTGACGTGGCACACCGGCGCGTCGGGCTCGAGCGCGCGCAGACCGGCGAGCGTGAACTCCATCCACTCGCCCTCGCGCTGCTGCCAGTACAGCGGGGCGGACCAGCCGCGGGCGGTGATCGTCACCCAGCCATCCGACAGCCACAGTTCCGGGCGCCGGTAGCCGCCATCGTCGATGAACGCAGCGAACTCGGCATTGGTCACCGCTCGCCGTGCGAGCACGAACGGCTCCAGCAGCGCGGCGTGGCGCGGGCGCTCATTGTCGAAGGCGAAGCCGTCGTCGCCGGCACCGATCTCGCGCACCCCGCCGTCGAACTCGCACCAGCCGGAGCTCGCACCGCTCGATGGAGCCGCACGACCCTCGGCGTACGCGGGCGAGAGGGGATTGCCGGCCAGCAGGTGCTTGGCATCGGTGAGGATCAGCTCCTGGTGTTGCTGCTCGTGGTGCAGACCGAGCTCGATCACCGGCGCGGCGGCCGCGGCGCGTGCATCGCCGGCGGCCAGCAGGTCGAGCACGGCGGCGTCGACGTGCGTGCGGTAGGCGAGGACTTCGGCGAGCGAGGGCCGCGTCAGCAAGCCGCGCTCGGGGCGCGGGTGCTGGCGCCCCACCTGCTGGTAATAGGAATTGAACAGGACGCGGAACGCGGGGTGATACGGCCGATAGCCCGGGCGGGAGGCCTCGAGCACGAAAGTCTCGAAGAACCAGCTCGTGTGCGCCAGGTGCCACTTGGTGGGGCTCGCATCGGGCATCGACTGCGCTTGGCAGTCCTCCGCCGACAGCGGCGCGCGCAGCCGGTCGGTGAGCCCGCGCACGGCGCGGTAATGTGCGGCGAGATCGACCCCGGTCTGCGTCATGGCGTAGACCGCCCTTCTAGCATGAGACGTTCATCGCTGCGTGCGCTGGCGGTACTCGTCGATCGCCAGCAGGTAGCCGGCGACGTAGGGGGGGCTGCCCGCGGTGCGGATGAAATTGCCATTGTCGAGCGCGATCGTCAGCGGCAGGCCGCTGGCTTGCTGCGCGCGCAGGGTGGCGTCGGGAATCTCGGCGACCAGGGCGTCGATGATCGGGAAGCAGTTGGGCACGCAGGGGTCGGGGACGCGCGCGACGGTGAAGGGCAGCTGGGTGCCGTCCGCCAGGCTGACGCTGACGTAGCGATTGGCCCCGGCGACGAAGTTGGACTGAAAGAGGAGAAAGTGCCGCATGCCACCGCTGGCGGAATCGAGCACGCCGAAGAGGTAACCGACGCGAATCCGCTCCACCTTGCCCAGGGTGAGGCCCAGATCCTTGCCCGCCGCGCTCAGATCGACGATCTTCGTGGCTTGGATCGCCGGCGCCTGGAACACGACTTCATTGCCTCGTGGAATGACCTGGACCTGGTAGGCGACCTCGGCCGGCGTCAGCGTGTCGAAATCCACCACCTGACCGCCGAGCATCGTCTGCCGCTCGGGCGGGCGCGGCGTGCAGGCGGCGACGGCGAGAACGACGGCGAGAAGGACGGATGCTTTGGCTAGCATGGCTCCAGGGCTCTGACCGGGGTCCCCGGGTCACCCGGCGGCAGACTCCATATCAGCCGGCGCGCCTGCCGTGCTACGTTGCCCTGGCATTGGCGCTGATGCCCCGCTTCGCCGATCAGTTCGTGTACTTTCCCACCCGCGAGCACGACGGCGGGACGCCGGCGGCGCTGCGCTTGGCGTTCGAAGACGTCGCGCTGGTGGCCGCCGACGGCGTGCGCCTGCACGCCTGGTGGGTGCCGGCGTCGCCGGCGCAACGGACGGTGCTGTTCCTGCACGGCAACGCCGGCAACATCAGCCACCGGCTCGACAAACTGGCGGTGCTGCACGGACTCGCTGCCAACGTCCTGCTGCTGGACTACCGCGGCTACGGGCGCAGCGAGGGCGCGCCGGATGAAGAGGGTACCTACCGCGACGCCGAGGCCGCCTACGAGTGGCTGCGCCAGCGCGGCATCGCGGAGGGGGCGATCGTCGCCTACGGGGAATCGCTGGGCGGGCCGATCGCCGTCGACCTCGCGGCGCGCCGTCCACTCGGCGGCGCAGTGTTGGAGAGCGCGCCGAGCAGCATCGCCGGCGTCGCCCAGCACCATTACCCGTGGGTGCCGATCGAGTGGGTCCTCTCGGTGCGCTACGACGCGCTCGCCAAGATCGGCCGCGTGCGCGCACCGATCCTCATCCTGCACAGCCCGAGCGATGAGATCGTACCGTTCGCGATGGCCGAGGCACTGCGCCAGGCGGCGACGGCCCCGGTCACCTTCGTCCGCCTCGCCGGCGGCCACAACGACGCCTTCATCGCCGCCGCCGACGCCTACCGCAGCGCGCTGCGCGCGTTCTTCGCCGCGCTCCCCGCCGGGTAGCCCGTGGAAAGCGTTCACATCAGAAGGACGGAAGGGGACGTTGGGCCGAGTGGGCCGGGTTACCCGGCCCACTCGGCCCAACGTCCCCTTCTGCTACTTCTGCCCTAGAATTCGCGCAGGGTCTCGCGCAGCGTGTTGTGCTTGTACTCGGTGCGCACGAGACCGCGGCGCTGCAGGGCGGGTACCAACCCCTCGGTCACCTCGTGCAGGATGCGCCGGCTGACGGCTTGGTTGTGCATGGTGATCAGGTAGCCGTCGCCGCCGACCTCTTCCATGATCCGCCCCATCTCCTCGGCCATGCTCTCGGGGGTGCCGATCAGCTCGATCGACGACTCGAACTCCGAGGAGTCATAGACCAACTGGCGCAGGGTCTTGCCGCTGCCCCACTGTTGGAACTTGTCGAGCGAGCCCTGCTCGCCGTTGGTGGTCAGGTGCGGCAACTGCGAGTCGAGATCGTACTTCGCGAAGTCGATGTCGGTGATCGCCGAGATGAGCGACAGCGTCTGCTCGATGAACTCCGGCGAATGGATCATGCGTTCGCGCTTGTCGTAGGCCTCCTGCTTCGTCTCGGCGAGGGTCGGGACGACGAGGAACAACACCTTGACGTCGTCCGGGTTACGGCCGTACGACTTGGCGCGGGCGCGGATGTCGTCGCGATACTCCTTCATGCCCTCGATGCCGTCGGCCAGGGTGATGATGGAGTCGGCATGCTTGGCGGCGAAGGCGCGCCCCTTGGGTGAGCCGCCGGCCTGGACGAAGACCGGGCGCCCCTGCGGCGAGGGGGCGGTGTTGAGCGGGCCGCGGCACTTGAAGAACTTGCCCTTGAAGTTGATCGGATGGACCTTGCGGTAATCGGTGTAGACGCCCCGCTGGCGATCCATGACGATCGCGTCGCGCTCCCACGAGTCCCAGAGCTGATTGCAGAGATCCATGTACTCGTCCGCCATGTCGTAGCGCAGCTCACGCGCCGGCAGGGAGTCCATGCCGAAGTTCTGCGCCGCCGCATCCTCGGCGCTGGTGACGATGTTCCAGCCGAAGCGCCCGTGCGAGATGTGGTCGAGCGTCGACGACAGCCGCGCCAACAGAAACGGCGGATAGGCCATGGTCGACATGGTGATGACGATGCCCAGCCTGGAGGTGGCGGCGCTCATCAGGGCCGCCAGTGGCGACGGATCATGCTTGGGTGCCAGTCCCACGGCGTGCTTCAGGTACATCTCCGAGGTGCCGCCGAAAGACTCGGAGACCGACAGCTTGTCCTCGACCATGATGTAGTCGAAGCAGGCGCGTTCCAGGGAGCGCGCCACGTCGCAGTAGAACTCGCCGTCCCACGGCGAGCCGCCCTGCGCGAACGGGTCGTTCCATCGGTCTACCGTGAAGTTGAGAAACCAGCCGAGATGAAACTTCTTCGCCGCCATTCGGATCCCCTTCCATTATCGAGTCTGAAGCGCTCGCCCTTCCACCCTGCGACGGGCTCAGGGGTGAGCGGAGCGTGTTGCAGCGCTGATCAGCCGCGCCGCGCCGCCAGTGGTTTCGGGCCCAGGTACTCGCCCGCCGGCGGTGCAATCTCGTGCAGCTTGAGGAGCGTGTGCACCAGGCTGGCGAGCTCGCGTTTGGCGTTCTCCGACAGCACGCCCTCGACGAAGTCGGATGAGGCGAGGTAGACGCTGGTCGGGGCGACCAGCGCGCCGAACCAGGCCAGGACGTCGCGCAGGTGCCAGTCGACACCGAGATAGTGGTGCGGCGTGGCCCCCATCGCCAGGATGCCGACCGGCTTATTGGCCAACACCTCGATGGCGAATTGATCGAGCAGGTTCTTCAACGCGCCGGTGAACGAGCCGCGATAGACGGGGCTCGCCAGGATGACGACATCGGCCGCGCTCGCTCGCGCCACCACCGCCGCGGTGTCGTCACCGTACTGCTCAGGCGGCCGGCCGTCGGCATAGGCGATGCGACAGTCGGCCAGGTTCACCAGGTCGGTTTCGAGCCCGGCATGCGCCGCGCGCGCCGCCTCCAGCGTGCCCTTCAGTGCGGTGAGCATCCGCCCCGGCGGCGTGACACTGCCGAGGATTGCCAGCAGCTTGGCCATCGTGTGAATCCCCTGTCCCCTCACCGCCGTCGTGGCGGCACTTCGATCGCCCTGCCCAGTCGAACGAGCCAAATCAACATCGCTGTCGTAGCAATTGCCAGACCGCTTCATGACAATTGCCAGACCTCTCGCTGCGCCGTCCTGGCGCACGAGGCCTCGTACGGTGCGCGATATTTCGACTCCGCGGCTGACGAGATTTCGTCTCGCCCCCCCTGCGCGCCCAGTACGGGCGAAAACGTGTGACCGGTAACCGGTGACCAGTGGCCGGTGACCGGTGGCCAGTTTGCCTCTACTGGTCACTGGTCACCGGTTACCGGTCACGCCCCTTCCTTGGTCAATTAGCGCGCGCGCCAGCCGGGCGATGCCGTGGCGGATCTCTTCCGTCGACAGCGAACCGTAGCCGAGAATGAGGGCGGCGTCCCTGCGCCGCCGGGGGGCCAGGAAGAAGCGGGCGGGCGAGTAGACGCCGACCCCGAGCGCCGCCGCGCGCGCGACGATGGCCGGCTCGCGCGCCACCGGGATGTCGCGCAGGCGGAGCATGACGTGCACCCCGGCCTGCGCTCCGAGGACCTCGACCCGTCCGGCGAGGTGTTCGGCAAGGGCAGCGAGCAGGGCGGCGCGGCGCGCGGCGTGGCGGGTGCGGAGGCGCCGCAGGTGGCGGGCGAAATGTCCGGCGCGCATGAACTCGGCGAGCACGTGCTGGTCGAGCCCCGCGCTACCGGTGTCGGCCAGGGCCTTGGCGGTGACCAGCGGCCGCACCAGGCCCTCGGGCACGACGAGGTACCCGAGGCGCAGGGCAGGAAACAGCACTTTCGAAAGGGTGCCGACGTACAGCACACACCCCGAGCGATCGAGGCTCTGCAGTGACTCGACCGGGCGGGTGCCGAAGCGAAACTCGCTGTCGTAGTCGTCTTCGACCACCCAGGCGCGCGCCCGGGACGCCCAGCCGAGCAGCGCCAGGCGGCGCGCCAGCGTCATGACCACGCCGGTTGGAAACTGATGCGACGGGGTCGTGTAGACCAACCGGGCGCCGGCTCGTTGCCCACCGAGCGCGCCGACGTCGAGCCCGTCGCGATCCACCGGAGCCGCGATCAGCGCCGCGCCGGCGGCGCGAAAGACGTTGGCCGCCCCGGCGTAGCCCGGCTCCTCGATCAAGACCCGATCGCCGCGATCGAGCAGCACTTCGGCGATGAGGTGGAGGGCCTGCTGCGAGCCGCGCGTGACCAGCACGTGATCGGGGCGGCAGGTGACCGCGCGCGTCCGGGCGACGTGCTGGGCGATGGCGTCGCGCAACGCCGGCAGGCCGGCCGGATCGCCGTAGTCGAGATCGCCAACCGCCAGGCGGCGCGCCAGGCGCGCCTGCACTTGGCGCCAGGTGCGGCCGGGAAGGTCGTCCGGCGACGGGCGGCCGTAGCGAAAGTCGAGGCGCGGCCGCTGCCCCTCCGCCATCCAGCTCGGCGCCAACGACTGCAGTCGCCGGCCGCGCCGAGAGAGCCGCCGTCGGCGCGGCGCGGCCGCGCCGTCGACGTCATTGCGGACCAGCGCCGGCACGTCGTCGGGAAGCTCCGGCGCGACTCGGGTGCCGGCACGGGGGCGGGCAACCAGGTACCCCTCGGCCGCGAGCTGCGCATAGACGCGCAGCGCCGTGTTGCGCGCCACGCCTTCCCGCGTTGCCAGCTCGCGCGTCGCCGGCAGGCGCGCGCCCGCCGCCAGCTCGCCGCGTAAGATGGCGCCGCGCAGCCCCTCGTAGAGTTGTTCGCCCAGCGCTCGCCGGCGACTGCGTCGCACCAACATCTGGCCCCATCAAACACGCAGAAAGTGGCTCCTTGCAAGGAGCCAGCGGCACGGCTACGCACAGCGCGTGTGCGCGGCTGATTCGCCCACCGCGGGCCCGCTCCGGGCCACCGTCGACAGCGCTGCCGAGGAGTTGGTGCGCTGTTTCGCCGCCGCCTGGTCCCGGCCGTCGGTCGACGGCTTCATCGCCATGCTGGCACCCGAGGTCCGATTGCTCCAGCCGGTGACGCCGCCGGTGATCGGCCGCGAGGCGGCACGCCGCGAATTCGCCCGCCTGCTGCGCTGGCTGCCCGACCTGCACGGGACGATCGACGAGTGGGCGGTGGCGGGTGAGACGGTGCTGATCGCCTGGCGGCTGCATTTTACCCTCGGTCGCCGGCCGTTCGAGCTGCGCCTGGTCGACCGCCTGGTGGCGCGCGACGGGCTGATCGTCGAGCGCGAGGCGTATTTCGATTCGTTGCGCTTTCTGCTCGCGACCCTGGCACGGCCGAGCGCCTGGTCGGGGTACTTGCGCTATCGCGGCTACCTGCCGGGCGGCGACCCGTGACGGCGACGCACCTTGGCGGCCAGCTGCGGGCGATGATGGAGGGAGGCGATGGAGTTTCTGCGCACCGCTGACGCACGGTTCGCCGGCCTGCCGGACTGGCCTTTTCAGCCGCGCTACGTCGAGGTGCCGGCGGGCGACAGCGGCTGGCTGCAGCTGCACTACGTCGACGAAGGACCGCGCAACGGGCCGCCGATCGTCTGCCTGCACGGTGAGCCGACCTGGTCATACCTCTACCGCGCGCTGATCCCCGTCTTCGTCGCCGCCGGCTATCGCGCCCTCGCCCCCGACCTCATCGGCTTTGGCCGCTCGGACAAGCCGACCGACCCGGCCGCCTACACCTATCGGCGTCACGTCGAGTGGCTGCAGGCGTGGTTCCATGCTCTCGAGCTGTCGGCGGTCACCCTGCTGGCACACGACTGGGGCGGCTGGCTCGGGTTGCGTCTCGTCGCCGCCGAGCCGGATCGGTTCGCGCGCGTCGTCGCCACCAACACGGGGCTGCCGACCTGCGACGAGCCGCCGAACGAGACGGCGCAGGCCTGGTACGCCTTCGCCAGCGGCGCCGAGGTCTTCCCGGTCGGCATCGTCATCCAACTCGGCACCCTGACCGACGTGCCGGACGCGGTGGTCGCCGCCTACGACGCACCGTTCCCGGACGAAGCGCACAAGACCGGCCCGCGCCAGTTTCCGATCATCGCACCCAAGGCCCCCGGCGACGTGGGTGTGGCCGAGAACCGCGTCGCCTGGCAGGCGCTCGAGGGGTGGCGAAAGCCGTTTCTGACCGTCTTCGGCGACGGCGATCCACTCAACGCCGGCAACGAGCGGCTCTTCCAAGACCGCATCCCCGGCGCGCGCGGACAACCGCACGCCGTCATGCAGGGCGCCGGCCACTACATTCAGGAGGATCGCGGTCCGGAGCTCGCCGAGATGATCGTCCGCTGGCTGCGCGGGCTGGGAGCAAACAGTTGACCGAGGGCGTGTGCGTTCGCTTTGCGGCTAGTGATCGGGCGACAGGGGGTAGGTCTGCTGCACCCAGGCGAGGGCTTCATCGTACGATGCCAGCTCACCCTCCAGTTGGCGTTCCTCGACGGCGTGGAGGATCTGGCTGTAGAGCGGGCCGCGGGCGTAGCCGAGGGCCAGCAGGTCGCGCCCGCGCAGCAGCGGCGGCGGCTTGATCGGCGCATCGGCGAACGAGGCGCGCGCCTGGAGGCAGAACTCGTAGGCCGTCAGATCCCGGTGGGACGCCAGGGTATCGATGCGCGCCAGCTCGAGTAGCTCGTCGATCCCGTCCTGGCTGAGAAAGCGGCGCAGCGTGCTGCGCCGCATCTGCGGCGCTTGTGCCAGTTGGAGGTGATGGCGGACCAGATAGGCGACGCGCTCCCAGGTGTCGCGACTGCGCCGCAGCCGCTGGCAGATTTCGACCGCGCGCTCGGCGCCGATCTCGGCGTGCCCGTAGAACGTGATGCGCCCGTCGGGCCGGCGCTCGGCGCACGCCGGCTTGGCGACGTCGTGCAGCAAGGCGCCGAGCGCGAGCGCTTCACTCGGGCGATCGAGCTGGCCGAGTAACAGCACCGTATGCACGAACACGTCGCCTTCGGGATGATAGTCGGGCGACTGTTCCACGCCCTTCAGCGCCTCGATCTCGGGCAAGATGCACGCCAGGAGCCCGCTCGCGTCGAGCAGCTCGAAGCCGCGCCGCGCCGCGCCCTCGGTCAGGATGCGCACCACCTCCTCGCCGATGCGCTCCCACGCGATCGCGGTGATCGACGGGGCGACGGCTTGCATGGCGGCGAAGGTCGCCGGCTCGATGGTGAAGGCGAGCTTCGCCGCCAGGCGCACGGCGCGCAACAGGCGCAGATGATCCTCGGCGAAGCGCGCGCGCGGGTCGCCGATGGCGCGGATCACGCCGGCGGCGAGATCGGCTCGGCCGCCGACGACGTCGATGACCGCGCCGCTCTCGGGATCGAGAAACATGCCGTTGATGGTGAAATCGCGCCGCTGGGCGTCCTCTTCAGCGCAGGCGGGGCGCACCGCGACCGGATGGCGGCCGTCCGCATACTCCGCGTCGGTGCGGAAGGTCGCCACTTCGATCGGCTGCCCGTCGAGCAGCACGAGCACGACGCCGAAGCGGGCGCCGACCGGTACCGTGCGTGGGAAGAGCGCCTGCACGGCCGTCGCGCTCGCGTCCGTGGCGACATCGAAATCTTCGGGAGCCACGCCGCGTAACAGGTCGCGCACGCAGCCGCCGGCGAAGTAGGCTTGGTGCCCGGCCTCGCGCAGCGTGCGGACGACGGTGCGGGCCGCGCGTTCCGGGGCAGTCGGCGCCGGGCGCAGCGCGGCGCCGACTCGGCGCCTATCAGGGCTCATGTCTGGATTCCGGGGAGGGCGCCGCGCTGTCGGCGCCGGTGAGAGGATGGGCCATGCAATCGTTCGCCAGCCAGGCGGCGACGGCGCGCCGCCCGGCATCGGATGATGGCACTCAGGGAACGGGCTCGCGCCAGGCGCTGCCAGGAGCGCGAAACCCGGTCGGAACGAAGCCCTCTCGGGGGCGCTGGCGATCGTCGGGACGCACCCGGTCGGCCGGACCAGCCGGGGCGCGTTTGGGCGGCGCCGCCCCGGGCTCGGCTGCGGCCGGCTTGTCGAAGTGCTGTGCCGAATAGCCGCTATTGAAGCGGACGTGCTCGACGTATTGCTCGGCCACCAGCCCACCGAGCGGCCGCCCGTCCTCGTCGGCCGGAAAGAACTGCCGCAGGCGTTCTTTCCGGATGCCGTCCCAATCCTGATAGTGCCGCCACTCTCCCACCCAGAGATCGTGGTTGAGAAAGGGCGCCTCGAGTTGGCAGTGCACGCGATCGATCAGCCCGGTCTCGCTGTTGATATAGAGCGTGAACCACTTGCCGGGGACGCTGGTGTCGCCCTTGGGGTAGGTGGCCTTCAACTTCTCCCAGCGCTCGCCCTCGTCGCCGCGCTCAGCGCCGACGTACTCGAGATCGGTGGCCTCCTCGGCGAGGCGGAAGGGCAGCGAGAACCAGTAGCGGCTGGCGATCATGTCGAAGCGGGCCATGGTCAGCTGATTGGGCGATTCGATCGGTTCCCCATCGCTGATGATCCAGGTCTCCTCGGCATCGACACCGAAGCGAACCTGATTCGGCAACCCGATCGAGTCCACGCGCACCAGCAGGCCGTCGTGCAGCGGTGCGCTGACCCAGCCGATGCTGTCCGAGGACAGCATCCGCAGCGGATCCATGATCGTGATCATGCTGACGTAGGAGACATCGCGCAGGGCCATCCAACGCTCCCACCCACCCGACGCGTCGATGGCGCGCTGCAGCACCTCACCGGCTTTGCCTTCCGGCAGCCGCGGCCGTGCCGCATCGGTACGGTGCGCGGGTGGCGGATCAGATCGGCAACCGCCCACCAGGGCGATGGCGACGACTGCCGCTCCCGCTCGAGCGAGCCAGCCCCTCACAGGCTCGGGATAAGGGGAGACGCCGGGGCCTGTCAATGCACACCGGGCCGACCGTTGAGTCGGGGAAAAAATCGGTCCACACTCTCGCCCCATGCCCGCCTCCGCCGGCAGCCTGCGCACCCTGCCCTCCGTCGA
>CAYYWP010000127.1:0-13598 GCA_964475125.1 uncultured Binatia bacterium (SeqCode) | reverse complement strand
CCTTGTCCATCGGAATAGCTCCTGTTCCGTGTCCAAGAAAACCGGGGCCAGCTCATTCGCTACTATGAACATCGGCCGCAGCGCTACGACCTCCCGTTAGCGGTTGTGCTGCCCCTGGTGCCGGAGTGGGTGTTGTTTAATGGACGCTTCTGGGGGCGTTACGCGTGGGCGCTCGGTCGGTACGGCATCGGCGTGGCAATGAGGCGCCGTCGCCGGTCCCGACAAGCGGCTGCGGTCGAGGCGGGCCCGGAACCGCGCGGTTGAGTGGCGGTGTGAGGCAGCTGTTGGCTACGGCAATGACGTGGCTTCTGTTCAGCTTGCTAACGGTCCTGATCGCGACCACTGCGAGCGCAGTCGAGGCGAACCCTATTTTGGAGGCGACCGCCGCTTGGCTCGGTCCCCGAATTCCCCGCTTGGAGACGCTCCGCTACCATCCGCAATTGTCGGTAGCCTGGGATGGGGACCGACTTCGCTACTATGAACATCGGCCGCAGCGCTACGACCTCCCGTTAGCGGTTGTGCTGCCCCTGGTGCCGGAGTGGGTGTTGTTTAATGGACGCTTCTGGGGGCGTTACGCGTGGGCGCTCGGTCGGTACGGCATCGGCGTGGCAATGAGGCGCCGTCGCCGGTCCCGACAAGCGGCTGCGGTCGAGGCGGGCCCGGAACCGCGCGGTTGAGTGGCGGTGTGAGGCAGCTGTTGGCTACGGCAATGACGTGGCTTCTGTTCAGCTTGCTAACGGTCCTGATCGCGACCACTGCGAGCGCAGTCGAGGCGAACCCTCGGCATCGCACCGAGTTGCTGCGGTCGTTGGGTAGGGAACTGGCGCGGATCCGATCCAGCTCCTCGAACGAACGGGTCCAGCTTGCTGATGCTCCGAGCTCCACTCTCTCGCCGGTACGACGAGTAGCGAGACAAAGTCTGCACTTGACCCACCGGACTTCTGCCCTCACCGAACTACCAGCGGCTGCGTGCCCACTGGGAGCTGGTCGTACCAGTTCATTAGGGAGCAGTGATGACGGCGCGGTCGCTCCGTGTTTCACGGTGCACGGTCGGCTGTTTGCGGCCAACGGGTCGCCGGGGCTGCGGCTTTGGCCGGTCGGTACCGATCGGATCCTGGGCATCCACAATGATGATCCTCCACCTGGCGAGCCGGCCTGCTTTCCCGATTGCCTCCTCCCCAACATCGGGTTCGGAAAGCGCCTCTACGCCGACTTTGTCGTCTGTCCCTTCACCCACGACCGGCCAGGGCGGATGCGCTTCGTGTGCATCGAATCGGCATCGCGGATGGTCGTTGAGGACTATACTGACGTCAGGCCGGGGGGCGAGCCCCGCGTCTACAGAGTCCCCGGTGTATGTGCTGCTCGCTAGCACAGGATGCGGAAAAACCCGCCGCTGATCCTTCGACAGGCTCGGCGCGATGCGGGACGGCTGTGGTGCAAGGTTTCTCGGCACCTGTGGAGGGTGAGTGATGGCGACGACGGACGCACAATCCCAGTTCGATCAGGCGAAGGCGGCGGCGTTTGCGGGCGAGATGCTGAGCGCGCTCAACCACGGGGGCCTCTGCTTGATGCTTTCGATCGGCCACCGCACCGGGCTGTTCGATGTCATGAGCGGGTTGCCGGCGGCGGGCTCGGAGGAGATCGCCAGCCGGGCGGGGCTGCACGAGCGCTACGTCCGCGAGTGGCTCGGCGCGATGGTGACCGGTGGGGTGGTGGACTTCGATCCGGCCAGCCGGCGGTACTCGCTGCCGGCGGAGCACGCCGCGTTCCTGACCCGCGCGGCCGCGACCGACAACCTGGCGTTGCCGGCCCAGTATATCGCCGTCATGGGGAGTGTGGAGGACGACATCGTCGAGTGCTTCAAGCAGGGCGGCGGCGTGCCGTATGAGAAGTTCCCGCGCTTCCACGAGGTGATGGCGGAGGACAGCGCGCAGTCGGTGGCGTGCGCGCTGGAGGCGCACGTGCTGCCGCTCATCCCGGGGCTGACCGACCGCCTCGCCAACGGCATCCGCGTGCTCGACGCAGGCTGTGGCCGGGGCCGCACCATCATTCGGCTGGCCGAGCTGTATCCCCGCAGCCGGTTCGTCGGCGCCGACTTCTCCGCCGAGGCGATCGCCTGGGCGCGCCGGGAGGCCGCACGGCTGGGTCTCGGCAACGCCGAGTTCGTGGCCGTCGATCTGAGCAATTTCGATGCGGTCGCCGATCCGCAGAGCTTCGACTTCATCACCACCTTCGACGCCGTGCACGACCAGGCGCAGCCGCTCAACCTGCTCAAGGGCATCCACCGCGCCCTGAAGCCGGACGGCGTGTACCTGATGCAGGACATCAGCGGCACCAGCGACCTGCACAAGGACATCGAGCATCCGATCGGCACCCTGCTGTACAGCGTCTCCTGCATGCACTGCATGACGGTGTCGCTGGCGCAAGGCGGAGAAGGGCTGGGGGCGATGTGGGGCGAAGGCACGACGCGCGAATACCTGCGCCGAGCCGGGTTTCGGTCGGTGACCACGCACAAGCTGGCGCATGACATCCAGAACAACTGGTATGTCGTGACCAAGGAGTGAGCGGCGGGCAGCCGACGGTCGCCGGCGCGCGCCGGCGGCGGGCGAACCTGCCGGCCGGTGGAGCGGCGCGAAGGTCAGCCGGCAGCCGGCCCGAGCCAGCGCGTCCAGCGGCCGTGCGGGTCGGCGGCGGCGAGGGTCCGTTCGATGCCGTCCGGCCACAGGGTGAGGCGCAGTTCGGCCGCGGTGTGGGAGAAGAACTCGAGCCGCAGCCAGGCCAGCGGCGCGCGCGGGTGGGCGTGGGCGCCGGTCTCGGCCAGCGCGGCGCGGATGCGCTGCTGGGCATCGCGCGACACGTAGTTCCACATGATGGAGTGGAAGACGACCGTCGCCGCGCCGCTCGGCCGCTCGGCGAGACGCACCGGCAGCCACTCGTCGGCCGCTTGCGCCTCGATCGGCAAGGGCTGCGCCCGCGCCACCGCCACGGCGGCGCGCAACAGCGCCAGGCGTTCCAGCTGATCGGGCCACACGAAGGATTCGAGGGCGCGCACCTGACCGGCGTCGCGCACGTCGACCGGTGCCACATCGCAGCCGGCGCGCGACATCACCGCGGCGGCACAGCGTGGCACGGCGCCGTGACCGTGCCAGCCGCTGCGGATGACGACGCCCGCCTGCGCCTCGCCCCACCGGTAGGCCAGCGCCGCGTCGCTCGCCGGCGGCGCATCCGGCGGCGCGACGTACAGCTCGTAGCGATAGCGATCCCACAACAGGTTCAGGCCGGCGCTGCAGCCGATCTCCAGCAGGTGCAGCGGCAGCCCGGTCGCGTGGGCGACGGTGAGAAAACCGCCCAGCAAGGCGCCGCTGCGGCGCACTTCATTGGTCTGCACCTGGCGCTCGAGAGCGCCGCGCAGCTCGTTGCGGCGCGCGATGACGAGGGCGCAAAACGCCTCCCAGCAGTCGGGCCAGCGCGGCACGCCGCCGGCCGACGGGTAGAAGCGCGCCAGCTCGGGCGCCGCGCCTTCGAGCACGAGCCGGTGCACGGCGCCGAAGAGCCGCAGCGGCAGAGCATCCGCCAAGGGCCGGCCGCGCCAATCGGCGAGCACGGGGGCGAACACCGCGCCGCCGGATTCCAGTTCAGCGGCCGCACGCGTGAGCAGCTCGGCGTACAACGGCGAGCCCAGCTCGGTCGCCCAGCGCGCTTGCAGACGAAAGGCCTTGACGGTTTCGGCAACCTCCATGGTCGGTGGCGCAGGACACTAGCTGGGATCATGCATGGGTTCCACGTGACAGCGCGGAGCGCTTGAACGCTGCCGGCGAACGCCGCCGTGTGCGACAAGCGGATGGCGCACTGCCGCGCCCGGATCCGGTTGCCGCGCCCCACTCCACCTGGCAGCGCGGTGCGCTGCCGGCGGGCACAGGTTCCGCGGCTACGGCTCGTGCCGAATTCGCGGCGGCTCAGATCCAGGGCGGCGGTAGGCCGCCCACAGGGCGAGCAGCGAGAGGATGAGCATGACCGCGTCCTCGGCCGCTGTCGCCCAGGTCAGCGGGCGGGCGAGGAAGACGCCGAAGCAGCCGCAGTTGGCGAGCTCCCGTCCCCGCGACAGGGCGACGACGACGCCGGTGAGCAGCAGGACGTGCAGGCCGACGGCGCACCAGGCGGCGCGGCGCGGCCGCGCCCAGATGAGCAGCGCGATGCCGCAACCGAGCTCGACGAACGGCAGGCTCACGCCGAGCAGCAGGTTGAGGCCGTGCGGTAACAACGCGTAGGCGTCGACGATGGCGACGAAGCCGGGGATGTCGAGCCACTTGCCGGTGCCGGTGGCGATCAGGACGGCGCCGACGAAGATCCGCGGCGCCTGCCAGAGCCAGCTGAGGCGCGTGCCAGGCCGCACCTCAGCGGCGGGGATGCTGGTCATTCAGGTTCCAATCGTAGGGCACGAACCGCACATCGTAGGCGCTGGCGCGCCGTAGCTCGGCAGCTTGCTCGGGGGTGGAGTAGAGCAGGATGTAGTCGAACAGGGTCGCCCCTGGCCGGCCGCCGAGTGGCGGCCAGTCGATGAAGTCGCTCTCGTACCACTTGAAGATCGACGACAAGTAGACGACCCGCTCGCCGTGGTCGACGCGCACGTTGCGCGGCTCGGCGACGAAGCGGCGCGCTTCGGCATCGAGTTGAGCCTCCAGCTCGGCGCCGCTGAAGGCGTTGCGCGGCAGGCGCGGACAGCCGCCGGAGGCGCAGTTGAGGGCGAAGTGCACGCGCGGGTCGCGGTAACGCTCGCGCACCACGTCGTTCTCGAGGTAGTAGAGGCTGGTGGTGGCGCCGCCGAAGGTGAGGCGCTGCAGAACGAAGAAGCCCACCTTGCCCGGCAGCCAGCCGTCGACGTCGGCGACGCTGGCGATCGGGTAGTACTGCAACACGGTGCGGATCGCCCCGGCGTTGTAGGCGTTGATCCAGTACGCCAACTCGTGCTGGCGGCTGGGGAAGAGGGCCGGCGTGGCGTCCGGGCTGTAGGCGGCGATCAGATCGTAGTAGCGCTCCAGATCGGTTCGCTGCTGGGCCAGGGCGGCGTAGTCGACCCGGCCCTGTTGGTCGACGTAGCGCTGCAGGACGCGGTCGAGCTCCTCATGCGAGAACACCGGCGGCGGCGGTCCGAGCTGGGCGGCTGGAACGTCGGGTCGAATCGCCGTGCAACCGCCGAGTGCGAACGCCAGCACGCCGGCGAGGCCGATCGGAGACACCCACGGGCGCTCCCTCAACCTCCGTCGGCGCGGCAGGACCGGCCTGGCCGCTCGTCTGCCGCGTTCCATACAGGCTCCGATTCCCGCTCTCGGCGATGGTTTCAGGCGTTGACCCGCTGCGATGGTCCCATGTAGCAGAGCGGCGATGTCTAGTGCGACCGAGCCGAGCCCGCGCCTGACGCGCTGGCGGACGGCGTGGGAGAGCCGCGACCCCGACCGGGTCGCCGCCCTCTATCGCGCCGACGCCACGCACCGCAGCGCGCGTGTCGCGCAGGTGTGCCCCGAACTGGGGACGACCACCTTGTGCGGCGTGGCGCAGATTCGCGACTACGCGGCCCGGGGCCTGGCGCGCTTCGACGTCTTGCGTTTCGAGATCCTGTGGTCGGCCGACGACGGCGAGCGCTCGGTGGTCGAGTATGACCGTCATTCCAACCTCGATGCGGCGCCGGCGCGCGTCATCGAGGTGATCGAGTGGCAGGGTGAGATGATCCGAGCCGTGCGAGTGTTCCACCCCTGAGCGGCGGCGGCACAGTCCCCAGCTCACGTAAGCACGGGGAAAAACAGCCCATACCCCGCAACGCATTTTCCGGCATGTCTACGCCCGAAGCAGTGAAGGCATACCTGACGGCGGTCAATCAAAGGCAAGATCCGAAGCCGGTCATGGATGGCCTTCGGCGAGGTGGATTCCACACGACCGCGAAGAACGTCTAGTGTATACGCGACCCCGATCCGCCCAGAGAAAGCAGGTGAAGCGGTCAAGTTCGACAACCGAGAGTCGGGCCTCGCGGAGTGGTGTCCCGGCGTGCGGCGGGACCGCAGCGCTCGGCGCAAACTCTCGGTAGGCCAGGCTGAGCAGCAAGAGGAAGGGGAATAACCGGAAACTTGGAGTCGGGCGATGTGGTGTTTCATTGACGAGAGCTGGTCACCAGACGAATACCGCCCCCGGTTTGGTGTTTTGCTCGGTGTCCTAATCCTCAATGAGCAGCTGTCCCGGCTCGACGATTTCCTCTTTGCGACGCGGAAGAAGTATTTCGGACTCAAGCATGCCAAGGATCGCGAACTTGACCTTAAGGGCAAAGAGCTGCTGTCGAATGGAGTGTTGAAGCGATGGAAGAAAACGGGTCAGATTCCGAAGAATGTGTGCGTGGTGAAGGAAGTTCTTGGGCTGCCGATCAAGGCACCCGAGTTCTATGTGCGTGTCTTTGGCTCAACCGTGTTCTCGCCCGACGACCGGCTGCCCTCACTCGTCAGCCCTGATGTTCGGCAGTTAGCGGCGCCCTTTCGATCTCTGATCCAGAACGTAGCAGCCGCCGCAAGGGAATACTCGCCAGAACGTTCAGTTAACATCGTTTTCGATCAGAGACTGGATGCCCAAAGCAAGATAGCAATCGCGGTAACAAATTTTATAGCTGGAACACAGCTGACAAATGTTAGACGATATCCCTATTTCGCGGTATCGAACGTCAGCCCGGGGGTTCAGGTCGCCGACATATTTGCGCACTTGCTTGCGAAGAGGGCCCAGGGGCACAAGAGGGTAATGGGACTCTATAACGACCTGAAGCGCCTGCAATGGGAATCCACGGATCCCCAGAGCAATCCCAAACGGTACGGGCTGGTCCGGTTCAACGAGACGATCGGCGGCGATGGTCGGGTCAGCTACCGAAAACGCTCGACGTGGTAGGGCAGAGAAAAAGAAAGAGCCAGGGTCAGCCCGGGTAGGGCCTTCTAGAGACCGGGTAGGTCCCTCCCTGGCTCATCCTTTCTTTATCTATCCCACCCGGGTTCGGCAACCCACAGGATGTGGGGGACCGTTCGTAGCCAACCCACATTTGGTAGGAAGAGGCGACCTTAGCGGTGCCCCATCTCGTTACTGCGGCCTTATGGGCGATCTCCGCCCGCCGCTTCTTGGTCAGCGACGCTGCCCGCGCCTTACCGCCCTTACTGGCTCCTAGCCGAGAGAGCGCTGCCGCGGCCGGGTTCTTCTCCGGCTGCGCGGCGGCTTCCTTGGCCACCGACCGCACCACATCGCCAGCCAGTTTGCCGCCTACCGCGCGTAACGCTGAGCCCACGCCTTCGTCGTCGGACCGTGCCTTGCCTCTACTTGGTCGTGTAGGCAAGGGGGCCAGGGTAGCGCTGCATCTGGCGGCTATCTACGGGCGTGGGCGACTAACGCCGCTCGGAATCAAAGTCCCCCACTGCAGGATACCATGCGGGTTTGCGTGCGCCGGCGGGCACAGCTAAGCAGAGACGGCATGCGCAGTGGCGCGGCGGGGCGGGCGGCGATGGTCGCCGCGGCGTGGGGCATGGTCGCCGTCGTCGCCGCCGGGGACGTCGCCTGGCGCGAGGACTTCCATGCCATGCCGGCCGGCTGGGAAGTGCGCCGCATGCCGAACACCGCCGTGACGCGCTATCGCGTCGACCCCGCCGGCGCCGACGGCAACGGCGTGCTGATCATGGAAGCCGACGACGCCAGCGCCACCTTCGCCACTCAGCTCAAGGAGATCGATCTGCAGCGCACGCCGATCCTGCGCTGGCGCTGGCGCGTGCTCGAGTTCCCGGCCGGCGCCGACGGACGGGTGCCCGAGCGCGACGACCAGGCGATCGGCATCTACGTCAGCTACGGCGGCTTTCTCGGCCAGCGCTCGGTCGCCTACCGCTGGGAGACCGATACGCCGGTGGGTGCCGAAGGCACCGCCACGTACGCCGGCGGCGTCGTCAAGGTGCACTGGATCGCGGTGCGCAACCGGAGCGACGGCACCGGCGTCTTCTACGAGGAGGAGCGCAACGTGGCGGAGGATTTCCAACGCGCTTTCGGTTTCGTGCCCAAGAAGCCGATCATCGCCGTGACCTCCAACAGCCAGTACACCAACTCGCGCGCCGTCGCCGAGCTCGACTGGATCGAGCTGTCGTCGACGGCGGAGATCCGCGCCCGCGACGGCGCGGGCAAACCCGTGGAACGGCCGACCGCCGCCGTTGACGACCCGCAGGGCCTTCAATAGATACCTCCCCAGAGAGGCCCGCCAGCGTCAGCCGCCGGCTGGCGCACGGCGCGGGACGCATCGCGGTGGGATCGCCGCGCGAGGGCACACGATGAGCGACAAGGGCCAGAACCTCCATCGCCTGATCATTCAGCCCGACGAAGGCGTGGCGCCAGTGGTCGAGCTGATCGACGGCGCCAAGCAGAGGCTGCGCCTGAAGCAGTTCACGCTCACCGACTCGCACGTCCTGTCGGCGCTGCTGCGGGCCCACAAACGCGGCGTAGACGTGCGCATCATGCTCAACCCGCACCGCTCCTCCGGCGATCGCGCCAACGACGAGTCCTTCCAGGCGCTCAAGGAACACGGCGTGAAGATCGAGTGGACCAGCCCGGCCTTCGCGGTGACGCACGAGAAGTCGACCGTGATCGACGACGAGCGGGCCTTGATCGCGACCTTCAACCTGGCCACCAAGTACTTCACCGAGACGCGCGACTACGGCATCGTGACCACCGCGCCACGGCAGGTCGAGCAGATCATCGCCGGCTTCGAGGCCGATTGGCACCGCAAGGCCTTCGAGCCCGATCCGGAATCGGGGTTGTTGTGGAGCGCGAGCAACGCCCGCCAGCTGATGGCGTGGTTCATCGATACGGCCAAGGACGAGCTGGTGATCCAGCACCCCAAGTTCGTCGACGCCACGATCGTCGAGCGCATCGCCGCGGCGCGCCACCGCGGCGTCAAGGTCGACCTGCTGTGCGGCGGCAAGCACGGCATCAGCGACTGGGACGTCCTCGACACGTTCGCCTCGCTGCGCCTGCTCGAGCGCGCCGGCGTCAAGGTGCGCCGGCAGAAACATTTGAAGCTGCACGCCAAGCTGCTGATCGTCGACGGCAAGCGGGCGCAGGTGGGCTCGATGAACATCGACCGCAGCGCCTTCGATCTGCGCCGCGAGCTCGGCGTGGTGACGCACGAGGGCCACGTCATCAAACACCTGCGCAAGATCTTCGACCACGACTGGCACGAAGCCAAGCCCTACGAGGCCCCGGATCCGCTCGCGCCGCACACCCATCACGAGGGCGAGTTGCCGCACGATCCGCACTTCCAGCATGAGTGAGGCGCCGCGCCCCGCCACGCCGACGTTGTTCGCGCTGGCGGAGTGCTTTCTGCACATCGCGCTGGCGAGCTTCGGCGGCGGCCTGTCGGCCTGGACGCGCCGCCTGGTGGTCGACGATCGGCGCTGGATGACCGACGAGCAGTTTCTCAGCGCCCTCACCATCGCCCGCCTGTTCCCGGGCCCCAACCAGGTCAACCTGGCGATCTTCATCGGCGTGCACTTCCGTGGCCTGCCCGGGGCGCTGGCCGCGCTCGCCGGCATGCTGCTCGTGCCGTTGATGATTCTCCTCACCCTCGGCTACGCCTATTTCCACTTTCACACCGTCCCGGCGTTGCGCGCCACGCTCAGCGGCGTGGTGGCGGCGGCGGCGGGCATGGCGCTGTCGATGGGCTTCAAGATCGTCGGCAACTACTGGCGCCAGCCCGACGCCATGCTGTTCGCCGCCGCCGCGTTCGCCGCCGTCAGCCTCTTCCACCTCCATCTCGGCGTGGCCGTGCTGATCCTCGCCCCGCTCGCCATGCTGTGGTTCTGGCCGCGCGACCGCCGCCGTGGGACGGACGCATGAACGAGTGGCAGACGCTGGTGCGCATCGCCGTCGTCTTCGGCTCGCTGTCGCTGGTCTCGGTGGGCGGCGGCAACACGATCCTGCCCACCATCCACCGCGATGCCGTGCACGACAATCAGTGGATGACCGATCGCCAGTTCGCCGACATCTACGCCATCGCCGAGGCCGCGCCGGGACCGAGCTCGATGATCGTCAGCCTGGTGGGGCTCAAGGCCGGCGGACTGCTCGGCGCGCTGGTCGCCGTGCTGGCCATCCTCCTGCCCTCGAGCGCGCTGATGTACGTCGCCAGCCGCACCTGGGAGCGCTTCCGCCACGCCCCCTGGCGCATCGCCTTCGAGCGCGGCCTGGGACCGGTCACCCTCGGCCTGCTGTTCTCCAGCGGCCTGACCGTCGTGCGCTCATCGGATCACGGCGTCGTCGCGTACGTCATCACCGCCATCGCCTGCGTGCTCATGGTGCGCACGCAGATCTCGCCACTCCTCATCATGGCCGCCGCCGGCGTACTGGGCGCGCTGGGCGTGGTCGAGTAGGGCGCCTTCACTCGCGCCGCTGCGCGACGAGGTCTAGCCGCCATACCGTGCGGACGGCGATCTGCCCGGCTGTTGCGCCGGGACACCGGCGGACACCTCGCGAGCCGTAGCCGCGGCACCTGTGGCCGCCGGCGACGCGGGAGCGTCGCCGGGAGGTGGGCGGTGTGGCGCGATGTGACGGCGGGTGTTGATGTGGCTGCCCCGGTCTCCGTTGCCGCGCCCCGCCCCACCGGGCAGCGCTTCGCGCTGCCGGCGGGCACAGGTCCCGCGGCTACGGCTTGTGTTGTATCGCCCGGCGCCCCCTCGTTGCGCGGTGGCAGATCGATGTCGGTATGGGCGGGTCTCGACCGGCAACCGGTGCGGACATCGGTTTCGTGGCTGCCGGGGCGCGATGTGACCGCGGGTGTTGCTGTGGCTGCCCGGGTCTCCGTTGCTGCGCCCCGCCCCACCGGGCAGCGCGCGGCGCTGCCGGCAGGCACAGGCTCCGCGGCTACGGCTCGGCGCGTGCCTCGGTGAACACTGGGGCGAAGCCGCCGCCGGCGGTGCGGAAGTTGGTCGTCTGGCCCTGATAGAGCCGGGCCGCGACGAGTTGCACGCGACCGTCGTACACATAGGCGCGCACGTCGAGCTTGAGCGGCTGGGCGCGCCCGTCGAGCAGGATCGTCCGCTCGCTCGGTGGCACCACGCGCTGCGCCACGTAGGGGCGGGCCAGGATCTGCTCCCAGGTACCCTTGGTGAGCTTGTCGCCGCGGTAGGCGGCCTTGCTGCCGTAACCGTCGACCGGCTTGAAGAAATACTGCTTGCGCGCCCGCCAGAGGGCGTCGGCCTGGCTGCGATCGACCAGCAGGGTCGCCGGCACGCTGGCGGTGAGCAGCTCGATCGCCGGCTGATCCACACCCCAGGCGCGCAGCCGCTCGGCATCCGACAGGACGGTGAGATGGCGCTTGTCGGCGTAGAGCGCGTAGACGCGCGGGTTCGGCGTCATCACGACGTCGCCCGCCGCGTAGGCGGCGGCGAGGGCGCCCAGCCGCTCGTCGCGCAGCATGAAGTCGGTCAGCCGATTGTAGACCAGATCGACGCGAGCGCCCTCGACCCACAGCGCCCCGCCCTGGTGACGCAGCGCGCCGGGATCGGCGATCGTCGCCCGCCAGCCGGCGGCGCGAAAGAGCTCCTGGAAAAGCAGGAACTCGGGGTAGAGGTACTGTGCCGGCGGATCGTCGTCGACGATGGCGAGGTGCGCCAGCGGCGCATCGCCGCGCTGGCGCTGCCACTCGGCGCGAAACATGGCCAGAAAGGCGCCCTCGACATCGCCGCCCGTGGCGCCGGCGACGAAGGCCTCGACCTCGGCGCAACAGGCCTGTTGGGCGCGCGCCAGCGCGGCGTTGAGTAGGCCGCCGCCGGCGTTGGTGTTGATCTCGATCAGTTGCGGTCCGCTGGGGCCGAGGTGGAAGTCGAAGCCGAGGAAGGCGCCGCGCGGACCGTGATCGACCTGCGCGATCGCCGGGGCCAGCGCCAGCGCCCAGGCGCGGAAGCCGAGCGTGCGGACGACCGTCTCGACAGCGTCTACCACGGCCTGCATGCGGGCGATGTGGGCGCGCGCCAGGAACACCGGCGAGGCGGCGAACAGATGCGGCTGCTGGCGCAGGATGGAGGCGTACACGCCGGCGGTGATCGGGCCGGACTCCAAGTGTTCGCGCAGCTTGCCGGCGTCGACGGTGATGCAGTGGCAGGACTGGTTGAGGGCGGTGGTGAGATCGACGGGGTCGCTCATCGTGTGACGGTTCCGGGCGCCTGCTCGCCGCTGTAGCACGAATCGGCTATCGTCGCCGCATGCACGAGGTGCCAGGCGCCAATGACCACGTCGGCGGCGGCGATCAGCCCGCGCCCCCGCCGGTTCCCGAGCCGCCGTTCGCCGAGCGCGCGCGCACGCTGGTGCACCTCGGCCGCACCGCGACGCTGTCGACGCGCCTGCGCAAGCACGACGGCTATCCGTTCGGCTCGGTGGCGCCGTACGGCGTCGACGCCGCCGGCCAGCCGACCTTGCTGATCAGCCGCCTGGCCGTGCACACGCAGAACCTGCTCGCCGACGCGCGCGCCAGCCTGCTCGTCACGCAGCCGGGCTGGAGCGAGGATCCGCTCGCCGGGGCGCGCGTCACCCTGGTCGGTCGCGCCACGCCGGTAGCGGAGGGCGAGCGCGCGGCGCTGCGCGAAGACTATCTGCAGCGCCAGCCGACGGCGCGCTACTGGGTCGACTTCGGCGATTTCGCTTTCTACCGCCTCGCCGTCGACGACCTGTATTACGTCGCCGGCTTCGGCGCCATGGGCTGGGTGGAGGCGGCGGCGTATCGCACCGCCGCCCCCGATCCGCTCGCCGAGCACGCCGCCGGCATCCTCGAGCACATGAACGCCGACCACGGCGAGGCGTTGGTGCTCTACTGCCGCGCCTTCGCCAACCTCGCCGCCGAGGCGGCGACCATGACCGCGGTCGACCGCATGGGCTTTCGCCTCCGCGCCCGCGTCGGTGAGCGCTTGCAGGGCCTGCGCATCAACTTCCCGCGTGACGTGCGCACTCCGCTCGAGGTCCGCACCGCCTTGGTCGAGATGGTGCGCCAGGCGCGCGGGGAGTGAGGTCGGCGGGTTGAAGAAAAGGCAAAAAGCAAAAGGCAAAAATCAACAGGCAAAAGTTTCGGAGCGGGGCGCGGTACTTCTTGCCTTTTGCCTTTCTTGGTCCTATCCGCGCAGGCGATCCATCTCCTCCGCGACGCGCTCATCCTGGCGCGACAGCGCCTCGACGTCGACGTCGGCGAAGCCGATGATGCCCATCTTGTCGTAGGCGGCGCGGATCTTCGGCCCCCACAAGCCGATCTCGCGGATGGTCGGTACGATGCGGGTGAACAGGCGCGAGCGGAAGGCGCGCAGCTCGCGCGATTCGTCGACGAAGTGCACGCAAGCCTCCACCGGCAGGCCGATCGTCTCCCACACCTCGTGGGCGAGGAAGCGGTCGCGCATGAGGTAGCAGGCCTCGACGGCGAACTCCTCGCGCTCGTCGCGCTCGGCCTGGGTGAGCTGCGGGTAGTAGTCGCGCAGCGCCAGGCGGCCGAAGGCGACGTGCCGCGCCTCGTCTTGCATCACGTACGCGTTCACCGCGGCGGCCAGCGGATTCTTGGCGCTGTCGCG
>CAYYWP010000126.1:0-13615 GCA_964475125.1 uncultured Binatia bacterium (SeqCode) | reverse complement strand
CACGTCAGCACGTCAGCACGTCAGCACGTCAGAACGTCAGCACGTTCCCAGCACGTCCGCACGTTCCGCCCCGTTGTTCGGCCCGGCGCTTTAGTTGTAGGAGTGCCGGCCGATGCACTCGGCACCGATGGCGCCCTCGGGGCGGGCCGCTGGGGCGCCGCGCAGTTGGGGGCGGCAGCGCACCAGCTACGGCTGGCTGGTGCTGCAGTTCGCCCTCAAGGACTTCAAGATCCGTTACACCCACTCGGCGCTCGGCTACGCCTGGTCGGTGCTCAATCCGCTGCTGTTTTTCGTCATCTATTACGTCGTCTTCGCCTACTTCATGCGCCTCGACGTGCCCAACTATCCCGGTTTCTTGCTGCTCGGGGTGGTGTTGTGGAACTTCTTTGCCGAAGGCACCGCCAACGGCGCCAATGCCCTGCTGGCGCGCGCCGACCTGCTCACCAAGACCGTCTTGCCGCGCGAGGTGATGGTCTACGCGGCGTTGCTCAGCGCCGCCTTGACGTTCGTCATCAACCTGTTCGTCCTCATGGGCCTCCTGGCGGTCACCGGCACGCCGCTGGCGTGGACCGCGATCTGTTTTCCCCTCCTGCTGGTCGACTTGGTGCTGTTGACGCTCGGCACCGCCTTGCTGCTCGCGCCGCTGTACGTGCGCTACCGCGACGTCGGGTATCTGTGGGGGATCGCGCTGCAGGTGGGCTTCTGGTTGACGCCGATCATCTACCTGGACCTGATGGTGCCGGCGCAGTGGCGATGGATCGTGTGGGTAAACCCGATCGGCCGCGTCATCGGCGACAGTCGTCGCGTGTTGATCTACGGCTTGTGGCCGGGGTTGCGCGGGCTCGTGATCACCACGGTCATGGCCGCCGCCGTCTGCGGCTTCGGCTACTGGGCCTTTCGCCGTTTGCAGTACCGCCTGGTGGAGCACCTGTGATGCCGTGCCGCCCTCCCGAGCGCCTGCCGCGGCGACGGCTCGCGGCGTGCGGCACCGACACTCCCGAGATCCGTCCGGCCGGTGTCTGGGAAATCCGCGCATGAGCGTCATCGAGTTGCGCGACGTCCACAAGACGTTTCGCATTCCGCACGAGCTGCATACGACGCTCACCGAGCGCCTCTTGAGCGGCTTTCGGCGCACGACCTACGAGCGCTTCGAGGCCCTCTGCGGCATCGATCTCAACATCGAGACGGGCGCCTTCGTCGGCCTGATCGGCGGCAATGGCTCGGGCAAGTCGACCCTGCTGAAGATCATGTCGGGCCTGCTGCCGCCCGACCGCGGGAGCGTGCAGGTCAACGGGTCGATGTCGGCGCTGCTCGAGCTCGGTCTGGGCTTCAGTGGCGAGTTGACGGTGCGCGAGAACGTCGAGCTCTACGCCGCCGTGCTCGGCTATCCGCGCCGCGAGGTCGCGCAACGGGTGCAGGCGGCCATCGCGTTCGCCGATCTGGGCCGCTTTCGCGACGCCAAGCTGAAGAATCTCTCCACCGGCATGCAGGCCCGCCTCGGCTTTTCCACCGCCCTGCAAGCGGAGAGCGATATCCTGCTGCTCGACGAGATCCTGGCGGTGGGCGACGCCGAGTTTCAGCTCAAGTGCCTGCACGTGTTCGAGGAGCTCAAGCGCCAGCGCAAGACGATCGTCCTGGTGACCCACAGTCTCGAACAAGTGCAGCGCTTCTGTGACCAGGCGGTGTGGCTCAACCGCGGTCGCATCGCCGCCCGCGGCACGCCCGCCGCGGTCATCGGCCGCTACCTCGACAGCGTCAACGCCGACGCCGCCGTCGCGGCGGCTGACGCACCGGCCGCGACCGTGCCGGCGGACGTCGACACGGCCGGGCCGGCGCGCCAGGGAGGGGTGCGGTGAGCGCCCCGGCGGCGGCGGCCGGACCCCCGCCGAAGCTCGCGGTCATCATCCTCACCTGGAATCGGGTCGACGACATCGTCACCTGCCTGGAGAGCTTCGCCGAGGTGCGCTACCCGAACCTCGAGGTGGTGGTGGTCGACAACGCCTCGGCGGACGAGACGGTCGCCACCGTGCGGGCGCGCTATCCCTGGGCGACGCTGCTGGTCAACCAAGACAACCTCGGCTACGTCGGCGGCAACAACGTCGGCATCCGTCACGCCCTGGCGCGCGGCGCCGACTATGTGTTCATTCTCAACAGCGACACCAAGATGACCGCCACCTGTCTCGACGAGCTGGTGCGCGTCATGGAGGACGATCCGCGCATCGCCATCAGCGGGGCGAAGAACCTGTACATGCAGAACCCGGCCTTCACCTGGGGCAAGTACGGGGTGCTCAATTGGGGGCCGATGCTGTGCCGCACCCACGGCCGCTTCGTGCGCGATTATCCGGAGTCCTCGCCGCGCGACGTCGACTGGGTGATCGGCAACGGCTGCCTGATGCGCGCCACGGCGCTGCGCGCGGTCGGGCTGTTCGACGAGGCCTTCTTTCAGGTCAACGAGGACGTCGATTGGTGCGTGCGCGCCCGGCAGGCCGGTTACCGCGTCGTCTACGTCGACACCGCCGCCATCCACCACCGCGGCGCCAGCAGTGCCGACCTGTCGAAGCCGATCGTCTTTTCGTACGGCTATTTTCTCGGCCGCAACGCCATCCTGTTCGCCAAGAAACACGCCACCCCGCTGCAGTTCGCCTGGCTGATCGCCATGATGCTGCTCGGCCTCACCATGCGGATCAGCGCCTTCGCGCTCAACGCCGTGCTGCGCGCGGTGCTCGGCCAGGAGCACTTCGTCACCGGCATGCTCGACGGCCTCTCCGGCCGGCTGCGCCGCGACAAGATCACCATTCGCATGCCCGTGCCGTCCAGCGAGCCGCCCGACACGCCGGTGGTGCGGCTGCTGCGCTGGCTCGGCGCGTAGCGGCAGGTTGGTACGGGGTGAGGGGGGGGCGGTTCGGGATCATGCGGCGGGGCCGGATTTCTGAATCCCGTAGCCGCTTGACAGCCTAACCGCCCGTTGAAAAACGTGTTCCGCCCACCTTCGACGGGCTCAGGGCATGTCCTGAGCCCTGAGCCCGTCGAAGGGTCGAAGAATAAGCGCAACACGTTACGACACAAGCACTTCCCGCTCATCCTGAGCCGGTCGAAGGATGAGCGCGGCCTTGTTCACCAGACTAACCGCCTCACAGCGCCCCAATGTCTCTCACCGCCCTCTTGCCGGCCGCGGGCCGCGGCATGCGCGCCGCGCCGCACAGCGCCACGGTGCCGAAGGCGATGCTCGAGGTCGACGGGGTGCCCAACTTGCAGCGCAACATCGAGCTGCTGCGCGATCAGCTCGGCATCGCGGATCTGTGCATCGTCGTCGGGCATCACGGCGACGTGGTCACCCGCGCCTTCGGCGACGGCCGCCGGCTCGGCGTGGCCATTCGCTACGTCGAGAATCGGCGTCTCGATCTCGAGCTGCCGTATTCGATCTATCTCGGCGGGCGCGACATCGATCGCCCGTGTGTCCTGCTGCTGGCCGACGAGTGCTACATCGGATCCAATCACGCCGAGCTGCTGACGCTGGCGGACCCCGAGGTCCTACTGGTGTGCGGCGTGATCGCGGCCGAGTCGGCCAAGGAGATGCGCAAGAACTACGCCGTGGTGCTGCGCGACGGGCGCGTGATCGATCTGGTGGAGAAGCCGCCGCGCCCGAGCGGACACCTCATGGGGACGGGGACCTATCTCCTGCAGCCGGCCGTGTTTCGCCGCCTCGAGGCGGCGTTCGCCGGCGATCCGAGTCGGGGCCCGCGCGACTGGACCGGCTGGTTGGGCGAGTTGGCGCGCGGCGGCGTCCCCATGGCGCCGTTCGCGCTGCGCGGGCGCTACGTCAACATCAATTCGCGCGACGATCTCAACACCGCGAACTACCTGGTCCGCGATGCGGCCTTCGCGCAGAAGCGCACCAGCTTCGTCTACGTCGTCGACGGCGACGCCGAGGCCGCGGCGCGAGCGCTGACGCGCTACGCCGCCGAGCCGGCCGTGCACGAGGTGATCGCCGTGGCGCGCGACGCCGCGCCGGCGTTGCGACAGGTCGCCGATGCACGCCGTGTGAAGCTGGTCACCGCGGGGCATGACGCCGACATCGGCGCCCTGGTCAAGCTCGGCCTCGACCACGCCGCGGGCGACATCCTGTTGCTCGCCTACGGCGACGATACGTTTACGGCGCGCGACATCGCCAAGTTCCTCGTCTATCTGCGCGACGCTGACATGGTGGTCGGGACGCGGACGACGCGGCAGATGATCGAGCAGGGTACCAACATGCGCGGCGTCGTCCGCGCCGCCCATATCGCCCTGGCCAAGCTCCTGCAGCTGCTGTGGTGGCGCTGCGCCTGCCGCTTCACCGACATCTGCTGCGTGTACCGCGGCCTGTGGCGCTCGACCTACGCGACCATCCGCGACGGCCTGACGGCGCCCGGGGTCGAGGTGTTTCCCGAGATGGTCGTCGAGGTGTTGCGGGCGCGCCGCCGCATCATCGAGATCCCGGTCAACTACTACAATCGCGACCTCGACTCCTTGCGCGTCCACGGCCAGTACCAGACCGTGACCACCTTCCGCCGCGTCGTCAGCCTCTTGCTCCGCCGTCGCCTCGCCGACCTGCGCTCGGCGGCGCTGGCGTGGCTCGGCCGCCGGTGAGCGGCGGCGCGCGCCTGCCGGCGCATCGCCTGGCCATGGCCCGGGCGGGAGGGCTTTGGTATGGCGAGCGCGGATGAACAGCCCGTTGCAGCTGGCGCTGAGTTGGGGCGACTTCCTGTTGCGCCAGCGCCTCAAGCACCTGATCGTGCACGTCACCAACCACTGCAACTTTCGCTGCGCCCACTGTTTCGTCGACTTCTCGACCAACCGCCGCGACCTGCCCCTGGAGACCTACCAGGCGTTGGCCGAGGATGCGGGCCCGCTGTTCTGGCTCGACATCGGCGGGGGCGAGCCTTTCATCCGCCGCGACCTCGCCGAGATCGTCGCGGCGTTTCGCTACCGGATCGTGCACATCCCGAGCAACGGTTCGCTGCAGCCGCAGATGCTCGAGCAACTCGACCGCATCCGCTCGCGCCATCCGCGCGCCGAGGTCCTGCTCGGCCTCAGCCTCGACGGCCTGGCGGCGACGCACGACCGGCTGCGCGGCGCCCCCGGGAACTACGAACAGGTGTGGCAGGCGTACGAGGCCATCCGTCGCCAGGATCCGACCATCAACATCAAGATCACCACGGTGATCACCAATCAGACGATCGACGATGTCCTGCCGCTGATGCGCGTCGTGCGCGAGCGCCGGGCGGATTTCCATTCCGTCATCCTGCTGCGCGGGCGACCGCCGTCGCCCGAGGTGACCCTGCCGCCGCTCGCCGAGCTGCGCCGCCTGGGCCCGGAGATCTTCGCGCTGCTCGAAGGCTACCGCTACCGGCGCGCCTCACTCTCGGCGCGGCTGTTGCGCAATTACCATCGCTTCCTGTGGAACGTGTCGCTCGACACCCTGGAGCAACGCACCCAGGTCATCCCCTGCTACGCCGGGCGCAGTCACATGGTGGTGTGGGGCGACGGCACCGTGTCGTCGTGCGAGATGCTCGACGGCGTCGGCTCCCTGCGCGAGCAGCGCCTGCGCGAGGTGCTGCAAGGCGAACGCTTGCGCGCGCAGCGCCGCAGCATTCGCGACAAGGAGTGCCACTGCACCCATAATTGCGCGCTCCTGACCAGCATCCTCTTCAATCCGGTGCACTTGCCGCAGTTGGTGCATCAGACCGTGCGCGCATGACCGAGCCGGCAGCTGGCCGTGCCGATGCGGCCGTGCCGGCGCATGCCGTCGTCGTGCCCTTCGTCGATTGCGCGGCCTCGCTGGTGCGCTGCGCGCGTGGCGTGCTGGCCGGCGCGCTCCCCCAGACCCGCCTCGTGCTGCTCGACGATGGCAGCGAGGTACCGGCGGCCGCCGATCCGGGCGTCCGCGCGCTGCTGGCGGACGCGCGCGTGACCCTGCTGCGTCACGCCCGCAATCGCGGCGTCGCCGCGGCGCGCAACAGCGCCCTGGCCTGGTGCCGGCAACAGGGGGTGCGCGTCGTGTTGATGGTCGACAGCGATTGCGAGGTGCCGCCCGATTTCGTCACCGCCCACCTGCGCCTGCACGCCGCGCACCCCGAGACGGCCTGCTTCGCCGGCGCCGTGGAGGGGATCGGGTCGGGTTTCTGGGCCGGCCTCGATCGCGTCACGACCTGGGTGCACGGCATCGGCCGCAGCGGCGAATTGCGCCACCCGTACCACGCCACGACGGCGAATTTCAGCGCCAAGCTCGATCGCTTGCCGGCGCGCGATGCGGTATTCGAGGAGCGTTTGCGCACCGGTGAGGACGCGCTCCTCACCCGCGAGCTGCGCCGCGCCGGCCAGGTCGTGCGCTTCGCGCCGAACCCGCGCGTGCTCCATCACGATCGCGACACCTGGCACGGCGTCCTCTGGCATCACTATCAGTACGGGCAGCATCACTACTTCATCCAGCTCGGCGGCGATCTCTCGCCGCGCTGCTGGCACCCCGCGTATCGCGTCGCGTTCGCCATCGGCTTCGTCCCCGTGCTGCCCCTGTTCGCCCTCGTCGGCAGCGTCCTCAATCTCCTCCCCTGGCTGCGCCGCCGACCGTGGTACGCGGCATGGTTCCCCTTCGTCTACGCCCTTTGGCTCGCCAAGGGCGCGGCCATCCTGCAATCCGCGCTCGCGCCCAGGCGCTCCCTGCGCCCCCTCACCCAGCCCGGCGCGGAGGCCCGCGCTGTTCCGGTGTCGCTACCCGTGACCCCGGGGGTGTAACGGCCCGCCTCGTGCGCTGCGGCTCCCTCGTCTGCGCTGCGGCGTTGTTCGCCGCCGCCGCCGGCTACTTCTGCCTGTCGGCGCCGCTCGGTCTCGAATGGGTGGACACCGGCTTGCTGGTCTATCCGAGTTGGCGGGTCGCCGCCGGCGCCGTGCCGTACCTCGACTTCCAGCATCTCTACGGCCCATCGTCCTTTCTGCTCAACGGGGTCCTGCTGCGTTGGCTGGGCGACGACCTCTTCGTCTTGCGCGCGGCGCTCGTCTTGCGCAAGGCGCTGACCGCGGTGCTCGTCTATGCCTGCACACGGCAAGTCGCGTCCGCGCCGCTGGCGTTCGCCGCCTACCTGCTCACCGTGGCGGTGTGGGGGGCGCCGTGGTGGCTGTTCAATACGCCGTACCCGAACCACGATGCGCTCACCCTGGTGCTGCTCGCCCTGTGGCTCATCCGCCTGCCGCACGGCGCGGCGATGGTGCGGTTCTTCGGCGCCGGCGTCTGCATCGGGTTGGCAGCGACCTTCAAGCAGACGAGCGGCGTATTCGCCTGGTTGGTGATCGCGCTGTTCGCGCTCGGCATCGACGCCGCCGGCCCGAGAGGCGCGCCGAGGTGGCCGGCTGCTCTGCTGCAGGGGATCCGCGCTGCGGTGGTCCTCACGGCGCTGGCGACCGTTCTGCTCTACGCCGTGGCCCGCAACACGGCGTGGAATGTCCTCGCGCTCTTCCTTCCGACCCTGCTGCTCATCGGCGGGCTGGCGGTGCGGGAGTGGCGCGGCCGGACGCTGGCGACACCGGCGGCGAGCGGGGTCCGCGCCATCGTCTTCGCGAGCGCCGGCGCGAGTCTCCCGTGTCTCGTCCTGGCACTCTGGTACGGCGCCCATGGCCTCTTCGCGGCCTTGGTGTTCAACGTCGCCGTGCTGCCGCGCGCGTTGCATTGGTTCGTTCCCGTTCCGCTGCCCACGCTCGACGCGGCCGCCATCGCCGCCGCCGCCGTCGCCACCGTGGCCGCCGTGCGCCGGGGCGGTCGGACGGGCGTGGCACTGCTCGCCTGTGCGGCGCTGAGCACCGCGCTCGCCCTGCTGGCGGCGGCCGCCGATACGACGGTGCCGTTCGGCTCGGGCCCGGGGTGGCACGGCCCGCTCTTTCGCGCCGTCGCGCTGCTGCCGGTGCTCGTCGCCTGGCTCGCGTTGCCCGCGGCCCTCGGCCGCGCCGATGAATCACAGCGGCTGTACGCGATCGCCGCGGTCATCAGTCTGTTGCTGCTCTATCCCGCCGCCGACTTCTGGCACGTCGTGATGGCGCTGCCGCTGTTCGTGCCGGCGCTCGCCGCCGCGGTCGATACGGCGCCGGGGTGGCGACGTGCCGTGATCGCCGGCGCGATCGCGCTGCTGGCCCTGCCGTTCGTCGACGCGCTGCGGGTGTCGCGCGCCGCGCCGATCTCTGCGGCGGTGTTCGCCAAGGCATCGGGGATCGTGGCACTCGATGCGAGCGACGCCGACGCCGCGGCCGCGGTCGCCTATCTGCGCGCCAGCGAGGACGGGAATGGGCGCCTGCTGGTGCTCTGCAATCAGTCGCTGCTGTACTATCTCGCCGACCGCCCCTCGGCGGTCGAACGGACCGAGTACCTGCTCTACTTGCTCGGCAGTGAGATCATCGCCCCGGCCGCGGCTCGCCAGCTGCAGCCGGAGTCGGAGTTGCTGATCCAGCTCGATGTCGCTCGGCCGCTTGTGCTCGACTGCCCGCATGGCGGGCGGCCACCGCGGCTGGCGCAAGCCTATCCGGGCCTGCTGGCCTACGTCGCGACCCACTACCGCCAGACCTTCGCGGCCGGGCCCTACCGCGTGCTGGCGTGGGAGGGCGGGTGACCAGGCCGGTCGACATCATCGTGCCGATTCTGGACGAGGTCGCCTGCGTCGACGAGCTCATCGCCCGCGTCGATCGACTCGGCCTGGCGAGCGCGTTGATTTTCGTCGATAACGGCTCGACCGACGGCACGCTCGAACGCCTGGCGCATTACCCCCACGTGCGCGTCATCCGCCACGCCGTCGACGAGGGCTATGGCGCCTCGATTCGCGACGGCATCGCCGCCTCCGATGGCGAGAAGATCGTCATCATCGATGCCGATCTTGAGTATCCGCCCGAGGCGATCCCGGCGCTGCTCGGCGGGCTCGATCGCGCCGCGGCGATCTATGCCTCGCGCTTTCTCGGCGCGGCGCCTCCCGCCATGTCGCGGCTGCGTCGCGCCGGCAACGGGTTGGTGACCGGCCTCTACAATCGCCTGTTCGGCCAGCGGATCACCGATCTCTACACCGGCCTCAAGGGTCTGCGGCGGGCCGCGCTGCCGCTTGACCGGCTGACGCGTTCAGGCTTCGAGCACGCCGCTGAGATCGCCGCCGTGATCGCCGGTGCCGGACATCACATCGAAGAGATCGCCGTCGACTACGCGCCGCGGCGGCGTGGACGCGCGAAGATGCGGCACCTGCGCGAGGGGGGCAAACTGGTCGCCTGCCTGCTGACCCGTCGCCTGCGCCGTCACTCGTAGCCCAGCGCGTCGAGTAGCTCGCGGACGCCGGGATGGCGCTCGACCTCGGCCACCCGCTCGGCGTGCCGCGGGTCCTTCCACTTGCCGATCGCCGCGGCGTAGAGCGGTTGCAGCGTGCCGCCGAGGGCGCGATCGCGGCGCTTGCGCGCATGCGTATGCCAGTCGAGGATCTCCGCGCACAAGGGCTCCTCGAGGAACGCCATCAGCCGTTCGACGGTGGCGGCGTTGTCGCTCACCAGGTGCTCGTAGGTCAGCGTGTGCACGCTGGGGTGATGCCGGTAAGCCAGCCCCGCGCGTACGTGGTTCACCCATCGCCGCGGCGGCACCCAATAGGCGCCGGGGCGGGTCGGGTGGACGGAGAGACAGACGTCGCGGGCGTCGCGCACGAGGTGGATGATGCGCACGCGCTCGCCGAAGAAGCGCAGAATCTCGGGCAGGTGGGCGATGTTGGGCGGTGACTTCTCGCCCCAGCGCCGGGCCGTGCGCGGGATGCGGTGCAGGAGGATCTCGCGGTAGAGGCGGTCGAGGCGCGCCGGCCGCTCCAGCTCGCCCTCGGCATGCGTCCACGTCGTAAAGGTCCAGGTTTCGCGCGGCACCATCCAGATGTGCGGGTGGGCGGACAGGATGGCGGCGAGCAGCGTCGTGCCGGAGCGCGCGCAGCCGCCGATGACGACGGGCGGGGCGGAGAGGCGCCGCGCCTTGGCGCGCCCCAGCCGGATCCATACCGGGGCCAGCGCCCGGCGTGCGAAACCCTTGTTCATGTGCGCCGCGCACCCGATCAATGCCGGCTGGCGAGCCGCCAGCCCAGGTGAGCCGTCGCCGCGGCGGCGACGAGCCAGATCAGCAGCACCAGCGCGGCTCCCGCCCGAGAGCGCGGACCGTCGGCGGCGAACCGCCGCGCCGCCGCGGCGCGGTGCTCGGCGAGGATCGGTGCCGGGATCAGCCGGATCGCGATCATCAGCCCGAGCGGTACCAAGAGCAGGTCGTCGAGCTGGCCGAGCACGGGAATGAAGTCGGGCACGAGGTCGATCGGGCTCAGCGCGTAGCAGACGGTGAGCGCGGCGACCGCCTTGGCGTACCAGGCGACGCGCGGATCGCGGGCGGCGAGCCACAGCGCATAGGCGTCGCGCTCGAGCGCGGCGACCCGAGTGCGCCAGCGCTCGGCGGCGCCGGGCGCGTTCATGCGACAGCGGGCCGTGTCGCCAACTGCCGGCCTACTTGCCCGCCGCCGGCGCGGCGGCCGGGGTCTTGTACGTAGCCTCGAAGGGGATGGACTTCTCGCCGAGGATCTTGGTGACGGTCATCTTCCAGGTCGCCGTGGTGCCCTTGGTCGCGGTCGCATTGGATTTGACGACCTCGCCGGGCAGCGTCAGCGTGACGCTAAAATCGTCGCCGTAGTACTGTAGGACGTTCTCCGGCAGCTTGGCCGGATTGCGGTTGATGCGCGTGGCGGTCAGGGTCGTCGTGCCCGCCTTCGCGTCGCTCGCCAGGGCGATGGTCACGTCCTTGAAGAACGGCGCCGTGCTGAGCTTGGCGATGTCGGCGTACTTCGCCTCGATGTCCACCCAGTGCTCGGGGTCGAGCGTCGCCTTGGTGACCGACATGTTCGAGCTGGTGAACTGCTGCTTCTGCTGGTCGAGCGTTTGCGACTTATCGATGCGGTAGCGCGCCTTCACGGTTCCCGAGCCAGTGGCCGTCAGCGTCCCGTCGACCAGGCAGCCGGAGACGATGCCCAAGAGGGACAGGAGCAGGGGGGCGACGACGCGGTGTCTCGGCATGGGCATCCTCCTTGGGTTGGTGCCGGTGTGACGGCGCCGCGCGCGCACGGTGGCGCGGCGCTGTGCCGATGCTACCGATCGCCGGCTCGCTGTCAAACGCCCAGCCCCGGGTGACAACATCGGTGTCGATCTAAGGACAGTCTCTGGGCGTTGAATGAAACCTGCCCTGGCATCGGATGAATCCAGCGACTCGTTCCTCACCACGGCGACGCCTCCACCCTCACACCGCCGAGGCAGGCGCCCGGCAGGGGGCAACTAGTCATGAGCCCGGAGCGAAGCCCTGAGTGCCAGGTGGTCCGAGCCAGCGCCCCGAAACGGCGCGATGACCCGTGGGTCGATGCGCGTCGACCCTCGAACCCATTGGAATCGTCCGCTTTACGCGTTGACCGCCAATCTGGCGCCTGGGTACAGTACCGGCGCCGCGTATGACGCTTCCGGCCGTAGTCGAGCGCGCCTGGTCGCGCCTGATCGCTCATCCCCGGTGGCGGCGGATCGTCACCAGTCCCGCCTATCTCCAGGTGCGCGCCTTTCTCGCCTTACCCCCGTGGCAAGGGTACCGGCTGACGGCCAGGCGGTTGTTCAACCTCTACCTGGTGCGCTGGCAGACCACGCGCGGCCATCTCGCCTTGCGCGGCAAGCCGCTCAAGCTGACCGTCGAGGCGACCAACATCTGTAATCTGCGCTGTCCGGCGTGTTTCACCGGCGCCGGCCAGGTGGGACGGTCGCGTTCGCACATGTCGCTGGACCTCTACCGGCGCCTGCTCGACGAGCTCGGCGACACGCTGTTCGAGCTCGAGTTCTACAACTGGGGCGAGCCGCTGCTGGCCAAGCACATCTACACGATGATCGAGGAGGCGCATCGGCGCGGAATCTCGACGACGGTGAGCACGAACTTCAGCCTCCCCTTCGACGCCGAACGCGCCGAGCGCCTGGTGCGCTCCGGCTTGACGGTGTTCGGCGTGTCGATCGACGGGGCCCGCCAGGAGACCTACCAGCAGTACCGCGTGCGCGGCGACCTCGAGCTGGTGCTGCGCAACTGCCGCCTGATGCGCGATGCCAAACGCCGACTCGGCTCGCGCTGGCCGCGCCTGATCTGGGAGTTCCACGTCTTCGCGCACAATATCGACGACATCGAGCGCGCCGCGGCGCTCGCCGCCGAGCTCGACATGGAGCTCGCGGTCACCAAAGGCTGGGTTGTCGGGCCGGAGTGGGACCCCGAGGGGCGCTTCCAGTACGGCCTCGAAGCACACCCGGGTCATTGCCCGTTCCTCTGGGAGGCCGCCGTGGTCAACAACGATGGCGGCGTGGCGCCGTGTTGCGGCACCTTCCATCGCGACGATGACCGCGGCCAGCTCTCGACCGAGCCCGGCGATGGCGGCGCGGCGTCGTTCACCGAGGTGTGGAACGGCGCACGCTTCACCATGGCGCGCCGCTTCTTCCGCGATCGCCGCGGCACGCCCGACGAGCGCGCCGACGTCTGCTTCGATTGCCCGGTGACGGTGAACTGGGAGCGCTACCGGCGCCACCGCGCCGCCGGCGGCCTGGAGACCGCCTTTCGCTCCAACTTCACGGCCAGCGACACGTTCAACTATTTCTGGAACCGACAGCCGAGGCGCCTCGATACGGCCGCGCGCGCTGCGCGCTGAGCTCGCGCGAGTGATCGACGGTCGTGCGGTGGCGGGATGAGCTACAAGGTCCTGCTCTGGGACAACCTGACACCGATCGAGTGGAGCCAGGCGTCGTGGCGCCGCGCCGCCGAGCGAGTCCCGCTCGAGGAGTGCGAGCAGGAGTGGGTGCGCGAGGTCCTGCTCCGCCACCTGCCGCGCCGCGGGCTGATCGTCGACGCCGGCTGCGGCAGCGGGAAGTGGCCGATCTACCTGCGCGGGCGCGGCTATCGGGTCGTCGGCATCGAGATCAGCCGCGATGGCTGCGCGCTGGCGCGCGCCGGCGCGCCCGGCCTCGATCTCGTGCAGTGCGATGTGCGACAGGCCGCGGTGCGGAGCGCCTCGGTCGACGCGGTCATCTCGCTCGGGGTCGTTGAACACGACGAAGCCGGTCCGGCAGCGGCCCTCGCCGAGGCGCGCCGCATGCTCAGACCGGGCGGGTTGCTGATCGTCGCCGTGCCGTTCGACAACCTGTGGCGGCGCTGTGTCCACAACCGCCTGCTCGATCGCGCCACCCGCCGGCGCCGCGCGGCCGGGCAGCACCTCGCCTTCACCGAGTACCGTTTCTCCGCTCGCGAACTGCGCCGCTATCTCACCGCCGCCGGCTTCGAACCAGTCGTCGCCTTCATCAACGAGCTGCGCCCGCCACACAACATGGGGCTCTGGGTCGACTGGAACAACCTCGTCGCCGACCCGCTCCGCCCACCCGTCGGCGAGCTCTTCGTCTTGCCCAGTGCCCTCGGCCGCCTGGCGACACTCCTCCAGCGCTGCGCCCCCCGCCTCATCGCCGGCGAAATCGGCTTCGTTGCGAAGGGTGCGAAGGGGACGTAGTTTCAAGTGTTCCGAGTTGCATGCAACTCGGAACA
>CAYYWP010000125.1:0-13743 GCA_964475125.1 uncultured Binatia bacterium (SeqCode) | reverse complement strand
GCCGACGAAGAGCAGCAGGCAGACGGCCGTCACCACCGCCGGCGACCACTCGGCGAGCTTCGGCGCCATACTGTTGATCTCGGGAATCGACAGCGAGGCGGCTCCGACCTGGGCCGAGCTCCAGAAGAGCAGGAACATGCCGATCAGAAAGGCGGCGTCGCCGATGCGGTTGGCGATGAAGGCCTTGCGTCCGGCGTCGGCGTTGGCGGGATCGAGGTACCAGAAGCCGATGAGTAGGTACGAGCACAGGCCGACGCCCTCCCAGCCGATGAACAGCAGCGGCAGGGAATCGCCGAGCACGAGGATGAGCATCGAGGTGGTGAACAGGTTCAAGTAGGCGAAGAAGCGCGCGATGTCGGGGTCCTCGCGCATGTAGCCGAGGGAGTAGAAGTGGATCAGGAAGCCGACGCCGGTGATGATGAGGATCATCACGCTGGCCAGGTGGTCGACGCGCAGCGCCGCCTCGAGCGTCAAGGGCGAGGCGTGGATCCAGGTGTAGAGGCGATCGTACAGCGCCGCCCCGGCCGGCTGCTGCCACAACTGGGTCAGCGCCGCGATCGAGACCACCAGCGCGGCGAGCACCGAGCCCGGACCGGCGATCCTGGCCAGCCCGTCGCGACCCGTCTTGGCGGCGATCAGACAGAGGATCGTCCCGATGGCGGGCAGGAAGACGATCCAGCGCAGGAGGGAGGTTTCGACTACCGGCATTGCGTGAAACGCGTTGAACAGCCGCCGCTTCTGACATGAACCGTTTGGCGTGTCCAGGCGCCCGGATCGATCCACGAACCGTGACCGGTGACCAGTGACCGGTGATCAGTGTCCGGTGACCAGTGACCGGTGATCAGTGACCGGTGATCAGACACGGGTGACCAGTTGACCGGTGACCCGTCACGGGTCACCGGTGACCGGTCACTGGTCACGCGGTTCTCCGCGCCGCGCCAGCGCGGCGTTGCGCGCCGGCGGCTGGTAGTCGGGGCGCAGCGTGCTCATGAAAGCGACGAGGGCCGTGACCTCGGCCGGCTTCAGGTTCTTGCCGTAGGCCGGCATGTTGCCGCCGCCCTGCAGGACCTGGCGGATGAGTTGGTCAGAGGTCAGGCGCGTGGCCACGGCATCGAGGGCTGGACCGCGCTGGCCCCCCTGCCCGCCCAGGCTGTGGCAGTTGCGGCACTGCTTGGCCTGCAGGACCACGGCGCCCTGCAGCTCGAGCGGCGAGCGACCGCGAATGAACTCCACCGGCGTCGGCGCGCCACTCCAGGCATCCATCACCGGCGACCACGGTGAGTAGGTCCCCAGCCACGCCAAGACGGTCAAGGTGAGCATGATGAGGATCACGCTCACCACCGCCACCGGCCGGCGCCGCGGGCTCTTTTCGCCGGTGTTGGAGAGGAACGGCACCAGGAAGAGGATGACGATCCCGACCGCCGGGGCGACCAGCATGAGGAACGTCTCCATGTACGGCGGCAGCAGGGCGAAGACCGAGAACAGGGGCAAGAAGTAGAAATCGGGCCTCGGGTTGGTCTCGATCAGCGTCGGATCCGGTGGCCCGCCCGGCCCGGCCGGGCCGAACACCGCCGCGCACAGCAGGATGGCGAGCAGCACCAGACCGCCGAAGACGAGGTCCTTGCCGATCGCATGGGGGACGAAGGCGACGCCCTGGCGCGCCAGCAGGGCCTCGTAGTCGCGCCGATAGGTGGCGCGCTCGACCGGCTTGCCGGGCTCGGGAAACTCGTTGATGCCGGCGGTCAACACCAGGCGCAGGTGCAGGCTGATCAGGGCGATGATCAGCCCCGGGATGACGAAGACGTGCAGGGTGAAGAAGCGCGACAGCGTCTCGCCGGCGATGATCGGCCCGCCGAGCAGGAGCTGCGTCAGCGGCGCGCCGAGCACCGGCGTGCGCGCCAGGATGGCGGTGCCGATGCCGAGGCCCCAGTAGGCATCCTGATCGAAGCGCAGCACCTGGCCGGTGAAGGCCATACCGAGCACGCAGAGGAAGAGCACGCAGCCGCTCAGCCAGGTGAGCTCGCGCGGATACTTGAAGGCGCCGAACAGGAACACCTGGATCAGGTGCAGGGTCATGATCGCGACCATGAAGTTGGAGCCCCAGTTGTGCACGGCGCGCAGGAACCAGCCGAGGTACTGGTCGTAGTTGAGCGCGATCAGACTGGTCCACGCCTGGTCGGCCGACGGCACGTAGCTGAGCGAGAGGCAGATCCCGGTCAGCACCTGCACGACGAAGCACAGCAGCGTGCCGCTGCCGAAGACGTAGAACCAACTGCCGGCGTTCGCCGGCACGGTGTGACCGGCGGTCGACTCGAACAGCTTGGTGACGTGCAGCCGTTCGTCGATCCACAGGGCGATGGTCTGTAAGGCGCGCATATCGCTTATCGCATATCGCTTATCGCCGATCACTGATCGTCGGGGACATGTCGCTGTCGCATAGATTGAGTCCGACGATAAGCGATTCGCGATAGGCGTTTCGCTCACACATCCTGCGCCAGGGTCGGCAGGCGGCCGCCGCGCACCAGGAGGCGCTCGCCATCGACCTTCCACTCGTACTGATAGAGGGAGCGCGGCGGTGGGCCCGAGGCGCGCTCGCCGTCGGCGTAGTAGACGCCGCCGTGGCACGGACACATGAACAGCCCGGATTCCGGGAACCAGCGCACCGGACAGCCGAGGTGGGTGCAGTTGATGGCGAAGACCTGGAACTGGTCGGCCGCCAGGCGCCGCACCCAACAGGGGATGTTGGCGGTCTCGCCATCCCAGGGTTTGGTGAACGGGTTCACATAGGTGGCCAAGCGCGTCTCGCCGATCGGGAAGTCGCCCAATGCACCGAGGCCGATCCACGCCTGCTCGCGGCCGCGCCCGCGCAGAGCACCGCCCAGATAGCCGATGATCGGCACCGCCAGCAGCGCCGCGGCAACGGCGTTGAGCGCCGCGCCGAAGCCGAGGAGAAAGTTGCGCCGGGTGCTGTTCATGAGCGTGGCCTCCCGAGGAGATTCGACGCGCTGCGGTCCTCACCGTAGGGTTGCCCCGGAAAGCGCGGCCGCTTCGACACCAACCAGGCGACGACATCGGCGATGTCCTGATCGCTCATCGGTCGGCCCGCGGCGTAGCTGCGCCAATCGGGCATGCCGAGGTCGATGCGCCCGAAGATGACCGCCGAGCGCAGGCCCGAGTCGCTGACCAGGCCGAGGTACGAGCCATCGACCACCGAGCCGCCGTCCGCTCCGCCGCGTCCGTCCGCACCGTGGCACCTGGCGCAATACGTGGCGTAGCCCTCGCCACCGCGCGCCGCATCGCCGGCCGCGGCGGCGCGCGCCGACGGCAGCGTCACGGCACCGGCCTGCTCGGGCCGCGCCCAGCGCGCATGGATTCCACTGGCGATGGCCTGCACCTGCGCCTCCGTCAACATGCCGCCAGCCGAGGCGGCGAATCCCGGCATGAGACTGCCCGGCACCCCGGCGGCGATGATCCGCTCCAGGGCCGGCTGGCCGAGCCAGGCGAGGTAGAGCGGGTCGTTGAGCGGCCGCGCCCCGCCATGCTGGCCGTCGGCCCCGTGGCAGCCGGCGCAATTGTCGCCGTACAGCTGCTCGAAGCTCACCACTTCGCTGGCGCGCAAAGGGCGGTCGGCGGCGGTCGGTTTACCCGGCAGCGCGTCGCAGGCGGCAAGCAGCACGGCGGCCGCGAGGCACATCAGCACCTCACCACACCCCCGCACGTCAACTCGTTGACCCGTCCACACGTCAGCACGTCCACCCGTCAGCACATCAGCACGTCAGCACGTCCACACGTCAGCACGTCAGCTCACCGCCGATCCTCGTCGTCCATCAGGCCCGGGGCCTCGAGACCGGCGCGGGCGGCCAGCGGCCAGGTCTGCATGGTGGCAATGCGTTGGCTGCGCGCGATGACCAACCCGGCGACGATGCCGAAGGCGATCTGCGAGGCGATGAACCACGGCCAGTCGATGCGCGCGTTGAGCGCCGGGTTGATCACGCCCAGCGTCGCCCACAGCAATCCGGTCCACAGCAGCGGCGCGATCCACCCGCCCCAAAAAGCCGGGCGGCGCGCGAACAACGGCAGGATGGCGGCGTAGACGAGGCCGACGAGGACCGAGGTCACCACGTGCGTCAGCGCGGCGAGGGCGAACGCCACGCCGTCGAAGGCGGCCAAGCGCGCCGTGTCGGCGGCGGCGAGCGACGGCAACACGACCGCCGCCAACAAATTGATCGGATACCAGAGGCTGCCGTGCGAGAGCAGCCCGTAGATCAGCGCCGTGGCGGCCATGGCCACACCGCCGGCGATGCCGCCGCGTATGCCGGAGGTGTAGGAATGCACCTCGGCGGGGATGCGAACCCGATGGCCCGCCTGGCCGGGCACGAGATGCGCTACCGCGCGCGGGGCCGGCAGGACCGGCCGGGCGCGCTCGGACGGCGGACGTAGCGGCACGCCTTCGAGCCGCTCCACCGGCAGCACCTCGCGGAACCACCCGATCGCTCCCGCGACGGTCAAGACGACGCCGACGGCGGTCACCAGCACGTGCATCACCAGGCCGGCGAACCCGAGAGTGATGCCGAGGGCGGCGACCATCGGCCAGGCGGTGGGCGCCGGGAGCTCGATGCGGTCTTCGTCCTTCATCCCCGCCCCCGCCGTGCGGGCCGCGGCATCCTCGCGGCCAAGGCTGTCAGCGTCGCGCAGATCATCGCCCGATCACATACACGACCGTGAACACCACCACCCACACCGCGTCGACGAAGTGCCAATACCACGACAGCACCTCGACGCGCTCGGCGTGGCGAGGCTGCACCGCGCCGCGCAGGGCGAAGGCGAGCACCAAGGCGAGCAGCAGCAGGCCGACGGTGACGTGCCCGGCGTGAAAGCCCACCAGCGTGTAGTAGGTGGTGCCGAAGAGATTCGTCCAGATCGTCAGATGGTGTTGATAGATCAGGGCCCGCCACTCGAGCGCCGTGGCGCCGAGGAAGAAGGCGCCGAGGCCGATGGTGGCCAGCCACCAGAGCGCGAAGGCGGCGTGCGCCTGGCGTCGCAAGGCGCGCACCGCGGCGGTGACGGTGACGCTGCTCGACAGCAGGGCAACGGTCGCCCACAGCGGCAGCTCGAGCACCTCGTGCGGGTACGGGCCGCTCAGGCTCTTGCCGATGTAGAAGACGTAGGCGACGACGAAGATGCTGAACAGCGCCGACTCGGTGAGAATCATGCAGGCCATGCCGACGCGCCCGCGCAGAGCGGAATGCTCGCGGCCCGCCATCACTCGTGCGCCGAATCCGGATCGTCCGGATGCTTGAGATCCCACAGCGGCCGCCGCGAGCGCACGGTGGGGATGACCTCGAAGTTGTACTCGGGTGGTGGCGAGCTCGTCGCCCACTCCAGCGTCCAGGCGTCCCACGGATCGTCGCCGGCCGGCCGGCCGCGGCGCAGCGCCCACGCCATGTTGGCGACGAACAGCAGCACGCCCAGGATCTGCAGCGGCACGCCCGCCGACGAGAGGCCGTTCCAGAGCTCGAACCCGCGCCCGGGATCGTAGGTGTAGATCCGGCGCGGCATGCCGAGGATCCCCGACACGTGCTGCGGCAAGAAGGTGAGATTGAAGCCGATGGCGAACAGCCAGAAGTGCCAGCGCCCGAGCCGCTCGCTCATCAGGCGGCCGGTGACCTTGGGAAACCAGTAGTAGACGGCGGCGAAGATGGTGAACAGCAGGCCGCCGATCAACACGTAGTGAAAGTGGGCGACGACGAAGTACGAGTCGCTCAGCTGCCAATCGAACGGCGCCGCCGCCAGCATCACGCCGGTCAAGCCGGCGCAGAGGAACTGAAACAGGAAGCCGGTGCAGAACAGCATCGGCGTGGCGAAGCGGATCTTGCCGCCCCACATGGTGCCGAGCCAGTTGAAGATCTTGATGCCGGTGGGCACGGCGATGAGCATGGTCGACAAGACGAAGAAGGTGTTCGCCCCGGCGCTGAGGCCGACGGTGAACATGTGATGCGCCCATACCCCGAGGCTGATGAAGCCGATCGAGACGGTGGCGGCGACCATGATCTCGTAGCCGAAGATCGGCTTGCGCGAGAAGACCGGGATGATCTCGGAGGCGCAGGCGAAGCCGGGCAGGATGAGCACGTAGACCTCGGGATGGCCGAAGATCCAGAAGAAGTGTTGCCACAGCACCGCCGACCCGCCGGCCTGGGTATCGAAGAAATGCGCGCCGAGGAAACGGTCGAAGAGTAGCATGACCTGCGCCGCCGACAGCGGCGGCATGACCAGCAGGATCAGCACGCACACCACCAGCAAGAGCCAGACGAAGAGCGGCAGGCGCCCGAACGTCATGCCCGGGCAGCGCATGGTGACCACGGTGGTGACCAGATTGGCGGCGGTGGTGATGCTGCCGACGCCACCGACCAGCAGGCCGACAATCCAGTAATCGGTGCTGTTGCCGCGCGAGAAGGCGCGCCCGGTGAGCGGCGCGTAGGCAAACCAGCCGACGTCGGGCATCGAACCGGCGCCGTACAGGCCGTCGCCGCCGAAGAGGCTGAAGTAGAGCAACAGGGCGCCGAAGAAGAACATCCAGAAGCCGAAGGCGTTGAGGCGCGGGAAGGCCAGGTCGCGGGCCCCGATCATCAGCGGGATGAGATAGTTCGCCATGCCGATGATGATCGGCATGCCGACCAGGAACACCATCGTCGTGCCGTGCATGGTGAACAAGCGATTGAACACCTGCGGCGAGAGGAAGTCGTTGTTCGGCACGGCGAGCTGGATGCGCATGGCCGTGGCCTCGAGACCGGCAACGACGAAGAAGAACAGTCCCGCCAGGATGTACATGATGCCGAGCCGCTTGTGGTCGACCGTCGTCACCCACGCGTGCAGTTGGGTGGCGACGCCGGGGTGGGACGGCGCGGCGGAGACGGCAATGGACTCGTGCGCGACGGCCATGATGCCTCAGGGGAAGACCTTCAACACGGAGGCGCAGAGACGCGGAGATGAGCCGCTCGAATTCGGTCCTCTGCGCCCTCCGTGTCTCCGCGTCTCCGGGTTGAAAATCCTCTTCTTCATTTCAATGTCGTCAGGTAGGCGACGAGCAGCTCGACCTCGCGGTCGGCGAGTTGCATCGCCGGCATCAGCGCGCCGGGCTTGATCCGATCGGGGTCGGTGATCCAGTCGCGCAGTGCCGCCGGCGTATTCGGGGCCGCCCCCGCGGCAATGGTGGCGCGGCTCATCAGATGCGTCAGGTCGGGGCCGAAGACGCCGTCCGCCACCGTGCCGCCGATGCGGTGGCAGTTGATGCACGCCACCGACTGAAAGAGGTCGCGGCCGGCCTGCGCGGCGGGATCGACGGCGGCGGGTTGGCGCTGCGCCGCCAGCCAGGCGTCGAACTCGGCCGTCGGGTGGGCGATGACGCTCAGCAGCATGCGCGCGTGCTGGGTACCGCAGTATTCGGCGCATTGGCCGAGGTAGCGGCCCGCCTCGCGCGGCGCGATCCACATGCGGTTGACGCGGTTGGGAATGACGTCGGTCTTGCCGTTCAACTGCGGCACCCAGAAGCTGTGCACGACATCGGCCGACTCGAGGGTCAGCACGGTCGGCCGCCCGACCGGCACGTGCAGCTCGTTGGCCGTCACCACGTCCCCGCCGGGATAGCGGAACTCCCACCACCACTGGTGCCCGATCACCCGCACCTGCAGCGCGTCGGCCGGTTGCGCGGCGCGCTCGACCGCGATCAGGGTCCGCGTCGTGACCAGGAAGAGGACGAAGACGATCAACAGCGGGATGACGGTCCAGGCCAGCTCGATCTGGTTGCTGCCGTAGATCTGCGGCGGCTCGCGGTCGTCATCACCCGGCCGGCGGCGAAAGCGTACGATGCAGTAGGCCAGCAGCGCGACGACGACGACGAAGATCGCCGCGCAGATGCCCAACACCAAGCGCGCCAGGGTGAAAATCTCGTCCGCCGGCGTCGATCGCGGGTCGAAGATGCTGCTCACCGCCGCCGGCTGAGCGCAGACACGACCCACCGCCCCGATCACCGCTGCCAGCGGCGCCGTCCACAGCGCCGCGCCCCGCACGACACGGCGCAATCGTCCTCCACCCCCCGACACGCGCCTCGCTAACCATAGTCGCGCCGCCGCCGTCAACCTGCAAACGCGCCGCTCGACCGAGGACCACGGATCAACACCGAGCGCCACCCGCCACTCCACCGATGAACACAGATTCCGCTGCCGGAACGTCGCCCACGTGCGGCATCAGCGGCTTGCTCGGTGTTCATCGGTGGGAGGCGGCTGGCTGGGCTCGGTGTTGATCTGTGGTCTTGCGGCTGAAAACGGCTCAGCTCACCGCAGAGCCCGCCGTTTCGCGGTCCGTTGCCAGACCCGGAAGCCGCCGCGGAAAGCGTTGGCGTTGTCACCCAGGACGGCGCCGCCCGGCAGCGTCTTGAGCAGCTTGGCGTTGCCGCCGCCGATGACGACGTAGTCGGCTTCCATCGCCGCGCGTAGGCGCCGCACCACATCGGTCACGTGGCGGCGCCACTTCGACTTGCCGAGCCGATCGAGGCCGCGGCGGCCGACGTAGTCCTCGAAGGTGCGGCCCTTCTTGTACGGCAGGTGCGCGAGCTCGAGCGGCTCGACCACCCCGTCGACGATCATCGCGCTGCCCAGACCGGTGCCGAGCCCGAGGAAGAGCATGCGGCCGCCGCGATAGCTGCCGAGGGCCTGCATGGCCGCATCGTTGAGAATGCGCACCGGCTTGCCGAAGGCGCGCCGATAGTCGAAGCCCACCCAGCCGGGTCCGAGGTTGTGCGGCTCGAGCAGCGGGCGGTTGTGCAGCACCGGTCCGGGGTAGCCCATCGCCACGACGTCGTACGGCCAACCGCGCGCCAGGCGCTTGACCGCGGTGACCATGCGGCGCGGCGTCAGCGTCGGCCCGGAGGCGAACTCGCGCTTCTCCGTGGCGCCGCTGGCGAGCACCTTCACGTGCGTTCCACCGATGTCGATCGCCAGCACCTTCATGCATCCCCCGACGCCGTCGCGGGGCGGACCAGCTCGCGCACCCCGGTGGCGCTCCCGACCACGACGCGTTCGACCATCGACGACAAGAAGAGACCGTGCTCGACGATCCCGGGCACCGCCGCCAGCCGTCCCGCCAACCGCGCCGGATCGGCGATGCGCTCGAAGGCCGCGTCCATCAACAGGTTGCCGTTGTCGCTGCGCTGCGGGCGCGTGGTCACGGCGTGCGCCCCGCAGGCCCGCACCGTGGCCGCCGCGACCGCCGGCGCGAACGGCAGCACCTCGAGCGGCAGCGGGAAGGCACCGAGCGTCTCGACCAGCTTGGCCTCGTCGACGACGACGATGAAGCGGCGCGCCATGGCGGCGACGATCTTCTCGCGCACGTGCGCGCCGCCGCCGCCCTTGATGAGGTTGAAGTGCGCGTCGACTTCGTCGGCGCCGTCGATGGTGAGATCGAGCATCAGCACCTCATCCGGCGTCACGACGCGCAGGCCGAGATCGGCGGCCAAGGCGCGCGTGCGCTCCGAGGTCGCCACGCACGTAATGTCCGGACGCCGCTCGCCCAGCGCCGCGATGGTGAAGTACACCGTCGAGCCGGTGCCGAGCCCGACGCGCATGCCGTCGCGCACGTATGCCGCCGCGTGGCGACCAGCGCGCTCCTTGGCACTCTCCCCCTTTGTCATCGCCTGCTGGACATGTAGAGCGCTGAGAAGGGGAAGCAAAAAGCAAAAGGCAAAGGGCAAAAGGCAAAAGGCAAAAGTGCCCCGCCCCCCTCCTTACTTTTGCCTTTTGCCTTTTGCCTTTTGCCTTTTGCTTTCTCTTGCCCCCTCACGTCAGTTCTCCTGCCGCCGCCCGATCGGCGATGACCAGCGCGCGCTCCTGCCGCACGCGGCCGGCCGGGATCGACGCATCGGCGGCACGCAGGCGGCGCAGCGCCTCGACCTTCTCGGCGCCGGTGACCACCCAGAGGATCTGCCGCGCCCGATCGATTGCCGGATAGGTGAGCGTCATGCGGCGCCGGCTCTGGTAGGTTCCGCCGGTGATCGCCACGTCGGCGTCGCGCACCCCGAGCACCGCATCGCCCGGCACCAGCGAGGCGGTGTGTCCATCCGGCCCCAGCCCGAGGTGGACCAGATCGAGCACCGGCGGCACGCCACAGTGGGCTCGCAACGCCGCCGCGTAGTGCGCGGCAGCGCCAGCCAGGTCGGCCTCCTCGACCGGCATCGGGTGCAGTTGTGCGGCTGGCAGTGGTGCCGCGGCGAGGCTCTCGCGCAGGTGCGTGAGGTTGCGATCCGCGTCACCCGCAGGCGCCACGCGCTCATCCACTTGGAACACCTGCACCTCAGACCACGGCACCTGTTCCCCCGCCAGCCGGCGCAACATGACCCAAGGCGTGTGCCCGCCGCTGACGGCCAGCGCGAAGCGTCCGCGGGCGGTGGCCGCATCGCGCGCCGCCGCGGCGATCACCTGCGCGGCGCGTCGCGCCACCGCATCGGCATCGGCTACGACCTCGACCTGCATCGCTTCACGACGGTCGGGCAGACGCGTGAGCGGAAAAGGCGTGACCAGTGACCAGTGACCGGTAACCAGTCGTCGCAACGACGATATCGGCTGGCGACCACACATCGCCGGAGTGCGGCATAGCAGTGTTCCTACTGGTCACCGGTCACTGGTCACCCGTCACTGGTCACGCCCCTCGTATGCGCTCACTTCTTCTCGAGGTGCCCCCCGAACCCGAAACGCATCGCCGACAGCACCTTGTTGGCGAAGTCCGCTTCGGCGCGCGACTCGAAACGGTCGAAGAGCGCGGCGCTCAGCACGTGCGCGGGCACGCCCTCCTCGATCGCGGCCTGGATGGTCCAGCGCCCCTCGCCGGAGTCGGAGACGCGGCCGGCGAACTGCGCCAGCTGCGGGTCGCCGGCGAAGGCCTGGGCGGTGAGGTCGAGCAGCCAGGAGGCGATGACGCTGCCGCGGCGCCACACCTCGGCGACGTCGGCGAGGTTGAAGTCGTACTGGTAGTGCGCCGGCTCGCGCAGCGGTGTGGTCTCGGCGTCGACCGTTTGCTGGCGCTTGCCGACGTTGGCGTTGCGCAGGATGTTGAGCCCCTCCGCGTACGCCGCCATCAGTCCGTACTCGATGCCGTTGTGCACCATCTTGACGAAGTGGCCGGCGCCGTTCGGACCGCAGTGCAGATACCCGTGCTCGGCGGTGCCGGCCGGCAGCTTCTCCCGCCCGGGAGTGCGCGGCGCGGCGTCCATCGGCGGCGCCAGCGCGGCGAAGATCGGATCGAGGTGGCGCACGATGGCTGGCTCGCCACCGATCATCTGGCAATAGCCGCGTTCGAGGCCCCACACCCCACCGCTGGTTCCGCAGTCGACGTAGTGGATGCCCTTGGCCTTGAGCTCGGCGGCGCGCCGGATGTCGTCGATGTAGTACGAGTTGCCGCCGTCGATGATGATGTCGCCGGGTTGCAAGCGGGTGCTGAGGTCCTGCAGGGTCCGATCGACCACTGCTGCCGGCACCATGATCCAGGCGGCGCGCGGTGGCGTGAGCTTGGCGACGAAATCGTCGAGCGAGGCGCCGCCCACCGCGCCCTGCGCTGCCAAGCCGCGCACCGCGTCCGCCGAGAGGTCGTAGACGACGCATTGATGGCCGGCGCGCAGCAAGCGCACCACCATGTTGGCCCCCATCCGTCCCAGTCCGATCATGCCGAGCTGCATTGCTCCTCCTCTGCGGCGCCCATCCGGGCGCGGCGCGCGGTGCCAGCTGCCTAGTACCGCGCCCGGTGTCCCTGTCAACCGCGATCGGGGCGATCACGGTTGTGTGTACAGGGGCGTGACCGGTGACCGGTGACCATCACCGATCACTGGTGATCGGTCACTCGTCACGCCCCTATCCGCTCACGGCAGCCGTAGACGTTGAAGCGCCGGCCGCGCAGGAAGCCGACCAGCGTCAATCCGGCGCGCTCGGCGAGGTCGACGGCGAGCGAGGACGGCGCCGACACGGCCGCCACCACGGGGATGCGGGCCGCCAAGGCCTTCTGCGCGATCTCGAAGGAGATGCGGCCCGAGACCATGAGGACGTGTCCGGCGAGTGGCCACAGCTCGCGCTCCAGCGCCCAGCCGATCACTTTGTCGACGGCATTGTGGCGTCCGACGTCCTCGCGCGTCACCCGCAGGGCGCCGTCGGGCGCGAACAGCGCCGCCGCGTGCAGCCCGCCGGTGCGGGCGAAGACGGGCTGACCGTCCGTCAGTTGTGCTGCCCGCGCCTGGAGGAATTCCGGCGTCAACCGGACGGCGTCGTTCAACGGCGGGGCCACCGCCAGCGCGTGTTCGATGGTGGCCTTGCCGCACACGCCGCAGCTGGCGTTGGCGAACAGGTTGCGGCGCAGGGCTTCGAGATCGAGCACGACGTCGTCGCGCAGGGAAGCGGCGATGACGTTGTCCTCCGCCGCCGGATCGGCGACGATCCGGCAGTGACGCACGGCCGTGATCGCCGCTGGGTCGCTGTCCACGCGCTCGCTGAGCAGGAAGCCGCGCACCAGCTCGGCGTCGTGACCGGGGGTGCGCATCACCACCGCCAGCGACATGCCGCGCACCTGGATCTCGAGCGGCTCCTCGCACGCCACGTCGTCCTCGGCGGCGCCGGCAGGCTCGTCGCCGTAGCGGGTCAGGTTGACGCGTCGCACGGCATCGCCGCTCGCAGCCGAATCGATCTCGTCCACGCCGAATCTTGTCCCACAGGCGTTCGGCCGCGACAAGCCGGCACTGCGGCATATGGCATATGGCGTATGGCGTATGGCTAATGGTCTGAGCTCTGGCCATATGCCACAAGCCATATGCCATACGCGGCTTTGCCATTACCCCGCGGGCGATCCATGCCGCCCGGCCCCGGCGGCGAAGCGCGCCGCGCCGGCACGCGCGTCATCGAGCACCGGGATCCCCAGGCGCGTCTCCTCGCGTAGCGCCTCCTCAAACGGGAGATCCCATTGCCGGTACGACGAGAGGCGGTCGGCGCGCAGGCAGCGCTGCGGCAACGCCGCGAGCTGCTCGGCCAGCAGCACGGCTTCGCGCCGTGCCGTCCCGGGTTCGACCAGGCGGTTGGCCAGGCCCATGAGGCGCGCCTCGTCGCCGCACACCCCGCGCCCGGTGAGGATGAGATCGAGCGCGTGGCTGTGGCCGATCAGACGCGACAGGCGGATGGTGCCGCCGTCGATCAGCGGCACGCCCCAGCGGCGGCAGAAGACGCCGAACACGGCGTCGCGCGAGGCGACGCGCAGATCGCACCAGACGGCCAACTCGAGGCCGCCGGCGACCGCGTAGCCTTCGACCGCGGCGATCACCGGCTTGCTCAGCAACAGCCGCGACGGTCCCATCGGCCCGTCTCCCTCCAGGCTCACCCGATTGCCCCGTCCGTCGGCGATGGCCTTGAGGTCGGCCCCGGCACAAAAGGTTCCGCCCGCCCCGGTCAACACGGCGACGTCGAGGTCGCCGGACGCCTCGAAGGTTCGAAACGCCTCGGCCAGCGCCGCCGCGGTGGGTCCGTCGACCGCGTTGCGCACCGCCGGCCGGTCGATGGTGATGACGACCACTCGCCCGTCTGCCTCGTAGCGCACGGCCTGCATGCGACACCTCCTATTCTTTTCCGTTCATCAGAGCTTGCCCGAGAGAGGTTGTTAGGTTGCTAGGTTGTTACGTTGTTAGGCTGCTAGTGTCCTGAGTCCGAAATTCGCTGCATATCG
>CAYYWP010000124.1:0-13776 GCA_964475125.1 uncultured Binatia bacterium (SeqCode) | reverse complement strand
TCGACGCGCGCCGTCGCCGTGCGCGAGCTGGTGCGCGGCGGCGGCGTCGCCGCGCTGCCGCGGGCGGAGCCCTTGGCGCTGCGCGACCGCGACCCGGCCGTGCGCCTGGCGGCCGTCGAGGCGATCGCCGCGCTGCACGACCCCGCGGCCCTGCCGGTGCTCGAAGCGGCGTTTCCCGACGACTCGGTCGAGCTCCGCCAGACGGCGGCGCGCGGCATCATGAACATCGGTGGCGCCGCGGCGGTGCAAGCGCTCAGTCGCCTGGCGGTGAGCGGGCCGATCGATACGCAGCGCTACGCCGTGCTGATCCTGCTCACCATCGATGATCCCTCGCGGGCCGCGGCGGTCGAGCGCATCGGCCAGACCCATCCCGACGAGCAGACGCGCGACTTGATCGCCCACGGCCTGCGCGCGCACGACCACTGAGCGCCACCACCACCGATGAGCATTTGCCGCGCGACCAGCCTGGGGGGCGGCGGGCCGTCGCCGCCGGCGGGTCGTGGCCAGGGTACTCGTCACGAGCACGGCACCGCCATCGCGACTGCGTTGCTTGTTCTTGCCATCCCGTTGCTGGCGCCGCCGGCGCCTGCGCACAAATTGGCTGGCCAATCCGTTCGCGAGTTGGTGCGGATTCAGGGCTATCGCTCGCCGGCTCCATCAAGTGTGCCGGTGGTGCGCGAGCTGACGCTGGCCGTTCTCGGACGGCAATTGCCCTTCGCGGCCGTGGAGTGGCGCGTGTTCTCTCTCGCCGAGGCCGGCGGCGAGAGCGAGCCGACGGCGCCCGCCGCGCTGGCGCTGCAAGGCGAGCGTACCCTCCTCCGTCGCATCGCCACCGCGCGCACCGACCAACGTCTGACCCTGCTCGCCGAGCGCCGCCCGGGCTCGAGCGATCTATTCCTGCTCGCCGTCGACCTCTGCCCGCCGTAGCAGGATGCTGAAAAACCCCTCCCCATGCTTCGACGGGCTCAGCATGAGCGGAACCCCGCCCCGATTTCATTGCACTTTTCCGCTCACCCTGAGCCCGTCGAAGGGTGAGCGGCGGGTTTTTCAGCATCCTGCGTAGAGGCGTCGCCCTACTGAACGCGGCTACGGCTCGCCGCATGCGCGCTCGGGCATGCCGAAGTGCCCTCGCCCCTGTTTCGCGGTCGAGCGGCTGCGGTATAGTCGAGCGATTCGCAGGGGCTCACGCGTGGCGGACCAGTTCATCCACATCATCGGGGCGACGCAGAACAACCTCAAGCACATCGACGTCCGCATCCCGCTCAACGCGCTGACGGTGATCACCGGTGTCTCGGGCTCGGGCAAGTCGAGCCTCGCCTTCGACGTCCTCTACGCCGAGGGGCAGCGCCGCTACGTCGAGAGCTTCTCGGCCTACACGCGGCAGTTTCTCGACCGCATGGACAAGCCGCAGGTCGAGCGCATCGATGGCATCCTGCCGGCCATCGCCATCAGCCAGGGCAACTCGGTGAAGACCTCGCGCTCGACCGTGGGAACGATGACCGAGTTGCACGATCACCTGAAGCTGCTGTGGGCGAAGATCGCCGTCCTGCACTGCCGCCAATGCGGTGCGCCGGTGGCGCGCGCCACGCCGGAGACGGTGGCGGCCGACGTGCTCGCCCAGGGCGACGGCACGCGCCTGATCGTGACCTTCGCGGTCCCCTTACCGGACAATCTGCCTTGGGCCGAGGCCCGCGCCGGGCTCATCGCGGCCGGATTCCGGCGCCTGCTGATCGCCGGCGAGGTGGTCGAGATCGAGGAATTGGAGGAGCGCCCGCCCGGTTCCGCACTGCCCGGTGAAGGCGCTGCGCCCGCAGCGCTCGAGGTGGTGGCCGATCGCCTGGTGGTGCGGGCGGAGCAGAAACGGCGCCTGGTCGACTCGCTCGAGCAGGCCTTCCGCTTCGGCAAGGGTCGCCTGGCGATGATCTTCCCGGAGCGCGCCGGCGCCCGCGCCGCGTACAGCGAAGCGCTCGAGTGCGCGGCCTGCCGGATCACGTACCGCGAGCCGACCGCCAACCTGTTCTCCTTCAACAGCCCGCTCGGTGCCTGCAATACCTGCCGCGGTTTCGGCCGGGTGATCGACGTCGACCTCGAGCTGATCATTCCCGACCCCTCCAAATCGCTCGCCGACGGCGCCATCAAGCCGTGGAGCACGCCGTCGACCGAGTGGGAGCGCACCGAGCTGAGGCGCTTCTGCCGCCGCGCCGGCATCGCCATGGACCGCCCCTTCGCCGATCTCAGCCCCGCGGAGCGCCGGCGCGTCATCGACGGCGAGGGCAAGTATTACGGCATCCGCGGCTGGTTCAAATGGCTCGAGGGCCGCACCTACAAGATGCACGTGCGCGTCTTTCTGGCCCGCTACCGCAGCTACCGCCTCTGCCCGGATTGCCACGGCGGCCGGCTCAAGCCCGAGGCACTGCTCTTTCGCCTCGCCGGCCGCACGGTGGTGGAGGTGAGCCAGATGAGCGTCGCGGCGGCCGCGGCGTTTTTCGATACCCTGCAGCTCAGCGGCGCGCAGGAGGAGATCGCGCATCTGATCCTGGCCGAGATCCGCCATCGCCTGCGCTACCTGCTCGCCGTCGGCCTCGACTACCTGACCCTCGATCGGCAGTCGCGCACCCTCTCCGGTGGCGAGTTGGCGCGCGTCGATCTGACCCGCGCCGTCGGCTCCTCGCTGGTCAACACCCTCTACATCCTCGACGAACCTTCCGTCGGCCTGCACCCGCGCGACAGCCAGCGACTGGTGAAGATCCTGCAAGAGCTGCGCGCCAAGGAGAATACCGTCGTCGTCGTCGAGCACGAGGAGGAAATCATCCGCGAGGCCGATCACCTCATCGACCTCGGCCCCGGCGCCGGCGAGCGCGGCGGCGAGGTGCTCTTCGCCGGCCCCTACGCGCACTTGCTCAGCGACTCGCACTCGCTGACGGCGCGCTACCTGAGCGGCCAGACGCGCATCCCGGTGCCGGGCAAGCGCCGCCGGCCGATCCGCCATCTCGAGCTGGTGGTGCGCGGCGCCCGCGAGCACAACCTGCGCGGCCTCGACGTGCACCTGCCGCTGGCGCGGCTGGTCTGCGTCACCGGCGTATCGGGCTCCGGCAAGTCGACGCTGATGGAGACGGTGCTCTACCGCGGCTTGCGCAAGCGCATGGGTCGCTTCGACGGCGTGCCGGGGGCGCACGACGATATCGAAGGCTGGAACCGCATCGCCGACGTCGTGCTCGTCGACCAGGCGCCGCTCGGCACGACGCGGCGCGCCAACCCGGTCACCTACCTGAAGGCGTTCGATCCGATCCGCGAGCGCTTCGCCGCCGCGCTGCTGGCCGAGCTGCGCGGCTTCAACGCCGCGACCTTCTCCTTCAACGTCGCCGGCGGACGCTGTGAGACGTGCAGCGGCGAAGGGTACGAAAAGGTCGAGATGCAGTTCCTCTCCGACGTCTACGTCACCTGCCAGACCTGCAACGGCGCGCGCTTCCGCGCCGACGTGCTGGAAGTGATCTACCAGGGGCTGTCGATCCGCGCCGTCCTCGATCTCACCGCCGCCGAGGCCGTGCGCTTCTTCGGCACCGCCTCCGAGGTGAGCCAGCGCTTGCAGCCGCTGCTCGATGTCGGCCTCGGTTATCTGCGGCTCGGCCAGCCGCTGACCACCCTCTCCGGCGGCGAATCGCAGCGCCTCAAGCTCGCCGCCGCCATCGGCCAGCGCAGCGACAAGGGGCAGACGCTCTTTCTCTTCGACGAGCCGACCATCGGCTTGCACTTCGCCGACGTCGAGACGCTGTTGACCGCGCTGCAGGCGTTGGTCGAACAGGGCCACTCCGTGGTGGTCATCGAGCACAACATGGAGATCGCCAAGGCGGCCGACTGGGTGATCGACCTCGGCCCCGAGGGCGGCGCCGGCGGCGGGTGCATCGTCGCCGAGGGGACGCCCGAAGACGTCGCCGCCACCACCAGCTCACACACCGGCCGCTACCTGCGCGCCGCGCTCGCCAGGGTGGAGTCGGGAAGCGGCGATCAGGTTGAATGGCGGGGGTCGGGGATCGGGGATCAGGGGTCGGGGGCGCCGGTCCCCGGTCCCCGCCCCCTGGTCCCTGTCATGCAGGTGGTCGGGGCGAAGGAACACAACCTCAAGAACCTGCACCTCGATCTGCCGCGCGACCAGTTCATCGTCGTCACCGGGCTCAGCGGCTCGGGCAAGTCGACTCTCGCCTTCGACATCATTTACGCCGAAGGGCAGCGGCGTTACCTCGACAGCCTGTCGACGTACGCCCGGCAGTACGTCAAGATCCTGCCTCGCCCCAACGTCGACCTGCTGGCGGGTGTGCCGGCGACGGTGGCCATCGAGCAACGCCTGAGCCGCGGCTCGCGCAAGTCGACCGTCGCGACGGTGACCGAGATCTACCACTACCTGCGCCTGCTCTACGCCAAGATCGGCATCTCGCATTGCCCCAACTGTGCGGCGGCGCTCAGCACGCTCAGCCGCGAAGCGATCGTCGGCCGCATCAAGCGCGAGTTCAAAGGCGAGAGCGTGACGCTGCTGGCGCCGGCGGTGCGCGGGCGCAAAGGGATTTACAAGGAGCTCTTCCAGGCGGCGCGCAAGCTCGGCTTCAAGCAGGCGCGTGTCGACGGTGCCGTCGTGTCGCTGGCGCCGATGCCGGCGCTGGCGCGCTACCGCGAGCACGATATCGACATCGTCGTCGCCGGGCTCGATCTCGGCGCGCGCCGGCCCAACGCACTGCCCGAGCTGGTCGCCACCGCGCTGCGCCTCGGCAGCGGTGCCGTGATCGCCCGCGCCGGCAGCCGTGAGCACCTCTACAGCGAGCGGCTCTACTGCGGGCAGTGCGGCATCGGCTACGAAGCGCTCGACCCGCGGCTGTTCTCCTTCAACAGCCGCCAGGGCGCCTGCCCGACCTGCGACGGACTGGGCAGTGAGGCGGCGCTGGACGTCGGGACGCTCATTCCCGATCCCGAGCGCCCGCTCGGCGAGGCGTTGGCCGATGCGCTCGCGCCAGGCGGCGCGGCGGCGCGCCGCCTGGTCAAGACGGTAGCGCGGCAGCATCGCGTGCCGCTGAGCAAGGCCTACGCGCGGCTGACCGACCGGCAGCGCACCGCCTTTTTCGAAGGCAACGGCGCGCCCGGGTTGCGCCAGGCGCTCGAGGGCCTGATCGTCGAAGATGGCGAGATCGGCGAGGCGCTCGGCGCCTTGTTCGGCGAGCGCGCCTGCGCCAGCTGCGGCGGGCGCCGCCTCAATGCCCGGGCCCAGGCCGTGCGCGTGCTCGGCCGTACCATCGGCGAGGACACCGCCGACGCCGTGGCGGCGGCGCGCCGCGCCCTGGCCGCCTATCGCTTCGGCCCGCGCGAGGCGGTGATCGCCGACACCATCATGAAGGAGATCCTGCCGCGCCTGCAGTTCCTCGAAGAGGTCGGCCTGCCGTATCTCACCCTCGACCGCCCGGCCGACACGCTCTCGGGCGGCGAAGCGCAGCGCATCCGGCTCGCCGCGCAGCTCGGCTCGAACCTGCGCGGCGTGTGCTACATCCTCGACGAGCCGACCATCGGCCTCCATCCGCGCGACAACGCCATGCTGCTCGGCACGCTGACGGGGCTGAAGGCGAAGGGCAACACCCTGCTGGTGGTCGAGCACGACGAGGCCACCATCGAAGCGGCCGATCTGGTGGTCGACCTCGGCCCGGGTGGCGGTGCGCACGGCGGCCAGCTGGTGGCGCTCGGCCCGCCGCTCAGCTTGCGCACCCAGCCCGAATCGCTGACCGGCCGCTTCCTCGGCCAGCGCCGTCCGCGCCTGGGGCCGCTGCGCGACGTGGCGCGCAACGCCCGCCTCTGCGTGCGCGGCGCCGCCGCCAACAACTTGAAGGCGATCGACGTCGAGGTGCCCATCGGTGCCTGGACCTGCGTCACCGGTGTCTCCGGCTCGGGTAAGTCGACGCTGGTGCGCGATGTCCTCTTCGCCGGCCTGCGTCGCTTGCGCGGCCTGCCCGGCGGTCGCGTCGGCGCCCATCGCAGCATCGTCGGCCACGAGCCGATCCAGCGCGTCGTCGAGGTCGATCAGACGCCGATCGGCCGCACGCCCCGCTCGACGCCGGCCTCGTACGTCGGCTTCTTCGACGACATCCGCCGGCTCTACGCGATGATCCCCGAGGCGCGCAGCCGCGGCTACTCCGCCAGCCGCTTCTCGTTCAACGTCAAGGGCGGCCGCTGCGAAGAGTGCGCCGGGCAAGGACGCATCAAGATGGAGATGAGTTTTCTGCCCGACGTCTACGTGCCGTGCGAGACCTGCGGCGGCAGTCGCTTTACCGACGAGACGCTGGCGGTGAGCTACGGCGGGCGCAGTATCGGCGACGTCTTGGCGATGACGACCGAAGAGGCGGTGGCGTTCTTCGCCGCCGTGCCGTCGGTCGCCGGCCCGCTGCGGCTGCTCACCGACATCGGGCTCGGCTATCTCACCCTTGGTCAGGGCAGCAACACGCTCTCGGGCGGCGAGGCGCAGCGCATCAAGCTCGCCTACGAGCTCGGCAAGGAATCGCGCGGCGCGACCCTGTACGTGCTGGATGAGCCGACCACCGGGCTCCACTTCGCCGACATCGAACGGCTGATCGACGTGCTGCACCGCCTGGTCGACCGGGGCAACACCATCGTCACCATCGAGCACAACCTCGACATCATCAAGGAGGCCGACTGGATCATCGACCTCGGCCCGGAGGGCGGCGGCGCCGGCGGCGAAGTCGTGGCGATGGGGCCGCCGACCGAGATCCTCGCCGCCTCTCGCTCGCACACGGCTCGTTTCCTGCGCCAGTTCCTCGCCCCGCTGGCCTAGGGTTTCTGGGCAAGCGGAGACCGTCAGCTTGACGCAGGAGGCGCGCGGCGCTCTCTCAACGCACCGCTTACGGCCGCAGCGTGGCCGTGCCGTCGAAGTAGGCCTGGTAACGCGGCCAACTCCACTCGGCGATCGCCCGGCCGACGCGCAGGCCGACGGTATTGTCGATCGGGATGTGGTAGCCGCCCAATGCCCGCGACAGCGCGGCCATCTCGGCCGTGGCCGAGAAGGTCGGCAGGGCGAGATCCACTTCGGCGCCGGGATCGAGCTCGGTCAGCTCGCAGTGGCGGCGGCGCTCGACGGCGCCGAAGTGGTCGCTGCCGGTGAATAGCTCGAGCATCTTGGCGCACGCCCCGCTCACCGTGGCGTGGCCGCTGGTGTAGCCGGGGAACGGCGGGGTGATGAACGAGTAGGGCGAATACGGATGCCACTGCTCGGCCGGCATCTCGACCACGCCGCCCTGCGGTCCTGCCCAGCCGCGGACTTTCTGGCCCTTGAAGTAATGGCGTACCAGCGTCCACGGTCGCGACGAATCGTAGTAGCGCTTGGTCTCCCAGCAGGAAATGAAGGCGTCCATCGCCACGTTGGCGATGACGAAGTAGAGGCGCACGTCCTCGTCGAGCCCGTGCCGGTCGCGCCGTGAGACATCCTGCGCGAAGCGCAGCCAGTGCCCGCTCTGTCCGGTCGAGCGCGGGCCGTCGCGCATGAACTCCACCACGGCCTTCTGCGCGGCGGTCAGGCCGTTGTTGTATGCCAGCACCTGTTCGGTTTGGCGGCGCAACGCCGCATCGTCGGTGGTGGTGAGCGGCGGCGGGCCGGGGCGGAACTGGGCGGCGCTCTCCAGCGCGAACGGCTTGACGCGATACCAGTGCGGGGTCAGGAAGCCAGGGGTGAGCGTGCGGCCGTCCGGCAGCGTGAAGGTGATCGGCTGCCAGCGGTCGGCATCGATGATCCGGTCGGGCGGGTTGACCGGCCGATAGTAGGTGTAATCGCCATACGGCGTGCCGTCGCCGCCGGCTTCGTCGCCGTGCTGGTTGGCGCCGTCGTGGCGGCGATAGGCGATCACCGCCCGGGCGGCCAGATAACCGACCCCCTCCGGCCGGTGCGGGTCGGTCGAGACGACGCCGGGCTCAAACCCCAGGGCGCGCATCTGGTCGTCGAGGTAGACCCGATCTTCCGGATAGACGTAGCCCAGCGCCTGATACGACGCGTAGCTGATCGCCTTGGCCTTGTTCGCCTCCGTGCGTTCGGCGGCGGGCCGGCGCAAGGACCCGCCGAGACGTGAGCCCACGGCACGCGCGTCATAGGCCGCCCAGGCGTCGTACATCGCGGTGGCCCAGATCGCCAGGGTGCGCGAGACCACGGTGGGGCGCGGCGAGTCGCGCTCGACGGCGCGCGCGGTCGCCTCCTGCGCGATTTCCAGCCAGCGCGAGGCCAGGTTCTTCTCCGCCGGCGGTACGGGCGCGGCGTGGCGCAGCACCTCCGCCGCTGGCGAACCGCTCGGCAGCGCCACCAACAGCGCCAGGGCGGCGACGCTGGGGACCGCGAGCCGCCGACGCGGCGACCGCCGCTGCCCGGTCGCCGCGCTGTGCCGCCGATCCGCGGTGGCCGGAGTCAACGCCGGAGTCACGCTTCTTTTTTCTTCAGATGGGGCTCGTTGGCGGTGATGAAGGCGCGCAGGTCGTCGGCGGCGTCGAGCAGCTTGCGCCACTGCTCTTGGTAGAGGGTGACGGGAAAACGGCCGAGTCCGTACACGCTGACCGCGCCCTTCTCGCTCACCTTCATCGTCAGTTGTCCTGGGCGCGCCCGCGTCTGCGCGCGCAGCGCTTCGTTCTCCCGCCGCAGTCGTTCGAGCTCGTCTTGTACGTCGCCATCGGCCATAGGCATCCTCCACCGTTGCGCGAGAAGAAATGTGGAACCACAGATTAACACAGATGAACAGCGATCATGGAGGATCGCGACAGTCCGGGGCGCACCGCTATTTCGGCCCTCTCGCCGTCAGCGTTCATCGCGGTTCATCGGTGGCGTTTGCGGTCGTGGTGCCGGTGGCTCCGGACGTACTCGGCGACCGCGGCGGCGTACAGGCGCTGCAGGCGGCGGGTGAGCGGTCCCGGGCGGCCGCTGCCGAGGGGGGCGTCGTCGAGGGCGACGATGGGCACGATCTCGGCGATCGAGGAGGTGGCGAAGGCCTCTTCGGCAAGGTACAGGTCGGCGGTGGTGAGCTGGTGTTCGGCGACCCGCAGATGCTGGGCGCGGGCGAGATCGAGCACCGTGGCGCGGGTGATGCCGGGGAGGAGATCGCGCGCCGGTGGCGTACACAGGATGCCGCCGCGCACGATGAAGAGCGAACTGGTGGTGCCCTCCGTCACCACTCCGTCGGAGCGCACGAAGAGACCTTCATCGGCGCCCTGGTATGAGGCGAGCACGCGGCCGACCACGGCCGGCAGGTAGTCCAGCGACTTGTGCTCGCGCAGGAAGCCGAGCGGAGCAAACGGCAGCAGCGCGGCCTTGATGCCGGTTCGCTGGCGGCGCGCGATGCCGGCATCGAGCGCCTGCGCCATGATGATCGTCGTCGGCCGGACCGTGTCGGGCGGCAGCACGCCGGGTGCGCCTGAGCCGCGCGTGATGGTCAGCCGCACGCTGGCGTCGCGGCGCCCCAGGCGGTTGCGTGCCAAGAGCGCGCCGATGGTCGCCGGCCAATCGCGGATCGCCACCGGCAGGCCGAGAATGTCGGCCGAGGTGCGCAAGCGGTGAAAGTGCTCCTCGATGGCGAACACGGTGCCGCGGTAGGCGCGCATGGTCTCGAACACCCCGTCGCCGTACAGCAGGCCGCGATCGTAGACGCTGACCGCCGCGCGGCGCGCAGCGACGATGCGCCCGTTCAAGAAGACGTAGCCGCTGGGCGTCATGCGGCGCCGCCGTTCAGGCTGGCGAGGGCGCGCACCAGGGTTTCGGTCTTCAGCAGCGTCTCGGCGTACTCGCGATCGGCCTGCGAGTCGGCGACGATGCCGCCGCCGGCCCAGTACGTCAGCTCGCGGTCGGCGGTGAAGGTCGCCGTGCGGATGGCGATGTTGAACGTCGTGCGGCCGCTCCGGTCGGTCCATCCGATGGCCCCCGTGTAGAAGCCACGCGGTGCTGGCTCGAGCTCGTCGATGATCTGCATGGCGCGGACTTTCGGGGCCCCGGTGATGGAGCCACCGGGAAAGGTGGCGCGCAGCACGTCGGCGAGGGTGGTCTCGGCGCGCAGCCGCCCGCTGACCCCCGACCACATGTGCGTGAGCAACGGGTAGTCGCGCAGGGCGAACAGCGGGGCGACGGCGACGCTGCCGGGGGTGCAGACGCGCCCGAGATCGTTGCGCTCGAGGTCGACGATCATGAGGTGCTCGGCGCGCTCCTTCTGGTCGGCGCTGAGCGCCGCCGCGGCGCTCGCCTCGGCGTCGTGTCCGCGCGTGCCTTTGATGGGAAAGGTGGCGATGCGATCGCCGTCGATCTGCAACAGACACTCGGGCGAGTTCGACACCACGGTGAAATCGCCGCCATCGACGTAGGCCGCATACGGCATCGGATAGCGCTCCGACCACGCCGCCACCAGGGCCGCCGCATCGGCGCGCCTCGCACTGGCGCGCAGCGGTTGGGCGAGGTTCACCTGGTAGACGTCGCCGGCGGTGATGTACTCGTGCGCGCGCGCCAGCATGGCGTGATAGGCGGCCTCGCCGATGGCCCACTGCGGGCACAGCCGCCGCGGCGCGGTGGATGAGGCGGTGGGCGGCGCGGCGCGTTCATACCAGGCGAGTTGCGCGTCGAGGCGGGCGGGGCCGTCGGCGCTGATGGTCGCACGCCCACGGCGCCAATCGGCGCGATACGCCCAATCGTAGCGGGCGGCGAAGAGCACTGGCTGTGGCAACCAGGACTGGCGGCGCGGCAGCCGCTCGATGATGTGCTTCAGATCGTAGCCCAGCACCGTGACCACGCCGCCAGCGGCGGCCGGAAATGCCGCGAGTGCCGCGTCGAGGAAGGACTGCCAGGCCCGCAGCGGATCCCCCCACTGCCAGCGGATGCCGTCGTCGACCTGCCAACGCGCCCAACCCGAGGGGTAAGCGGTGAGCGTCGCGACCGGCGAGTCGGTGTAGAGTGCGGTGCCGTCGCCCCACGAGTCCACGCCGCCGCCGTCGAGCAGCACGCGGTGCGGTCGCGGTGCGCCACGGCAGAGCAAGGCAGAGTGGCACATCGCGCGTGCGACTTCTTGCGTCGCCATGCCTTTCCTGCTTTGGCTGTGCGCACCGTTCTATCGGGCGACTGCGCGTGGCGCAACACGTCGTCGCCGGGTCGGGCACGTTGCGTCCATGAATGCTGCGGTCACGCTGTTGCGGTCGGTGCTCCCCGCCAGCGTCGGGCTGCGCATCCGCGCTCCGGCAGAGCACCCGGCGGCGCGCATCCTCGGCAGTGAGCGCATGGGCTCGGGCACGCTCGTCGATGCGAGCGGCATCGTCCTCACCGTCGGCTACCTGACGCTCGGGGCCGAGAGCATCGAGGTGACGTTGATCGACGGCCAGCGTCTGGCCGGCCGCGTCGTGGCGCAGGACTTCGTCAGTGGGCTGGCCGCCATCCAGATCGGAGGTGACGGCTACCCGGTGGCGCGGGCAGGTGACAGCGCGAAACTGGCCACCGGGCAGGAGGTCTTCATCCTCGCTGCCGCCGGTGGCAGCGAGCGCCGCGTCAACAGCGGCGCGGTGTCATCGCTGGCGCCGTTCGAGGCCTTCTGGGAATACCGCCTCGAGCGCGCCGTGGTGACGACGGCGATGAATCCCGGGCTGGGCGGCGGCGGGTTGTTCACCATCGCCGGGGAGCTGGCGGCGGTGGTGTCGCTGGATTTGAACGAGATCGGGCGCTTCACCCTCGCCGTGCCGGCCGAGCTCTGGTTTGCCCATCGGCAGGAATTGCTGGCGCACGGCCGGCGCACGACCTGCGCCCCGCGCGCCTGGGTGGGTCTGTATTGTTACATGGTCCAGGAGCACCTGGTGATCGCCGGCGTGCTCCCCGGCACGCCGAGCGAGCGGGACGGATTGCGGCCCGGCGACGTGATCGTCTCGATCGATGGAGAGCCGGTGCGTGTGCGCGCCGAGCTCTACACGCGGCTGTGGGCACACCGTCCCGGCGAGGCGATCCGCTTTCACGTGTGGCGCGACAGCGCCATGCGCGAGGTGACGGTGCGCAGCACCGACGCCGAGACGTTCTTCGCGTGACCGCCTCCGCGCAAGCAGCGCCTTTCCGCGGTGCGCTGAACCGATCGGCGCCGCGGTAGCCGTGACATGATCGCCCTGTTGTTCGGCCGCACGGCCGAGCCGTGGGTGACGCCGGTCGTGGCCGCGCTTCAAGCCGCCGCCGCGGCGCGGGGACGTCCGCTCACGGTACTCGCCCTGGAGGAGGCGCTGCGCGGCGGCCCCAGCTGGCAGAGCGTCGAGCGGCTCTACGTGCTGCCGTTCGACATGCCGGTGCCGGCACCCGCCGGGCCGCCGGCAGGCGACGCGACGGCACTGCTCGCGATGCTCTTTCCGCGCGCCGAGGTGCTCAACCCGCCAGCGGTGCACGAGCTGTGCTGGGACAAGGTGGCGGCCGCCCGTCGTCTGCTCGACCGCGGGGTCGCGCTGCCGGAGACGTTGATCACCAACGACCCGGCGGAAGCCCGCGACTTCGTCCGCTTCCATCAGCAGGCCATTCTCAAGGCGCCGCGCGGCGCGGGCGGACACGGCCACGTGATCGTGTGCGCCGACGCCGAGGGGGCCATCGCCGGCGAAATTCCCGGCCGGCGCTACGCCGTCGAGTTCCAGGGTTCGGGCGATGGGCACCACCTGCAGCACGGCGTGCTGAGCTGCGCGCCGCCGTTCTTCCTGCAGCGCCTGGTTACCGGCCTCGGCCGCGGTGGGGTGCTGCAGCCGGCGCAGATTCTGCGCGCCTACGTCGTCGATGGCCAGGTCGCGTTCTGGAGCGAGACGGTGCGCGACAAAGTCCGCCGCCCAGCCGATTTCATCATCAGCCTTCCCTTCGGCGCCCGCTCCCGCCTCCTGCGCACCGCCAGCGACGCGGCGCAGCGCCTGGCGCGGCGCGCCAGCGATGCGCTCGGCCTGCGCATCGGCGTCGTCGATCTGATTCGCGGCGGCGATGAGGGACCGTTCGTCCTCGAGGCGGAGACCGATGGCTACCACTCGCTCATCGACCGCAGCTTTCAGCAGCTGCCCGAGTGGCGACCGGTGTTCGACTTCGACGCCCTGATCGCCGAGGTGCTCCTCGCTGCGCCCGCCGAGATCCGCGCCCGGGCCACGGCGGCCGGTCGCCCTCCCCGTCCGCACCGTCCCGCGCGGCGCTAGCGCCGCGGCGTATGGCAAGAACGGCGTAGGGCGTATGGCCTATGGCTTATGGTTCTGAGCCCCGCCCCTCCGACGATAAGCGATAAGCCATACGCCATACGCGAGCGCGCGTAGGCGTACGCCTACGCGCGCTCTCAGTGGAGCTGCTCGGGCGGCTCGAACGGCTGGGCGACGCCGCCGGCATGATGGTGGGTCATGCGCCACTCGCCGGCCTCGCGCACGAAGACGTTGGTCGCCACCAGGTGGCCGCTCGGCAAGTGTTCGCTACAGATGACGAAGGCGCAGTCACCGAACACGTAGGCCACGGCATTGGCGTGGCGGATGGCCGGCGGCTGCGGACCGTTGAGTATGGCCATCCAGCTCGCCATCACCGGCTCGCGCCCGTGCAGCGCATGCCAGCCGGGATGGATACAGGCCACGGGCACGCGCACCGCCCACAATGCCTCCATCGCCTCCATGTCGCACCCGGCGAAGGCGGCGTAGAACGCCGCGTTGGCCGCTAGCACTGCTTCCTCGTCGCGCATGTGATTTCCGCCAACAGGCTGAGGGGACGTTGGGCCGAGTGGGCCGGGTTGGGCGGCCCACTCG
>CAYYWP010000123.1:10335-13881 GCA_964475125.1 uncultured Binatia bacterium (SeqCode) | reverse complement strand
GCGACGACAGGGCGGCATCGTCGAGCGCCAGGCGCCCGGCGGCGACGACCGAGCGTGACACACTGTCCATGCGGCGGTGCTGCGGCGATTGGATGTACTGGCGCGAGCTGAAATCGCGCACCGCCGCCGCCACCCGCGGCACGCCCTCGCCGGTGAGCAGGCTGGCGATCGGCGCGATCCCCGAACCGCCGTCGCACAGGGCGCGCCAGAATGCCGCGCCGCCGACGCCGATCGGGCTGACGACGCCAATGCCGGTGACCGCGACCGCCGGCGGCCGTTGGCGCGCAGGACTCACGGCCGCGCCTCGACGCGGCGCAGGACGATACTGGTGTTGTTGCCGCCGAAGCCGTACGAGTTCGACAGCGCCGTTTCGAGCCCCAGCGCGCGACTGCTGCCGGGGACGTAGTCGAGGTCACACTCCGGATCGGCGTCGACCAGGGTCGCCGTCGGTGGGACGAATCCGTCGCGCAGGGCCACCAACGTCGCCAGCGCTTCGATGGCTCCGGCCGCCGCGAGGCAGTGCCCGAGCTGCGATTTGGTCGACGACACCGGGATCCGATGCGCATGAGCGCCGAGCGCCGCCTTGATGGCGCGCGTCTCCGCCACGTCGTTCAACGGCGTCCCGGTGCCGTGGGCGTTGACGTAGTCGATCGCCTCGCTCGCCACCCGGGCATCGGCCAGGGCGCGCTGCATGGCGAGCATCGCCCCGGCGCCGTCGGGGCGCGGCTGAGTCAAGTGGTGGGCGTCGGCACTCACGCCGTAGCCGAGGAACTCGCCCAGCACCGTCGCGCCGCGCGCCACGGCCGCATCCCAATCCTCGAAGACGAACAGCGCCGCGCCTTCGCCCAGCGAAAGGCCGGCACGCCGGCGATCAAAGGGCCGGCACGGCACCACGTCGAGGGCCTGCAGCGCGTTGAAGCCCGAGTAGGTCATGACGCACAGCGACTCGGCGCCGCCGCACAGGGCGGCCGAAACGCGGCCGGCGCGAATCCAGTCAGCGGCAATGCCGAGCGCGTTGGCCCCCGAGGAGCACGCGGTGGAGACGGTCAAACGCGGCCCGTGGCTGCCGATCAGCTCCGCCAGCGCGTCGGTCGGCACCGCCACCGGGGTTTGGAACCAACTCGCCAGGCGCGGGTGTCGGGCCGCCCCGGTCGCTTCGGCGGCGTAGCTCTGCTCGAAGCGCTCCATGCCGCCGGTGGTGGTGCCGAGCACCACCGCACAGCCGCTGCCGTCGGCGAGCCCGGCACACCGCCACGCTTCCTCGCCCGCCACCAGCGCCAGGAGCGCCGTGCGCGACAGCTGCTCGGGGGCCGCGAACCCAAGCGGCGCCGGGACCATCGGCGCTTCGGCCGCGCACGTCGAGCGGTAGCCGTCGGCAGCGAAACGCGTCAGCGCGCCGATCGCGCAGCGCCCGCTGCGCAGCCCCGCGGCGAAGGCCTCCACGCCGACGCCCAAGGCGTTTATGCTACCGATGCCGGTGATCGCGATGCGCGGCGTCATGACAAGTCAACGCGTGACCGGTGACTGTAGATCTTTGCCCAAGGGCCCGAGGCGACTGCACATCGAAGGTTGTTAGGTTGTTATGTTGTTGGTTGTTAGTCGGAAAGGCGGAGGGACGGACCAACAACCTAACAACCTAGCAACCTAACAGCCTCTCTGGTCACTGGTCACGTCTCTCACTCCCCCCGAGTCACGCCATCGTCAGTCCGCCGTCGACGGCGAGCAGCGCACCGCTGACGTAGGAGGCCGCGGGCGAGGCCAGAAAACGAATCGCCTGCGCCACTTCCTGCGCTGTCCCGAAGCGGCCGAGGGCGATGTCGTGCAGGTGGCGTTCGCGCAATGCCGGCGGCAGATCGGCGATCAGCCGCGTCTCCACCAGGCCCGGGCACACGGCGTTCACCGTGATGCCATAGCGGCCGACCTCGCGCGCCAGCGACTTGCCGAAGCTCAACAGGCCGCCTTTGGCCGCGGCGTAGTTGGCGGCGCCGCCCTGACCGAGCAGCGCCGCCGGGGAGACGACGTTGATGATGCGCCCCCAACGCCGCTTGATCATCGAGCGCAACGCCTGGCGGGCACACAGGAAGGCCCCGCGCAGGTTGACGGCGAGGACCGCGTCCCAGGCCTCGGGGGTCATCAGCATGACGAAGCCATCGCGCGTCGCGGCGGCGTTGTTGACGACGATGTCGACGCCGCCCCAGCGCGCCGTCAGGCGAGCGAACATCGACTCGACCTGCGCCGCGTCGCCGACATCGGCGAGCACGACCTCGACCTCGGCGCCGCCGGCGCGCAGCGCCGCGGCGACCGCCTCCACCTCCTGTGCCGAGCGCGCGCAGTTGAGCGCCACCGCCGCACCGGCGGCGGCCAGCGCCTCGGCGGTGGCGCGTCCGATGCCGCGCGAGGCCCCGGTCACCAAGGCGCACTTGCCGTCCAGGCGCAGGGCATCGCTCAGTGCAGGAGTCGCCACAGCTGGCCCTTGATCTTGCGCGCGCGCAGGGCGCGCAAGACGGCGATGTTGGTCTTGATGCCGAGACCCGGCACGATCCAGTTGGGCTGCCGCCGGGCATACGCCTCGATCCGCTCCACCAGGGCATCCTCGAGCCCCGGGGAGATGTAGAACTTCGGGTACAGCAGCGTGTCATCCGCATCGATCTGCCCATCGCGCAGCGCGATCTCGACCATGCCGGTCCCCGGCAAGACGCGGATGCCGGTCATCGCGATCACCGCGGTCGGCCGCAGCTCGTCCATGAGCTGGATCGTCTGCTCGACCGTCTGCGGCGACTCACCCGGTCCGCCGAAGATCAGGCTGTGGCAGAACTTGAGGCGATGCTGATGGCACAGGCGCGAGGCGCGGCGCAGGTCCTCGACGTCGAACTCCTTCTGCAGGCTGGCGATCATCGCCGGGGCCCCCGAGTCGGTGCCGAACTCGATGCCGCGGCACCCCGAGCGCGCCATCAACGCGCACAGTTCCTGGTCGACGAACTTGGGATTGAGATACGCCGACCATTCGACGTCGAGTTCGCGCCGCGCCAGCTCGGCGCAAATCTCCTTGGCGTGGCGCAGCGGCAGGTTGAAGATGTTGTCGACGAAGAACCAATGCCGCACGCCGTGGGCGCGCCGTGCCGCCTCGATCTCGTCGACCACCGCCGCGGCGCTGCGCAGGCGCACCTTCGACCCCTCGAGCAGGGGATAGCTGCAGAACACGCACTCGAACACGCAGCCGCGCTTGGTCTGGATGTTGAGGGTCCCGCCGCGCTCGTAATAGGCGCGCCAGTCGAAGCGCTCGCGCAGCGGCTGGCCGGTCACGTCGAGGTGCTTGATGCGGGTCGTGGCGTTGACGCACACCCCGGCGCCGACGCGCTCGCAATGCATCGCCGGCGTACTGGTCAGCGGCTCGCCGGCGGCCAGACGCTCCAGCACCCAGGGGAAGGCCTCTTCGCCCTCGCCGACCACGCCGACATCGGCACCGAGGTGCGCCATCATGGCGTGGGGGGGCACCCGGTAGGCGGCCCCCCCCGTCACGACCCGCGCATCCCGGGGGGCGGGCCC
>CAYYWP010000123.1:0-10325 GCA_964475125.1 uncultured Binatia bacterium (SeqCode) | reverse complement strand
CCGCCAGGGTAGCCGCCGCCGTGTCGATCGTGAGCACCGGCGCGGAGGCCGCCCCGGAGCCGTTGCTGTTGACCGAATACGTGACGTTCGTCCGCGTGCCGCCGTCGCAGTCGACGAAGCTGTCGGTCGCGGTCGCGAACGACGGGTCCTGACGGAGCCGCCAGCAGGCCCAGCCAGCCGCGAACGACGTCGCCTTCTTGTCGCCGATCACGACCGGCGCATCGCTGTGCGCGCGCACAGCCTCGATCAGGGCGCGGTAGTCGTCGATGTACGAGGCGTTCTGTGGGTAGGCGCTCGAATCGAGGTTGCGCAGCGAGATGCCGACGACGTCAGGCGATCGCTCGCGCAGCGCGGCCGCCACGGCGGCGCTCGGCGCGTCGAGAAAACACAGATCCAGCGTGTCGACGGCATGGCCCTGCCGTTCCGCCACGGCCGCCATGTACGCGGCCCCGATGGGAAAGACGGGGTCGGGCAGGTGCTCCGTGTTGGCGGAGATCAGCAGGACGCGGAGCGGGCCGTTGGCCATGCGCGGCGAATCGCGCCCAGCCGGCTCAGGGCAGCACGTCGGGCGGAAATGGAACGCCCTGCGCCGCCAGCGTGTTCTCGTACAGCGCACGGACGAACTCGGCATCCTGGGTCCACAGGACGTTGCCCGCCTCGTCGAGATAGTCCTGCGCCCCGCTGATGACGAACACGACCACGGCTGGCTCGCCGCAGTCGACGGGAATCTCCAGGGTGTGCGTCGAGTTCGTCGGCTCGAACACGTAGTCCCCAGCCTGCGCCACCCAGTCGTACTCGCGGTAGCGCCAGCGACCGGAGACCGTCCAGGCATGTACGGGACCGTGGTGGCGGTGCGTCGGGACGTAGACACCGGGTGCCAGCCGCGTCGCCACGGTGTACGTCCCGCTGCCTTCGCCGACCCGCAACAGCTTGATCTCGAAGCCCGGCTGCAGCTCCGCCCAGGGCAGGGTGTCGCACTTCACGACGCTGGTGGCGTACGGATCGGCACCCGCGGCCGCACCGGTGAGCATGTCACCGACCTACTCCAGTCGGGTACGGGCGACAAGCAGCGGTGCAAGCGGCGAAGGAGTTAGGGGTCAGGCGGTCAAAGGATCTGATTTCCGAGATCCCCTAACCGCTAACCCCTTAACCCCTTCTCTTCCACGACCAGCGCGGCGACGCTGCCCGTGTAGCAAACGGCGCTGACCAGCGCCGGGCCGCTCCCGAGCGCCGCGGACGGCCAGGCGTGGCCGGCGAGATCGAGCGCGACGCCGGGGGCGAGCACCGTCGGGCCGACGCGCAATCCGATGGCCAGCGCCGTGGCCAATGCACCGCCGGCGCCGAAGGTCTCACCGAGGGCGGCCTTGGGAGCGATCACCGGTACAGCTTGGTCGCCGAGCGCGGCGCGCAGGGCATCGCGCTCGACCGCATCCAGCGGCGTGCCGTGTGGGCTCGCGAACACGACCGCCGGCCTGCCGACACCGGCGACCTCCACGGCTCGGCGCAACACGGCGGCGACGCCCGCCGGGTCCCTGAGCGGACGCGTCAGGCTGGGCTCGAAGCCGGCCGCATGGCCGGCGAGACGAGCGTAGGTGCGTGCGCCGCGCGCGGCCGCCGTCTCGGCGCCCTCGAGCACCGCGACCATCGCCCCTTCGGATGGCCGCACGCCCGGGATCGAGTCGAGAAACGGGCGTGCCGCCGGGCGCTGCTTGATCAACCCCATGTCGCGCAGCGCCTCGCTCAACGCCGCGCCGTTGGCATCGACCCCGCCCGCCAAGACGATGTCCGCCTTGCCGAGTCGGATCAGGTCCGCGGCGTAGCCCAGCGCGCCAATGCCGGCGGTGGTCCAGCCCATGTGCGCGGTCGCGTTCGGCCCGCGGATGCCGAGGGCGATGGAGATCTCGCCCGCCGCCGCGCTCGACACGGTATAGGCGAAGACGCGCGGGCTCGCCGCCGCCGCGCCCTGCACCACCACCTTCTCGTAGAACTCGGCGTCGCTCAGCAGGCACCCGAGACCCGTGCCGAGCGAGAGCCCGACTCGTTCCGGCCGCACCAAGGGGAGCGATAGCCGCGCGTCATCGACGGCGAGGTAGGCCGCCGCCAAGGCCAGGCGGCAGACGCGGTCGAGCCGCCCGCTGCGCACCCGCGCCGCCGCCGGCAGGACCGCGAGCGGTATGTCCGCGACCTGTACGCCCGCCGCATCGCCCGCCGCGACCTCGCCCGCCGCGACGCGGCGGGTCAGCTCGGCCAGCGAATGCCCGAGCGGCGACACCACGCCGACTCCGGTGATGGCGACGTCGCGCACGCGGCTTCACTCGGCGATGCGGCGCAGCACGACCGCGGCGTTGTTGCCGGCGAAGGCGGAGGAAGTCGACAGCACCGTCCGCGCCGTCGTCGGGCGCGGCGCGGCGCGGACGATATCGAGCTCACAGTCAGGCTCCAACTCCTCGCAACCCGTCGTCGGCGGTACCACCCCGGTGCACAGGATGCGCAGGCAGGCGATGGCTTCGAAGGTGCCGGCGGCGGCGAGGGTGTGCCCGATGGCGCCCTTGATGCCGTGCACCGGGAGCTGGCGGGCGGTGTCGCCGAACACGGCGCGGATGGCCGTCACCTCCATCGCATCGTTGTACGGGGTGCCGGTGCCATGCGCGCTGATGACGTCGACGGCGGCTGGAGTCAGCCCCGCATCCGACAGCGCCGCGCGCATGGCCCGCGCCGCGCCGGCGCCATCGCGCGCCGGGGCGGTCATGTGCACCGCATCACCGGAGAGGCCGCACCCGGCCACCTCGACCAGCGCGTTTCCACCGCGCGCCTCGGCGTGTGCCGCGGCTTCGACCACGGCGATGGCCGCGCCCTCGCCCAGCGCCAACCCGTCGCGGCGAGCATCGAACGGTCGCACCGCCGTCGCGGTCGTCGCTTTGAGGCAGTTGAACCCGGCGACGACGAAATGGCAGAGCGCCTCGGCACCGCCGGCGATCACCACGTCGGCGTGGTCGAGCTGGATCAGCTCGCGCGCCACGCCGAGCGCGTGCGTGCCGGAGGCGCAGGCGATCGACGGGCTGATCGCCGGTCCGCGCGTACCGAGCGTACGCGCCAGGCGGGTCGCGGTCACGGCGTAAGGCAGCCCGAGCAGCCGCCGCGCCGCGAACGCAGCGCCGTCACGCCGGCTGCGCAGATAGGCTTCGCCGATCGGCATCGCTCCCAGGGTGGTGCCCACCACCACGGCGACACGGCCGGGATCGAGCGCGGAGAGATCGAGCGCTGCGGCCGCGAGGGCTTGGCGAGCCGCCGCGAGCGCGAACTGGTCGATGCGTTCAAGCCGCGCCGTTTCTGCGCCGCTCAGCCATGGCGCCGCCGACTCGGGCGGGACCTCACACGCCAAGGCGTGGCTCAAGTCGGCGGTGTCGAAGCCGCGAATCGGCGCCAGGGCGCTGCGCCCGCTGAGCACCCCCTGCCAGAATGCCTCCACCCCGCCGCCGAACGGCGACACCGCTCCACAGCCGGTGAGCCACGCGCGCCGCGCCGGGCCGCCATCCATGCCGCGACCGTACCGCGCCGCGCCGGGCGATGGTAGCCTGAGCCCGAGCATGCTCAGGGCGATCTTTTGGGACAACGACGGGGTGCTGGTCGACACCGAGCACCTGTACTTCGAGGCGAACCGCGAGGTGCTGGCCGGCCTCGGCATCGCGCTCGACCAGGACACCTTCGTCGATCTCTCGCTGCGCCAGGGGCGCAGCGTGCTCGAGCTGGCGCGCGATCGCCTCGATGCCGCGGCGATCGAGCAGCTGCGGCAGGCGCGCAACGCGCGCTACGCCGCGCGCTTGCAGACCGGGGTCGCGCCGCTCGACGGGATCGAGGCGACGCTCGGCGCGCTGTACGGGCGGGCCGCACACGCCGTCGTCACCAGCTCGAATCACGAGCATTTCGAGCTGATCCACGCCGCCACCGGCCTGCTGCGCTACTTCGACTTCGCCATCACCAATCGCGACTACGCGCGCAGCAAACCCCATCCCGACCCGTACGAGGCCGCGCTGGCGCGCGCCGGGGTGAGGCCGGATGAGGCCATCGCGATCGAGGATTCCGAGCGCGGCCTGGCATCGGCGCGCGCCGCCGGGTTGCGCTGCATCGTCGTGCCACGCGGCCTGACGCGCGGCGGCGACTTTCGCGCCGCCTACCGCGTCCTGACGCGCGGCGATGAGGTCGCCGCCGCGCTGACGCCGCTGCTCAGCCCCTGAACCGCGTCGCACTCGGCTCGCCGGGGACGCACACCTGCAGGGCCGCCGCGTGCACGGCGAGCGTGAAGCGCGCCGTGTGTGGCCCCTCTTCGCCATCGATCTGACTCGCCAGCGGCCGCGCCAGCTCCGCGCTCAGCTGGGTGATGCGCTGCAGCCCCGGCGGCGCGACGATGGCCGCGCCGCGCTGGGCCGCGAGGTGTCGTCGCCAGGCGGCGACGAAGCGACCGACGTAGTCGGACGCGCCGGTGAAGACGTGCAGGTCGAGCCGGCCATCACCGCTCGCATCCGCACCATCGAAGCGAAACTCACCAGCGTACAGGGCGGTATTCAGCACCAGCAGGTTGTACGCCGCCGCCTCGCAGGCGACGCCATCGACAGCCAGGCGAGCCCCGGCGCCGCGGTGGCGCGCCAGATTGACGGCGCAGCTGAGCAGGTAGAGCGGGTAGCCGCCGCGGCGAGCGAGCCGAGACCGCCAGCGGTTGCGCAGCGCCAGGATCTCGCCATCCATGCCGATGGCGAATGAGCCGACGAACCATCGGCCATCGACCTGACCGAGGTCCAGGAGGCGCGTCGCGCCGCCGAGGATGGCGCCGACTGCCGACCGAGCCGCCGCGACATGGCCGCCGCGCAGTGCGGTGAGGCCGAGCGAGCGGGCGACGTTGTTGGCCGTTCCGAGCGGGATGATGCCCAGTGGCGGACGCTTCGCCGCCGCGACACCCATCAACGCCGCCGCCAGGGCGCCGACGGTACCGTCGCCACCGGCGGCTACGGCCACACTCGGCCGCACTGTCTCGAGCCACTCGCCGATGCGCCGCTGGTCGGCCCCATCGCCGAGCGTTTCGCGCACCTCGACCGCAGCCGCGGCCCGCAGCGCCGTCAACGCACGCGACCAACTCGATGCGGCACGCCCGCGCAGCCGCTGCGGGTTGAGCACGACGAGCAGGGTGGGCGATTCCACGTCGGTCCGGGCCGGCCGGCTGACGGCACCAGCGGGCGATGAGCTGACGGCGCCGGGCGGGCTCCGGCGCTCAGCGCGTCAAGCCGGCAGCCCGCAGCCGGTCCTCCACCAGCGCCAGGCGGTCGTATCCCCAGAAGCGCTCGCCGCGGAAGACGAACAGCGGCACGCCGAAGATCTGGTCGGCGTGCGCCTCGTCGGTGCACTCGACCAGCTGTCTCGCGCCATCGCCGGCGACGTACGCCAGGTAGCCGCTGGCGTCGCCGCCGAGCGCGCCGACGAGGCCGGCGACGGCGTCGGGCCGGTCGATCTCCAGCTCGCGGCGGAAGAAGCGCGCGAACGCCTCGAGCGTATAGGTCGGAAAGAAGCCGTGGTGCTGCGCGAACAAGCCGCCGATCAGCGCCGGCGTCGAGTCGTAGACCTTCAGCGGGCCCTTGATCGGGAAGCCGCCGCGCTGGTTCGCCCAGCGCCGCGCGTCCATGTACGAGTACTGCGCCTTCCACTCCGAGTACTGACTGCGCTCGCCCTTGCCCTTGATCCGCAACGCGAACGGAATCCAGCGCAGCGCGATCGCATAGCGCTCGGGCAGCGCCAGGGCCGGCTCGACCGCCAGGTAGGAGAACGGGCTCTTGTAGTCGAAATAGAGCTTGACGGTTTCCGCTTCGCCCATGCCGTCGGCGTTCTCGTTAATGCCCCCAGCTCATGATCGCCGGCCACGGGTGGTAGACCGCATGCTTGGGTGGGTACAGCTGACGGGAATTCACCAGCCCGGCGATCTGCAGCGCCCATTCGCTGACGATCGGCTCGGCCCCGGCGCTTGTCGTACCGGGAGGCGAATCGGCGGCGGCGCGCGGCTCGGATTCGCGGTCGCCGATCGCCGCGATCACCTCGCCGCTCGCGCCGTCGCGCAGCTCCGCCTCCATGCCGATGCGCTCGATTCCCGGAGACGGCGCCGCGGTGCCGCTGGCGGAGCTCCCGAGGTGGTCGTGGCGCGAGACCAAACCGATCAGGGCGGCATCCACGATCACCGTGTTCGGCCCCGGAGTGTCGACCAACTGCAGCCGCGAACGCGGGTACCGCCGCAGGGCTTCTTTGAGCGCCTGCTCCATGTACGCTCCGAGGGCTTGCGCGGCGGGAGCGTCGATGCGGGCCGAATCGGGATCGTCGATCAGCTCCGCAACGTCGACCGGGCGCACGGCTATCTCCGTGTACTTGCGCCAGTTCGCGTGCGGCTTCGTCCACACATTCTCGAAGGCGTACGGCGGTGGTGCCTGGGCCGCGCAGCCGAGCAGCGCGAAGCCAAACCCCAGGAAGATCCAGGCAACCGGTCGGCGCCGTTTGGTCATGTCTTCCTCCGCAAAGCGCCAGGGCCGGCGCTCAACGGAGCCATCTTGCGGCGGCGGCACGAAGCGTGTCAATCGCGCGCAGCGCGCCACGGCGAAGTGTTGCTCAATGGCCCGTGAGCAGGCCGTCGAAAAAGACCGCGCTCATGCTTCGACGGGCTCATCCTTCGACTGGCTCAGGAGAGCGGGATAGTGCTTGTTCCACAGAGCGTTCCGCTCATCCTTCGACGGGCTCAGGACATGCCCTGAGCCCGTCGAAGGGTGGGCAGAACGCGCTTTTCCACGGGCTACTAGCCGCGCCGGTCTTCTTTGAGGAGGCGGCGCCGGCGCCAGGCGTTGCGGACCTGGCGGCGGGCGATGTGCAGCAGGGTGCGGGCGTCGAACTTGGGCCATTCGAGCAGGGCTTCCATGATGGTGATTGTCTTGCGACCGCCACCGCGCCAATCGCTGATGACGGTCGGCTTGTAGATCTTCGGCCCGCGGTACATGGCGCTGCGGTCGATGACCTCGTTGCGGGCGAGGTACTCGACGACCACCGGCACGCCGAGGCGCTCGGCGAGCCGGCGCTCGGCGCCGGCGTCGCGTGCCGTCGCGGGCGCCGCCACCTCGACGAGCAGGTGCAGGGTGCGCCGGCGCACCAGGACGAAGAAGATGCGCGTGCCGAGGCGGTCGGCGAAGTCGTAGGCGGCATCGAGCACATCGTACGGTGTCGTCTGCCCGCCGCCGATGGCGAGCGTGTCGTCGGTGCGGCCGAAGACCTCGGCGACGGGGCCGGCCTGTCCACATGGGCACCCCTCGGGCACCAGGCGTACCAGGTCACCGGTGACGTAGCGCACCAGCGGCATGACCTCGTACACCAGGCTGGTGGTGGCGAGCACGCCGCGCGCGCCGGCGGGCAGCGGGGCGTAGGTCACCGGGTCGAGCACTTCGAAGGCGAGCAGATCGGCGCACAGGTGGAGGCGGCCGAGTGTGCACCCGACGCCCATCAACAGGGTCTCGTTGGAGCCGTAGATCTCGACCACACGCGCGGCCCAGTCGTGCTCGATCAGCCGGCGCAGCGCCGGCGGTAGCACGGCGCCGCCGCAAAAAATGACGCGCACGGTGTCGAAGACCTGGCGCGGATCGAGGCCGCGCTCACACGCCAGGTCGTGCAACAGCACCGGCTCGAGTGGCAGGCTGGACAGCGCCGTGACGCCGAGCCGGCGGATGAAATCGACGGCGCGATCGAAAGGCACATCCCAGCTCATCGTGCCGGCCGCGATGTGACAGGCATTGGCCTGGCGCAACGCCTCCTCGAAGACGAACGAGACGGGGGCAAAGAGGGGAAAGCGGTTGAGCAGGATGGTCGGCTCCGACAGCTCGGGCACCATGCGCTGCACGACCGCCGCCTGGGCGCGCACGTCCTCCAGCCCGCACCAGGTGGAGATCGGCTCGCCGGTGGTGCCACTGGTCTCGTGATAATGCCACGCCCGGTGCGCCGGCACGGCGAGCATGCCGAACGGCGTGGCGTCGCGCAGATCGGTCTTGAAGGTCAGCGGCAAGCGCGCGAAGTCCGCCCGATCGCGGACTTCGTGGCCGGCGAGGTGGGAGGCATAGAACGGGCTGCGACGGGCGCGGGCAACGGCGGCGCGCAGCTGCTGCTCGTCGACGCTGGGGTGCTCGAGCTGGGTGGTCATCCGAATGCCCGCTCTCCTAGCGCGCCCGGTCGGTTCATTCCACGTGGCAGGAAAGCCGGCAGGACCGCCACGGTGGCGACCAAACACAGCGCCAGGCCGATGCCGACCAGGCGGCCCATGGTGGCGAGTGGCGGATAGGTGGAGAAGGCGAGAAAGCCGAACCCGGCGATGGTGGTGAGAGAGGTCATGACGATCGCCCGCCCGCCGTCGCGCACCGCCTCGGCCACGCTGCCGCGTTGGCGTGCCGCCGTGGCGATGTAGACCCCGTGGTCGACGCCGATGCCGAGGATGAGTGGGGTGATGACGAGGTTGACCGGATCGATGGGGATGCCAGCGAGCCACATGCCGGCGAAGAGACCGATGACGACCAGCAGAACCGGCACCAGCACAGCGACGGCGGCATGCGGGCTGCGCATGATGATGAGCAGGAGGACGAAGTTGAGCAGCGCGGCGAGCAGCAGGAACAGGGCCAGCTCGCGCCGCAGCACGTCGCGCAGAGTGCGCTCGAGGAGCCCGCGGGCGGCGATGGCGACCGGTACCTCGGCGAGGTCGGCGCGCAGGCGGGCCGCGAGGTCGATCCAGTCGACCCCAGCCGCCGGCTCGAAATAGGTCGCGACCGCGACGCCGTCGGGATGCGTGCGCACGTGGCGTTCGAGAATCAGCGCCAGCGGTTGCAGCGCCGGGTCGCCGAGCGTCACCAGATCGGTGGGCGAGCGCTGAAAGGCCTCGAAGAAGGTGCCAAAGCGATCCGGCTTGAAGCCGTGCGCACGCAGGGCTGCCGTCAACTGATCGAGCGCCGCGCCGCGCGGCAGGGCCGCGGCGCGCGCCAGGCGCGCCCGCTGCACTGCGGCGGAGGGTAGCAGCGCGTCGATGCTGCGCACGTCGCTGATCAGTCCCTCGGTCTGGTAGCTGCGTAGCCGCAGGGCGACGCGCTCGCCATCGGCCAGTGCGGCATCCAGCGTCGGACGCCGCACCAGCACCGCGCCGGCGCGCACCGGGGCGGCAAAGCGCGCCGCGATCTCCTCCTGCGTCCGCAGCGCGGGGGAGGTGGCCGGCCGCAGGCGTCCCAGCGACGGATCGAGGTGCACCCGCACGGCGGCCAGGCTGGCCAGCGCGCCGGCGAGCAGCGCCGCGAGGCGAATCGGCCGCGCCCGCCGCCGTACCGCGGCGCTCCACGCCGCCAGGCGCGGTGTGTCGAGGTCGCGCCGTGCGCCGCTGTCGCGGCGCACCAACCACAAGCCGAGAGCCGGATAGAGGACGAAGAACTGGGCGACGGTGAGGATCATCCCGATGGCCGTCATCAGGCCGAGCTGGCGGATGGTGCCGAGGCACGACAAACCAATGACCAGAAACGCCGCGGCGGTGGTCGCCGAGCTAGCCAGGTTGGCGCGCGCCAGGCCGGCGAGGGTGGCGGCCACGGTGGCGACGGGATCGCTGCCTCGCAACCGCTGCTCCGCCAACAGGCGGCTGTAGAAATGAATGCCGGAATCGATCGACAGCCCGTACAGGATGGCGGCAAAGCTGAGCGACAGCGCGTTGAGCTGATCGAACAACAACAGCGAGATGGCGAAGGTGAGCACCGTCGTCACCACGAGTGGATAGGTGACGAACGGCAGCACGCGCAGGTTGCCGTAACCGAGCCAGAACACCGCCAGCACGCCGAGCAACGACAGCACGACGTAGCGCAGAATGTCGGCCCGCATGGTGGCGGCATCCTCGAGGGCGAACACATAGCTGCCGGTCAGCGCGATGCGGAGCGACGGCGGTGCGAGCTCGGCGCGGGTGCGGTCGATGGCGGCCCGCACGCCGGCGAGCAGCCGGGTGCTGAAGCCGATATCGAACGGCGATCCGGCCGGGCGCACGAGGAGCAAGAGCGCGCCGTCGTCGCGAGCGGAGAGGTACCCGCCGTCGAGCGGCGGCAGGGCCTCACCGCCGAGCGCGCGCAGGTGGCGCGCGGCGATGCGGCGCAGGCCGAGCGGATCATCCGCCACCTGGCGCGCCAGGCTGACGTCGAGCGGGGCCGCGAGCAGCAGCTTGGTCGCCGCCACCTGGGCATCGATGGCGGCCGGGGTGAGGCGTTCCGCCACCTCGTCGTAGGCGTCGGCCGGTAGGTAGT
>CAYYWP010000122.1:0-14030 GCA_964475125.1 uncultured Binatia bacterium (SeqCode) | reverse complement strand
GGGCCGCCCGCGCTCTCTTTTCAGCGCCGCGCGGGCCCGCTTGGCGGCCAGGCGCCGTTCATCGGCGCTGCGCGGCGGAGTGGTGGGCCGCCGCGGCCGCGGTGGCGTGACGGCGTCCGCCAGCAGCGCGCGCAGGCGTTCCAGCACGGCGGCGCGGTTACGCGACTGGTCGCGCGAGGTCGAGCAGGTCAGGACGAGGTCGCCGTCGCGCGTCAGCCGGTTGCTGAGCCGCGCCACGGCCCGGGCGCGGGCGGCGGCGGGCAGGGCGGGAGACGAGCGCAGGTTGAAGCGCAGGACGGCCTTCGAGGCCACCTTATTGACATTCTGGCCGCCCGGACCTCCGCTGCGCGCGAAGGTGAGCTCGATCTCGCTCATCGGGATGGCGAGGCGCGGCGTGAGACGCAGCAGGTCGGGCATCGTTGGGCGACTTACACGCGCAGCGTGCGCGGATCGAGCGCGTCGCGCACGGCGTCGCCGATGACGTTGACCGACAGGATGAGGCCGAACAAGCCCACCGAGGCGGCGCCGAGGTTCCACCAGATGCTCGGATCGCGCGCCAGCTCATCGCGCGCCTGGTCGATCATCTGCCCCCAACTGCCGTCGATGCCGATGCCGAGCCACGACAGCACCGCCTCCTGCAGCACCAGACGGGAGAACAGCAGCACGAGGGTGATCACCACCAGGTGCATGACGTTGGGCAGGATGTGGCAGCGCAGGATGTGCCAGTGTCCGGCGCCGAGGGCGGTGGCGGCGGCGACATAGTCGAGCTCGCGCAGCTTCAGGGTCTCGCCGCGCACGACCCGCGCCAGGCCGACCCAGCTGGTGACGCCGAGGGCGACGCACACCTGCAGCGTCCCGCGCCCCAGGGCCATGACGAAGGCGATCAACAGCAGCAGGGTGGGGATCGACGACAGCGTGCTGATGAGGAAGAACACCGCGTCGTCGACCCGGCGGCCGAAATAGCCGGCGCCCATCCCGGCAGCGAGGGCGAGTGGAACGACCAGGAGGCTGGCGACGCCGCCGACCAGCAGGGCGACGCGTACGCCTTTCAACGCCTGTAAGAGGACGTCGCGACCGAGAATGTCGGTGCCGAGCAGGTGGCGCCCGGGGAAGTGCAACGGCGCTCCGCCGTAGAACTCGACATCGGCGAGCGGCGCCGAGTAGCTGCGTTCGCGGAAGTCGGGCGGGAAGGCGCGATCGAGGAGGCTGCGCGGGCGCTGCAAGGCGACCAGATCGCCACGGGCCGTGCCGGGCGTGCCGCCGACCCAGGCGATCGAGTCGAGCAGGCCGACGCCGAGGTAGGCGCCGACGGCGATCACCGCCCACCGCCGCTGCCGCCAGAGCTGGGCGGCCAGCCGCCGCCAGTACGCTTGGCGGCGCACGGCTCTGGCGGCGACAGCCGCGGCAACCAGCACGAGCAGCGCCGCGACGTTCGACAGCACGTACGGTTCGATCATGTCTTCTCCGCCGGTCGAGAAAGGCCGCGCTCATGCCTCGACGGGCTCAGGAGCAGCGTTCCGCTCACCCTGAGCCCGTCGAAGGGTGGGCGGAACGCCGCTCCTGAGCGGGTCAACGGATGAGCGCCACGCGTTCTTCACCCCGCGGCCAGCGGGCTGCTGCAAGACCCGCCGCTCACCCTGAGCCCGTCGAAGGGCGAGCGGCGGGTTCTTCGGCATCCTGCTAGCCCTAGCCTCGGTCGACAGCCCATCGACGCAGCGGCGCGGCGGCGGCGGAGAACACGCAGCACCCGGCCGGGGAGATGGAATCCCGAACCCGGCCTCTGTGGTGAGCGTTCGTCGGATTAGGATTCGCTCGCCCATGCCCTGCTCATTCGAAGCGCAGGCGGGGATCGACCACGGCGTAGGCGACATCCGTGGCCAGTTGTCCGCCGATGAACAGCAGCGCGCCGATGTAGACCATGACGCGCAGGGTGGCGAAATCGTTGCCCCTGACGGCATCGAAGGTCATCGTGCCGAGGCCGGGAATGCCGAAGAACGACTCGAGCAGGATCGCGCCGGTGAACAGAAAGGGGATCTGGATCACCACGTCGGTGAGAATCGGGATGAGCGCGTTGCGCAGGACGTGCCGGCGCATCGCCTGGGCCGGGCTGCAGCCCTTGGCGTACGCCGTGCGCACGTAGTCGCGGCCGCGCTCCTCGAGGAAGACGGTGCGGTAGTAGCGCACCTCTTGGCCGAGCTGGGCGCAGACGCCGATCAGCACCGGCATGGCGACGAAACGCGCCACCAGCGCCGGTGACGAATCGAAGCCCGAGATCGGAAACCAGCGCAGGACTTTCCCCAGCAGGTACTGGCCGGCGATGATGTAGAGCAGGATCGATACGCTCATCATCGCCACGCCGAGCAGCAGCACGCTGGCGTCGAGCGCCGAGTCGCGGAAATAGGCGACCAGCAAGGCAAGGCTGATGCTCAGCACCAGGCCGAAAACGAACATCGGCACGGTCACCGCCAGGCTCGGCCACACGCCCTGGCGCAAGCGGGCGCTGATCGGCTGGTCGTCGGCGTCGCTGCGGCCGAAATCGAACAGCAGCAGGCGGCGGAAGTGCTCGGCGAGCATGGTGTCGAAGGGGGCGGCGGGATTCCAGACCCGCGGCTTGTCGTAGCCGTGGTTGACCTTCCACTGCGCGATCGCCTCCGGCATCGCCTTGTCGCCGAGGGCCTTGCGGGCGATGTCGTCGGGGGTGGCGATGAGGAAGAAGAGCCCGAACAGCAGCAGGAGGACGCCGAGCACGGTGACGGCGCCGAACGCGAGCCGGCGAACGAGGTAGGCGAGCATCATCGTCCCCGGGCGCGCAGCGCGCGCCGCAGCGCCGCCGCCAGCACGGCCGCGGCGAGGGCGGCGGCCGGCCAGCGGATCGGGTGGTTCCAGGCCTGGCGCTGGCGGGCGCGCAGCGCCGGATCGAGATCCCAGTACTTCATCGTCGGCAGCGACAGGGCCGGCGGCGCGACATGGCGCAGCCAGCCATGGTGCACGGCGTAGTCCACCGGATGGTAAAGCTCGATCCACGGCCGCTCGCGTTCGAGGATGCCGCGCATGTCCTCGATCACGGCCAGGCGCTCGGCCCCGTCGGCCATGCCGCGCATGCGCACGAAGAGCTCGTCGTAGCGGGGGTCGGCGAAGTTGGCGGTGTTGGGGCCGCCGCTCTGGCGGCGCCCCATCGGCCCGTAGAGCAGAAAGAGAAAGTTCTCCGGATCGGGATAGTCGGCGATCCAGCCCCAGAGGAACAACTGATAGGCGCCGCGCCGCACCTTGTCTTGGAACTGGTTGTAGTCGGTGGCGGCGATGACCACGTCGAGCCCGATCCGCTTCCAGGCATCGACGAGGAACTGAAACTGCAACAAGGCGCGGGTCTCGGCGTTGTTGACGTCGAAGGTGATGCGCAGCGGCCGGCCGCTGCCGGGATCGATCCCGCCGGGGTAGCCGGCGGCCGCCAGGCGCTCGGCGGCGCGCGCCGGATCGGGCTGACGCCAGGGGTTGGCGTAGGTGGGATCGAAGCCGAAGATGCCGGGCGGCAGCGGCGACTGGGCGGCGAGACCGCGATCGTTGAGGAAGACGCGCAGGAACTCGCGCGCGTCCACCGCCAGACTCATCGCCTGGCGCAGGGCGCGGCCGCGCTCGCCGGCGGGTGCCCCGATCACGGGGTCATCCATGTTGAAGCCGACGTAGTAGACGCCGGCGGTGACGGCGGTCTCGAGCCGCAGGCCGCGTGCTGCCATGTCGGCCGTGAGCGCGTTGCGCTGCACCAGGCGGTCGAAGCTCTCGCGGATGATCGGCGAGGTATCGTAGTAGCCCTGCATGAACTTGAAGAACGCCGGCACCGCCTCGCTATCGCGCCGCAGCTCGATGCGCTCGAGAAACGGCAAGGCGCCGCCCGCCGCCGCGCCGAGATCCTGATCGCCCGGGTCGCCGTCGGACGGGAAGACGGCCCCCGGGGCGCGCCACTCCGGGTGGCGGGCGCCGTACCACTGCTCGTCGCGCACCAGGGCGATGCGGCTCTGGCGCGCGTAGTGAGCGAGGCGAAAGGGGCCGGTGCCGACCGGGTGGTCGGCGAGGGCGGCGCGCCCGTCGCGGCCGTCGTAGTAGGCCACCGCCTCCCACGCCATCGGCGCGGTGAACGGCATGGCGAACCAGTAGAGGATCTGTGGATACGGCTCGCCGAGCTCGATCTCGAGCGTGCGCGCGTCGAGCGCGCGCACGCCGGCGATGCCGCCGGCGCGCGCGTACTGCTCGTGCGCCGGCAAGGCGGCGAAGGCGGGATCGTCCCGGCGCGCGGCGGTCAGGCGGGCGCTGAACTCGCGCAGGCCGTGGAGGCGCTGGAAGGTGTCGATCACCGGCGAGCCGACGTCCGGATCGGCGATGCGGGCGAGGGCAAAGGCGACGTCGCCGGCTTCGACGGCGCGCGTCGTGCGTCCGGCGCCGCCGAGTGCGAAACAGGGATCGGATTGAAACAGCAGGTCGGGGCGCAAGCGAAAGCGATACGCGACCCGCCCATCGGCCCGCGCCTCCGGGTGTGGCACGCCCTCGGCCAGCGCCGGTATGAGGCGATAGGGGCGGTCCAGGTAGTGATACTCCAGCAAGGTATCGAAGACGTTGCTGGTGATCAGGTGATCGACCGTGGTGTACGAAACCTGCGGGTCGAGCGTCTTGGGCGCCACGGCGAAGGCGACGTACAGCACCTTGGCCGCCTCATCCTCGTCGGGGTAGGGGTTGTTCGTGCATCCGGATGGACCCGCGGCGAGCAGGGCGGCGGCGCAGACCGGAGCGGCCGTGGCGAGCCAGCGGGGGATCATCTATGACTGGCGCTATGGCGCAGAGTTTCGGAGGGTACAAGCGCATCCTGCTGCCCACCGACTTCTCCGACTCCGCCGCCCGCGTGGCGAGTCAGGTGGCCTGGCTGGTGCGCTGTGGCGGCGCCACCGTGCACCTGGTGCATGTGGTGGCGAATCCGCTCGACCCGCTCTACGAGCCGGAGGCGGTCGAGCACTGGGTGGTGGTGGAACACGCCGACGCCAAGGCGCGGGCGTTGTTGCAGGCGCTGGCGGAGGCGCATCTGCCGCCCGAGGCCGGGCGCGAGCTGCACGTGCTGAGCGGCGACCCGTACGCCAAGCTGATCGAGCTGGCACAGCGCCTGGAGGTGGATCTCATCGCCATGGCGACGCATGTCAGCCGCCACCTGGCACACCGCGTCATCGGCGGCCTGGCCGAGAAGATCGCCCGCCACGCCAACTGCGCCGTACTGATCGTGCGCGAGCCGGACCGTGGAGAGTAGAAGACGGGTTGTTAAGTTGTTAAGTTGTTAGGTTAAGTGTTCTGACTAACAACCTAACAACTTAACAACCTAACAACCTATCTTTAAGGCGCGAGCCGCAGGCCGGCGGCGGCATGGAGCGCGGCCAGGAGCATCGCGGCCGCTCCGAGCCACGGGTGCCACTCGCGCGCCGCGGTGGTGCCGCGCCGCATCAGCCGCGCCGTCAGCGCGCTGCCGGTGAGCAGCGCCACCAACAGGGTGGCGGTGCGGAAGTGCAGCGAGGCGGCGAAGTCGAGGTCCGGACGGCCGAACGCCGTCGACGCCGCGCCGGTCAGCCAGGTGAGCAGCACCGCGACGTAGGCGCGATACGCCCAGCGCACATGGCGTGCGCGCCCGGCCTGGTGGTCGCGTTGCGGCCCGCGCCCGCGCAGGCCGAGCACGCCGGTGTAGATGAGCAGCGCGACGACGCCGGCGCCGAGGAGCGGATGGAGATACGTCATCGCATCCGCGCCGGCTGCGGTGGTGCGGATCGCCGTTCATCAGTGGTCATCGGTGGCGCCGGCGTCTTCTGGCTGCGGCTCAGGCGCTGCGCAGCACCAGCTCGGCGGCCGAGAGGCCGGTCTGCACGGCGCCCTCGATGGTCGGGCCGGTCAGCCAGTCGCCGGCGTAGAACACCCGGGTGCGCGGGCGCTTCAGAAAGGCGGCCATGCGGCGGAAGTGACCGGGGCGAGGCACGACCACGCCGTCGGCGCGGGTGTAGAGGCGGATCCAATCCGGATCGGCCAGGCGGCCGAAGATCTCTTCCGCCTCGGCGCGCAGGGCCGCGACCACCTGGCTCGGCGCGCGCTCGAGCAGCTCGGCGCTGCGCCAGCCCATGGCGTAGATGCCGAGCAGCTCCTTGCCCTTCGGAACGTACGAGGGCGCCAGCGCCGACCAGGTGCGCACCCGCGCCAGGGCATGGCGGCCTGGTCCGGCCGGTATGACGTCCGGGTACTGTACGGTGATCGGCCGCTCGTAGCCGAAATAGAGCGTCGCGTTCGGCAGATACTGCACGCTGGCGGCGTCGGCGCGGTCGGCGGGCTCCAAGGCGCCCTCGAGCGTGGCGATCGCCGGGGCGGGGGCGGCCAAGATGGCGCAGTCGACCTCCACGGTGCCGCCGGCATGATGCACGATCACCGAATGCGCCCGCCGCTCAAGCCCGCTGGCTGGACAGCCCGTGCGCACCCGCAGGCCGGCCGCCAGTGCCTCGCACAATCCGCCCATGCCGGCGGGGAGGAGTAGCAGGTGCCAGCGCAGCGCATGGCGCACCAGCGCCTTGCCGAAGGCGGCGGAGGCCTGCTCGCCGCCGAGGAAGAAGTAGGGCTCGACGCCGCTGCGCAGCAGGTAGTCGTAGCCCCGGTCGCCGAGCCGGCGGCGCCCCCACTGGTCGAGCGTCTCGCCGCGGTCGTGGCGCGCCAGGCGCGACGGCTTGGCGACGTGCAGGCGGCGGCGCAGCGCGGCGCGTGCGAACAACGCCGCCGCGCGCAGCTTGCCGCTCAGGCCGATGAGCGGGAACTGCAGGATGCGGCGTGGCGAGCCGACGTCGAGCGCCAGCTTGCCCTGCGGCGTCGCCACCACCCCGGGCGGCGCGTGAACGACCACCGGCTCGATGTGCAGATCCGCCAGCAGGCGCCGCGTGGCGTCGTAGAAACTGGTGAGGAAGCTGGCGCCGGTGTCGACGGTGAAGCCGCCGACCCGCTCGCTGCGGGTGCGCCCGCCGATGGCGTTGGCGGCCTCGAGCACGGTGACGTCGACACCCGCCGAGGCCAAGCGGTGTGCCGCCGCCAATCCGGCCGGGCCGGCGCCGACGACGACACAGGAACGGCTCATGCCGCACCCAGGCGTGGCCGTGCCGCCTGCGCGCGCGGCCGCACGAGGAAGAAGGCCACCACGAAGGACACGAAGGCTGCGAAGACCGCGAGGACACCAGCAGCGCGGTCGACAAGACGCATGGAGGCGTTCACTTCGAAAGCCCGTGTCGACTCGTCGCACGCATCGTCGTCTCCGATTCCAAACGTCTTCGTGTGCTTCGTGCTCTTCGTGGTGCGCGTTCTTCGTAGTGAGCGGTCTTCCTAGCCACGAACCCAGGTTGTCGGAGCGCGGCGTTCGATCCGGCCGGCCGCTGCCAGGCGCGCCAGATGTTGCTCGATGGTACGCGTCTCGGCGGCGTCGACGTACGGCCATTGCGCGTGCGGCGGGTAGAGAAAACGGTGCGCCACCAGCTCGGCCAGCGTGCGCGGCTCGCCGAGGTAGGCGAGGAGCGCGGCTTCGCGCTCGTTGATGCGGCCGGCGAAGCGCTCGAGCTTGGCGAGGAACGCGCCGCGCTCCTCGATCACGCCGGCGTGGTGGAACGACACCCAGACGCGCGCCGGCAGCTCGCGCACGCGCGCCAGCGAGGCCTCGAAGGCGGTCAGGTCCGACCAGGCGTCGCCGTAGTACGGGCCGAAGCCGCTGAGGTCGATATCGCCGAGAAAGAGCACCGCTTCCGGCTCGATCAGCCAGGCGCTGTGGCCGCGCGTGTGTCCGGGCAGATGGATGGCGCGGATCGTGGTGCCGCCGAGATCGAGCACCGCGCCGTCATCGTACGGCTCGGCGTCGGGCCGGGCCTGATAGTGAAACTGTTCGACCGCCCATTGGGCGACGGCCTCGCGCACGCCCGGCAGGGCGTCGTAGCCGTACATCGTCAGCAGGCCGTCGAGGCTGTGCAACCCCAGCAGGTCGTGGCGCGGCGCCAGCGCGCGCGCCTCGGGGAAGCGCCAGAGGCCGGCGACGTGATCCTCGTGCACGTGGCTGAGTGCGACCAGGTCGATCGCTCCGAGCTCCGCCGCCCGCCGCCCCGCGCTCAGCGATGGGTCGAGGATGGCGACCGCATCGCGGCCGCGAATCAGCAGGCTGTTGCCGTCCGGGTACTTGCCGTTTTTCTCGCCCACCAAGATGGTGGTGCGCCCGAAGATCCGATCGGTGTCCCGCATGGGCTGACACTGCTCCTGCCAGCCGCCTCGGCGGCGGTCAAACTTCGCGGCGACGGCGGGCGATGCCATCGAGCTGCGCGTCGAGCGGCACGGCGCCGCCTGAACCTCGCGGCGGCCAGCTTCAGCGGGTTGCTTGGCGGCGAGCCCCGGATGCCACGATGAAGCGGTCATAGGCGTGCGCGACGTCTTCCGAGAACAGCAGGGCGAGATGGTCGTCGGGGTCACCTCCGACGCCGAGCGTGATGTACAGCGGTTGGTTCGCGTCGATGACCAGCTTGGTGGTGAGAGGGAAGTCCCCGGGCCCTTGATCGTCTCGGAACCACTCGACATGCGCAGCGCGGATCTCCCGTCCGAGGAGCGTCGGCCACGGCGCCTCGGCGGACACGTCCCACGAGGCGTGTTCGCCCGAGAGCGTCGTCGACAAATCGGCCACGCTGACGCCGAGGTAGTAACAGATGGGCCACTCCCAGATGAAGGAGACGACGCGACCCGACTGCAGATGGAGCTCCGGGCCGTAGTCGAGCGAATGGTGGTCGGATGCTCGGTAGCCCGGCTGGCCGTCATCGTACCTGATCTCGCGGTAGATCACGCGGGCGATGCGATCGCCGGTCAAGCTGGACGCCACACGCAGAGCGGATGCAGCCGGCTCATCGGGCTCCATGGTTTCCTCTCACCGTTCAACGCAACCCACGAAGCGCTCGAAATGGCAGGGGGTCTCCCGGCAGTGTGAAGAACATCGAAGCACCTCAGCAGGATGCTGAAAACCCGCCGCTCACCCTGAGCCCGTCGAAGGGTGAGCGGCGGGTTTTTCAGCATCCTCCTAGAGAGTGAACCCCGAACCCAATCAACGATGACGATGGGGGCCGCCGCTGTCCCCTCTGCTTATCGCATACGCCGGCAGCGCAGCATAGCACGCGGTCCTGCGCGCTGGGACGCGAACAGAAAGCCCGCGCCGGGCTGGCGTTTGGCGCCGATTCCGGTCACTCATGCGGCGTGTCGGCCGCTCCTGACATCGCGATCGTGGGTGCCGGCGTCATCGGCTGCGCGATCGCGCGCGCCTTGGCGCAGCGCGGCGCCGGCCGCATCGTCGTCATCGACCGCGGCGAGCCGGGGGCGGAGGCGTCCAACGCCGCCGCTGGGCTACTAGCCGTCGCCAGCCTGCGGGCGCGCGGCGGGGCGCTGTTCGAGCTCAAGCGCACCAGCGCGGCGCTCTTTCCGGCCCTGGCCGAGGCCGTGCAGGGGGAAAGCGGGATCGACGTCCACTACACGCGCACGCCGCTGTTGGAGCTGGCGTTCACCAGCCGCGAGGCCGAGCAGCTCGACCGCCTCGCCCGCCGCCGGCGCGAGCAGGGGTTTGGCATCGAGCGACTCGACGGCGCGGCGGTGCGGGCCGCCCACCCCGAGGTCAATCCCGCCGTGCGCGTGGGCGTGCACTTCGCCGACGACGCGGCCATCGACAACCGGCGTCTGGTCGACGCCCTGCGCGCCAGCGCCGCGGCGGCCGGGGTGGAGTTCCGACTGCAAGCCCCGCTGCGCGCAATCGAGGCGCGGCACGGGCGCGTGCGGCGGCTCGCCATCGGCAGTGACGAGTTGAGCCCTGGGCACGTGGTGGTGGCCGCGGGCGCGTGGTCGGCCGCAATCGGCCGCATGCTGCGGGTTCGCATCCCGGTGCGCAGCGATCGCGGCGAGATGATCGCCGTCCGACCGGCGGCGGCTCTGCCGCAGCCGACGGCCTGGGGCGAGGGCTACCTCATCCCGCGCCGCGACGGCGAGGTCCTGATCGGCAGTACCAGCGCACCAGGCGCGCTGGAGAAGACGGTGACCGCCCGCCATGCGGCGCAGCTGCTCGGCCGCGCCGTGCGCATGGTGCCGGCCCTGGCCGAGGCGCCGGTGGTGCGCGTGTGGGCGGGCTTGCGGCCGCTCTCCACGCTCGGCCGTCCGATCATCGGCCCCTTGCGCGGCTTCGCCAACGTGACGCTGGCGTGCGGCCACCACCGCGCCGGCATCCTGCTCGCGCCGCTGACCGCGCAACTCGTCGCCGAGCTGATCGTGGACGGCTCGACGAGCGTGCCGATCCAGCCGTTCTGCTATCGCCCTGGCCGCTGAGCCGAGGCGTCGACTGCCGCGGCGGCGGCGCGCCGGCGCGATCCCGGCACCGCGGGGCCCGGCACCGCGGCGGTGTTTGGCAGCGGGCGCGGGTCGGGGCTACTGCCGCGCTGCGCCTGCAAGTGCGCGGTGTACGCGGCGCGCACCTCCTCGAGGAATTCGATATCGGCGGCGACGCGCTTCAGCCGTCGATTCAACAGCAGCGGCAAGGGGCGAAAGCGCGGCGCCTGGGTGCTCGCCTCGCCGGCGGCGCCGAGGACCTGTTGTCGCGCCCGCTCGAGGGCTTTGCCGGCGAACCAGATGTGCTCCTGCAAGCGATCGAGCAGCGACAGGGCGGCCTCGGTGTCGATGTCTTCGATGAAGAGGGCGCGCGCCGACAGTTCGTCCTCCGAGGAATTGCCGCCGCCCACCTCGGTGGTGGCCAGCCATTCATCGAACACCCGTGCGCCCTGCGCCGTGATCGCGTACGGCGTCCGCCGCGCATCGGCGTCGGGCGGGTTGTCGGTGCCGCGAATCAAGCCGTCGAGCACCAGGCGCTGCAGCTCGCGGTAGAAATTGCCGGTGCTGACTTCGGCGCCCGAGCGCTCGCGATATTCCTTCACCAGCGCGTAGCCGTGCAGCCGAGCCCCGCCGCGAAGCAAGCCGAGGATCAGAAAACGGAACATCGCCACTCCTGTCTTTGTCCATGCGATAGCAGGGCGTTTTTCGCTCAGTCAAGCACGATCTTCGCCTCCCTGCGGCGACTCGATGCCGAGCAGTCATTGGATGATTGCAGTGATTCGGCGCTGCGCAGTCAGTGTCTGCATCGACTATCCGATATCGAGTATCTCACGACATTGCGTCGACCGCCGAGCGACGGTATGCGCCGGCGCGCAGCGAGGAGGGACCATGGACACAGCGCGATTGCCGCTCGGTCAGCCGGCGGCCAGAACGGCGGAGAAGGCGGCGCAGCCGGTGGCCTCGCGCCGCCTGCCCCAGGTGCCGGATGCGAGCGCCGCGCCCCACGGCGGTGGGGACGGCGCGGCTGTCGACGCCCGCGGAGTGCGGGCCAGCCCGCTGGCGCGTTGGAACGGCGCCGCGGCACACGTCGAGCGCGCCTGGCGCAGCGCCGTCGCCGGTGGGATGGCCATGCAAGCCTCGCTCAGCCAACTGGCGCACGCGCGCACGCTGCTGGCCAGCGGCGAGTCGGGCGACGACGCGCCGGCCGAGCCCCGGCTCACCGGCTTCCTGGGCGCGGCGGTCGCGGCCGGCGAAGCGGTCTCACTGCGGCCGGAGTCGGCGCGACCAGTGGGAGCGGAGCCGCGCGCGCTGCCCGGACGCTACGCCTTTCGACGCCAAGGCGACTATTGGACCCTGGCGTGCGACGGGCGCGTCACGCACCTGCGCAGCCAGCGCGGCTTCGAGTACATCGCCGAGCTGCTGCGCCATCCGGATCAGGCGCTGTACGCCATTGATCTCGCCGACCTCGGCGCGCCGGCGACCGCCGGCCTGAGTGCGGCCGAGGCGGCGGCGCAGGGTCTGCGCGTCGGCTCGCTCGACGTGCCCCCTGCCCGCCTCGATGCGCGGGCCCGGGCCCAGTACCGCGCCCGCTGGCGCGAGTTGCGGCATGAGGCCGCGGCGGCGGAGCGCGACAACGATCCTGGGCGACTGGCCGGTGTGCAGCGCGAGATCGACATGCTGGCGCGCGAGCTGGCGGCGGCCAGAGCGAGCGGGCGCTCACCGCGCCAGGAGCGCGCCCGCGTCAACGTGCGCAACTGCATCAGCGCGGCGCTGCGCGCCATTCGCCGTCACGACGAGGGCCTCTGGCGCCACCTGGCCAACGCCATCAAGACCGGGACGTCGTGCTGCTACACGCCCGAGCGCCCGATCGCGTGGGAGCTGTGATGGCGACCGCGAGCCCGGCGCCGCCGCTCGGCGCGGTCGGGGAACGCGCCGCCGAGCGTTTCCTGGTGCGGGCCCGTTACGTCATCCTGGCGCGCAACTACCGCTGCCGGCAGGGCGAGGTCGACCTCATCGCGCTTGACGGTTGCACGGTGGTGTTCGTCGAGGTGAAGGCGCGCCGCGGGCCGGGGTGGGGGACACCGATCGAGGCGGTGACCCCGTTCAAGCAGCGCCGTCTGGTGCGCGTCGCCGAGCACTTTCTCGCCCGTCACCGACTGGCTGGGCGCGCGGTGCGCTTCGATATCGTCGGCGTGCGCTTCGCCGCCGGGGCGGCGGTGTGCGAGCTGGTGCGCGGCGCCTTCAGCGCCGATGCGGCGCGGTAGGGTTGAGCTGCCGTGTCGGTCTTCGCCACGGGGCGGCGGCGATGCGTCGAAGGTTGTTAAGTTGTTGGTTGTTGGTCAGAAAGACGGAGGGAGCCTGGGGCAGCGACCTAACAACGTAACACCTAACAACCTGTCCTGGACGCGCTGGCTGGACCGAGCTGCGAGGTGCGTGCTAGCGCCCCTACCCATGCTCGACATCAAGCTGATTCGCGAGCAGCCGGAGGAGGTCAAGCGGGCGCTGGGCACGGTCGGCGTGGCCCCGGCGCTGGTCGATGCGGTGCGCGCCGCCGACGCGCGCCGCCGCGAGCTGATCACCGAGGTCGAGCAGTTGCGCAGCCGGCGGACGGCGACGTCGAAGACGGTCGGAAAGTTGCCGCCCGACGAGCGCGAGCGGGTGGTGGCCGAGATGCGCGCCCTCGGCGAGCGCATCGCTGGCCTCGACAGCGAGACGGCCGAGGCCGAGCGCGCCTTCGAGACCGCGCTGCTGGAGTTGCCGAACTTGCCGCACCCAGCCGTGCCGGTGGGCGCCGATGAGCGCGACAACGTGGTCGTGCGCGAGGTCGGGAGCGTGCCGTCGTTCGCCTTTACCCCGCTGCCGCATTGGGATCTCGGCCCGGCGCTCGGCATCATCGACTTCGAGCGCGGCGTGAAGATCTCGGGCTCGCGCTTCTACGTCCTCAGCGGCGCGGGGGCGCGCCTGCAGCGCGCCCTCATCACCTGGATGCTCGAGCTGCACGTCGCCGTGCATGGCTACCGCGAGGTCTATCCGCCGGCCATGGTGCGCAGCGAGTGCGTGCTCGGCACCGGACAGCTGCCGAAATTCGGCGACACCATGTATCGCGACGCCGAGGAGGACTTCTGGTTCGTGCCGACCGCCGAGGTGCCGGTCACCAACCTCTATCGCGACGAGATCCTCGCCCCCGGCCGCCTCCCCATCTACCACGTCGCCTACAGTCCCTGTTTCCGGCGCGAGAAGATGTCGGCCGGGCGCGACGTGCGCGGCATCAAGCGCGGTCACCAGTTCGACAAGGTCGAGATGGTGAAGTTCGTCACTCCCGAGACATCCGATGCGGAGCTGATGACCTTGCTGGACGACGCTGAGGACGTCTGCCGGCGGCTCGGCCTGGCGCATCGCGTGGTGCAGATGTGCAGCGGCGATCTCAGCTTCGTGGCGGCGATGAAGTACGACCTCGAGGTCTGGGCCCCGGGCTGCGGCGAGTGGCTCGAGGTCTCGTCGTGCTCGAATTTCCGCGACTACCAGGCGCGGCGGGCCGGGATTCGTTACCGCCCGAGCGCGGGCGGCAAGCCGGAATTCGTCCACACGCTCAACGGCTCCGGCCTCGCCTTGCCGCGGGTCATGATCGCCGTGCTGGAAACCTACCA
>CAYYWP010000121.1:13013-14174 GCA_964475125.1 uncultured Binatia bacterium (SeqCode) | reverse complement strand
GTGAAGGACGCCGCCTGATCATCCCCTTCGATCCACAACATTTGACAATACCTCTCCGTCGCCTCGCCCGTACTATTGGCGGGAGAGGGGTGGGGTGAGGGCACCGCCCGGTGGCGCCGGAACGCCTTGCGAGCTTCCTCCAGGGCTAAGAGCAGCACGGGAAAGGTGGCGAGCACGAGCCAGTGCCACGGGCCGAGCGGGGCCAGGCCGAAGAGGTGCGCCAGCGGCGGCGTGTAGATGAGCACCGCCAGCAGCGCGAGCTCCACCGCCACGCCCACCAGGACCATCCGGTTGCTCATCACGCCGAGCCGGAAGATCGACTGCGCGCTGCTCCGGCAGGCGAACACGTTCCCCACCTGGCAGGCGACGATGCCCGCCAGGGACATCGTCGTGGCGGTGGCGTAGAGCGGACCGTGATCCGCCAGCGGCGCGCCCGGACGCCAGCCGGCCAGCCAGTAGGCGAAGAAGAAGCCGCCCAGGCTGAGCACGGCCTCGATGGCCCCCAGCCAGCCATAGGCGCGCCACAGCGTGGGGAGGTTGAGCAGGCGTTCGCGCCGCGAGCGCGGACGCCGCTGCATCACGTCCGGCTCGGGCGCCTCCATGCCGAGCCCGAGGGCCGGCAAGAGATCGGTGCCGAGGTCGACGGCGAGGATCTGCATCACGGTCAGCGGCAGCGGGATGCCGAACAGGACGAAGGCGACGAACGGCACGATCTCCGGAATGTTGCTGGCGAAGATATAGGTGGCGAACTTGCGCACGTTGTCGTAGGCGCCGCGCCCCGCTTCGATCGCCGCCGCGATGTTGGCGAAATTGTCGTCGGCCAGCACCATGTCGGCGGCCTCGCGCGCCACGTCGGTACCGGTGGCGCCCATCGCCACGCCGATGTCGGCGCGTTTGAGAGCGGGCGCGTCGTTGACGCCATCGCCGGTGACCGCCACCACCGCGCCGCGGCGCTGAAAGGCCTCGACCAGACGCAGCTTGTGCTCCGGCGAGACGCGCGCGCAGAGCAGCTCGGGCTCGTCGACCAAACGCTCGAGCTCGCCGTTCGACAACCCCTCCAGCTCGTTGCCCGTGAGGATGCGCGGCCGCTCGCCGTACAGTCCGATCTCGCGGCCGATCGCGGCGCCGGTCAGCTCGCTGTCGCCGGTGATCATCACCACG
>CAYYWP010000121.1:0-13003 GCA_964475125.1 uncultured Binatia bacterium (SeqCode) | reverse complement strand
GCCGGCGCGCCGGCAGGCGGCCAGCGCCGCCGGCACCTCGGGGCGCGGCGGGTCGTCGAGGACGAGGAAGCCGATCAGCGTCAGCCCACGCTCTACCCGGTCAGCGCGCCAGCCGTTCGGACCCGGGGCCGCATCGCCCAGGTGACGCATCGCCACCGCCAGCACGCGCAGACCGCGCCCGGCCAGCGCATCGTGCGCCACTTGGGCCTCGCGCTGCCGCGCCGAGTCGAAGGCGCGCACCTCGCCATCCCACTCGATCGCCGTGCAGCGCGGCAGCACTTCGCTCGGCGCGCCCTTGACACAGGCGACCAAACCCTCCGGCCAGCGCTGAATCGTCGTCATGCGCTTGCGCACCGAGTCGAAGGGCAACTCGGCCAGGCGCGGCCAAGCGGCCAGGGCGTGCTCGTCGAGGCCGCGCTCGGCGGCGGCGATGACGATCGCCGCCTCGGTCGGATCGCCGATCGCCCGCAAGCCGCGGCGGCGCTCGGGCTCCGCGGCGATCCGCGCGTCGCAACACAACGCGGCCACGCGCAGTAGCAGGTCGGTGCCGGCGGCGGCGTGGCCGTCGGCCGTGGACCAGCGGCCGCTCACCAGCCGGGAGGAGCGTCCGCTCCACCAGGCCTCGCGGACACGCATGTCGTTCTCGGTGATCGTGCCGGTCTTATCGGTGAGGATTACGGTCGTCGCCCCGAGCGTCTCGACGGCGGAGAGCCGCTTGACCAAGGCGTGACGGACGGCCATGCGGCGCACGCCGAGCGCCAGTGCCAGCGTCAGCGTCGGCAGCAGGCCCTCCGGGACGTTGGCGACGATGATCCCGACGGCGAACAAGAAGCGCTGCACGAGCGAGAGGTCGGTGAACAGCGCGGCGACGGCGAAACAGCCCACGCCGAGGGCCACGGCCAGGATCGTGACCAGGCGCGTCACCCGACCCAACTCGACCTGTAGTGGGCTGGGGCGCGATGCGACGATCTGCGTCAGGTGTGCGATGCGGCCGAACTCGGTCGCCGCGGCGGTGGCGAACACCACGGCCTCGCCCCGCCCGCTGGCGATCGCGGTTCCGGCGAGGACGAGGTTGGAGAGCGCGGCGGTGGCGCGGCCGGCGCCGTCGACGGCGTGCGCGACGCGCGGAATGGGGCGTGACTCGCCGGTGAGCGACGACATGTCGACGCGCAACTGCTCACTGAGCACGCAGCGCGCATCGGCCGGAACGGCATCGCCCTCGTGCAAGACGAGCACATCGCCCGGAACCACCGCCGCGGTCGAAACCGATTGCTCGCGACCGTCGCGGCGCACGCTGACCTCATGCGGCAGCAGGGCGCGCAACGCCTGGGCGGCGCGCTCGGCCTGGTGTTCCTGCCAGTAGCTGAACAGGCCGTTCACCGCGATCACGACGACGATGGCCGCCGCGAGCTCCGGCATCCCCGCCACCCAGGCCAGCGCCGCGGCGACCCACAGCAACAGGGCGAACAGGTGGGCGAAGTTGGCCGCCAGCTCGACGAGCCAGCGACGCGGTGCGGCACTGGGCAGGACGTTTGGTCCATACCGGTCGAGGCGCTCACGCGCCTCGACCGCGGTCAGGCCGGCGCGTCGCGAGCCGAGGGCTGCCAACGCCTCGGGTGCAGACAAACCGGCCCACGGCGCTGCCGTTTGTGTCACCACGGCACGCCTCACTGGTTTCAGCGCGCTCCGACCGCCCAGAGGTCGGCCGCTGCCGGACCTCGGCTCGTTGCTCCTGAACTTGGGAACACGGAGCGGCCCGCTCGCTTCAACAGTAAGGACACGGGGGTTGGCACCGAAATTGATCAGTTCCGCCATCAAGCGAGGTGATTCACATGGCCGTGTTGGCAAGGCTCGAAGAGTTTCTTCACCAACATCGAGTTCCGTACCAGGTGCACGCCCATCCGCAGCGTTTCACGGCACAAGAGGTCGCCGAGGTGGAGCACGTGCCGGGCACCGAGGTCGCCAAGCCGGTGATCCTGCGCACCGGCAAGGAGTATCTGATGGTAGTCGTGCCGGCGACCTTTCGCGTCGACATCGGCAGGCTGCGCGAAATCTCCGGCCACGACAACTTGCATATGGCCAGCGAAGCGGAGTTCGCGCCGCTCTTCCCCGGTTGTGAGCCCGGCGCCATGCCGCCGTTCGGCAACCTCTTCGGCATGCCGGTGTGGGTCGACGAGGTGCTGGCCAAACAGTCGGAGATCGTCTTCAACGCCGGCGACCATGAGCGCGCCGTGCACATGGCGTACGCCGATTTCGCCCGCCTCGTGCAGCCGCGCGTGCTGGCGCTCGCCGAGCCCGACCGCAAGTAGGCTGGTGAGTTGAGCCAGTGAGCGTTCGCGACGAGCCGTAGCCGCGGGACCTGTGCCCGCCGGCAGCGCCGCGCGCTGCCCGGTGGGGCGGGGCGCGGCAACAGCGCCCGGGTGGCGGTGGCCCAGCACCGGCGATAGCCCTGCGCCACACCCCCCGCCACTGGGCGACGCACAGCGTCGCCGGCGGGCACAGGTCCCGCGGCTACGGCTCGTCGCGAACGCTCACTGGTCACCCATCGAACTCCCGCCTCACCCCTCGTCGTCGGCGCGGGCCGCACTGCTTTCCTTGTCGTCGTGGGCGAAGCGGCGCAGGCCTTCGGCGAGGGCGCGCAGGCGCTGCGCGGCGTGCTGGTGGACGGTGCCTGACTCGCTGACGGCGCCGGCCTTGGCACCGGTCAACAGCTCCAGCCCCTCGTCCAGCGTGCGGATCGGATAGAGGTGGAACCGCCCCGCCTCGACGGCCGCCAGCACCTCGCGGTCGAGGACGAGGTGTTCGACGTTCTGCGCCGGGATGATGACGCCCTGGCGGCCGGTGAGGCCGACGGCGCGGCAGACGCGGAAGAAGCCTTCGACCTTCTGGTTCACGCCGCCAATCGGCTGCACCGCGCCGAATTGATCGACGCTGCCGGTGACGGCGAGATCCTGGCGCAGCGGTATCCCGGCCAGGGCCGAGACCAGCGCCACGAGCTCGGCGACCGAGGCGCTGTCTCCATCGATGCCGGAGTACGACTGCTCGAACGACAGGCTGGCGGAGAGGCTGAGGGGGAAGTCTTGCGCATAGCTGTGGCGCAGATAGGCGGTGATGATGAACACCGCCTTGTCGTAGGTCTTGCCGCTCAGCTTCGCCTCGCGATCCACCGCGATCAGGCCCTGGGAGCCCATCGACACCACGGCGGTGATGCGCGATGGCCGGCCGAACTCGTAGCCGGCGAGGTTCAGCACCGCCAGGCCGTTGACCTGGCCGACGCGGCGGCCGTCGACGTCGACCAACAACACGCCGTCGCGGATGAGCTCGCGCACCTTCGCCTCGATGCGATCGGAGCGATAGGTGCGTTGCTCGACGGCGCGCTGCACGTCCTCGCCGTCGACCGCGCTGGCCTCGCGCTTGCCGGCCCAGAACGAGGCCTCGCGCATCAGGTCGGCCAGCTCGCTCCATTGCCCCGGCACCTTGCGGCGGTCGCCGAGGCGGCGCGCCGCTTCCTCGAGCAGCCGCGCCACCGCGGCGGCGCGAAATGGCAGCAGCTTCTCACTGCGCGCCAGGCGCGCCACCTGGGCGACGAAGTTGCGGCGCGCCGCGTCGCCGTCGGCCTCGTCGCCGAAGTCCGCCCGAACCTTGAAGATCTGACTGAACTCCTCATCGAGGAAGTAGAGGAGCTGAAAGATCTCCGCCGGGCCGACGAGGATGACGCGCGTATCGATGCGCATGGGCTCGGGCTTGAGCACCGCGGTGGCAAATAGCGCGAACGGATCGTAGGCCTCGATCTCGAGGTGGCCGGTCTTCAGGCACTCGCGCAGCGCCCGCCACACCAGCGGCTCGGCCAGGGCGTCCATCAGATTGATGATCAGGCAGCCGCCATGGGCGCGCAGCAGCGAGCCGGCGATGACACGGGTGAAATTGGTCACCAGCTTGCCCTGGCGGTCGACCATGCGCTCGACGGCGCCGAAGAGGTTCTTGTAGGTCGGCCAGGCCTCGACGATGATCGGCGGCCCCTGCGCGGCGCGGTTGTCGACCAGGACGTTGACCTCGTAGTTGAGCAGCGCTTCTTCCTCGCTGGCGCGGGCGAAGAACATCAGCGGCGGCGGCGCCGGCGGGCTCGGCTGCTCTTGAAAGATGCTCAAGTGGTCGAGGACGTGTGCCTTGACGTCGCCGAGCCACTGGCGCACCTCGTCGGCCGGATAGCGCTGCACCAGCTCGTCGATGAGCGGCGCGACCGCCTCCTCGGCGACGCGTCGCTCCGCCTGCCGCACCTCGCGGCCGAGGTGGCGCATGAGCGTCTGATGCTCGCGCATCACGCTCTTGACCTGGCGACCGATCTCGCGCTGGCGGCGGCGCAGATCGGCCTGCTCCGCCTCGCTGAGCCGCTCCATTTCCTCCGGCGTCATCGGCCGGCCGTCTTTGAGCGGGATGAAGATCACCTCTCCCGTCGGCGTGAGCTGCAGCGCGAAGCCCGCCTGCTCCGCCTGTTCGGCGAGGCGGCGATTGATCGCTTCGCCTTGTCCGCCGAAGCGCTCCGACAGTCGCTCCTTTTCTTCCTCGAAGGTCTCGCCGCGGAAGGTCTTGAGCAGCACCTGGCGCAGCTCGTCGACGAGCTCGTGCATGTCGTCGCGCAGCCGGCTGCCCCAGCCGGCCGGCAGATAGAGCGCGCGCGGGCGATCGGGGTTGTGGAAGTTTTGCACCAGCACGCGGTCACCGGGAGTGGGCTGGCCGGTGGTGAAGCGCTCGAGCAGGGCGGCCAGCTCGTCGGCGCGATGCGTGCCGACGAGGTTGGTGACGTAGAGGTTGTAGCCGGCGTGGCGAATGCGCAGACCGAGCTCCAGCGCCGCCAGGGCGCGATCCTGCCCCGCCCAGTCGCCATCGGTACGGATGTCGTCGGTGGTGGTGAAGTCGGGATGCGCCAGCGCGGTCGGAAAGCGCAGCTCGTCGTGGGCGAGCTCGCGCGCCGGCGCCGCCGGCAGCAGCTCGGCGGGGGGCGTGCCGGCGGGCAGCGCTTGGTTCGCCATGTTCAGCTCCGCTCCGGCAGCAGGCGGACGCGCACGCGCAACATCTCGCCTTCGAGCCGCGCCTCGATCGCACTCACCTCAGCGGCCGCGGGCAGGGTGAACTCGCGCTCGACGACTTCGTGGGTGGCCGCCGCCTCCGCCGCGCCGTCGCGCGGCGAGCGCCGCCGCGCGCGCACCACCAGGCGGCGGCCCTCGAGCGACACCGCCACATCGCCGAGCTGGCCGCCGCTGATCGGCACGTCGACATCGACGTGCGTTTCGCCGCGAACGGGTGCCACGGCCGTCGTTGGCTTGGCGCGCGACCACGGATCGCGCACCATCTGCTCGAACAGCCGGTTGATGTCATCGATCAGCCTGGGCCCCGTCATGGTCCCCTCCTCAGGTCCGAAAATGATGCGCCCACTGTCGCGCCCGCGCCAGCGCCGCGCCGACCCCGGCTTCCGCGGCTGGACTGAGCGGCGCTTCGACTCGACCGGTACTGGCGGCCTCGATCGCGATGACGCGGCCGCGCGGCGGCAGCCGCCCCAGCGCGCGCGCCAGCGCCAGCACCTCGGCCACGCCGAGCCCATGCGAGGAGACGAAGCGCAGCGGCGCCCGCGGCACGTCGTCCAGGGCCAGGTCATGCACGGTCCCCGCCGGCGCCTCGGAGCGCGCCGCGTCGAGCAGGATGACCGCCGCGGCACCGTCGATGAGCTCGAGCAAGTCGACACCGGGGCGGTCCGCCAGGCAGACCGTCGCACCCGCCGGTGGCTCGGCGGCTAGGCGGCGCGCCACCTCCAGGCCGGCGCGGTCATCGCCAAAGGGGCTGCCGATGCCGATCACCCGGATCATCGCCGTTCGATCTCCAGATGGAGGAAATGGGTGGCGCACGAGATGCACGGATCGTAATTGCGGATGATGGTCTCGCACAGGCGCGTCGCGTCGGCTTGCGAGCGCTCCAGCAGCGCCGGCGCCACGGCGCGCAGCTCGGCCTCGATCTGGGCCTGATTCTGGGAGGTCGGCGGCACGATGCGGGCGGCCGCGATGCGCCCGTCGGCATCGGTCTCGTAGGCGTGGTAGAGGCTGCCGCGCGGCGCCTCGGTGATCGCCCAGCCGCGGCCGGCGCGCACCGACCAGGCGGCGGCGGGTCGCGCCGGCGGCTCGTAGGCATCGATCAGCCGCGCCGCTTCGTCGACGGCGTAGAGGATCTCGATGGCGCGCGCCGCGATGCTGACGAACATGTTCGGGTTCGGCCAGGTGACGCCGCAGTCGCGCGCCGCCGCTGCCACCGCCGGCGGCAGCCGGTCGAAATTGAGGTTGAGGCGCGCCAGCGGGCCGACGCAATAAGGGCCGCGCCCCTTGATGGTGGCGTGCAGCGCCGTCGAATGGAGCACCTGGTGCTCGGCGATGTGCTGCTCGAACTCGGCCGCCGTACATTCGAGCCCTCGGCTCGACACCCAACGCCCCTCGTTCATCGGGTACTCGTCGGGATGGCGCAGCGCGACGAACTCGCTGTCGGCCCGCTGCTCGGGCAGGTCGAAGCCCGCCACCCAGCGCAGGCAGGCGACGGCATCGTCGCGCGCCCGCCGCAGCCCGTCGCGCAGCGGGCGTAGATCGCGTCGCGCCGGCACGCGCGTGAAGCCGCCGATGCAGGCGCCGACGGGGTGGACCGAGCGCCCCCCGAGCGCGGTGATGATAGCGTTGCCGATCTTCTTCAGCCGCAAGCCGCGCTCGACGGCGGCGCGGTGCCGCTGGGCCATCTCGAAAGCGCTCTCGCAGCCGAGGAAGTCGGGGGCGGCGAGCAGGTGCACGTGCAGCGCGTGACTCTCGATCCACTCGCCGCAATAATAGAGGCGGCGTAGCGCCCGCACCTGGGGATCGATGGACACCCCGAACGCCTGCTCGAGCGCGTGCACGGTGCTCATCTGGTAGGCCACCGGACAGATGCCGCAGATGCGCGCGTTCAAGTCCGGCACCTCGGCGGCGTCGCGGCCGCGTAAGAACGCCTCGAAGAAGCGCGGCGGCTCGAAGATCTCGAGCCGCAGGTCGGTCACCGCGCCGCGCTCGACGGTGAGGTGCAGGGCGCCGCCGCCCTCGACGCGCGCCAGGGTATCGACGCGGATGGTACGCGAGCGCGCGGTCATGATCGGGGGCGCGTCGCGCCGCCGCTCGCCAGGTTGTCGCCGGCGGTGCGGAAAGCCGGCGCGTAGCCGTTGATGCCGCGCAGCCGGCGCACGGCCTCATCGCGGCTGATGCCCTGCTGGGCGAGCAACGCAGTGAAGGCGTCGAGGTTGGGATCGTCGCAGGGGCCGAAGCAACCGTAACAACCGCGCCCGAAGCTCGGACAGATGGCGCCGCAGCCGGTGCGCGTCACCGGCCCCAGACACGGGGCGCCCTGCGTCACCACGACGCAGGTGGCACCGCGGCGCTTGCACTCCATGCACACGCTGTGACCGGGTACGGCCGGCTGGACGCCCGACAGCAGCGCGCGCAACACCGCCAGCAACTGCCCGACGTCGATCGGGCAGCCCCACAGCTCGAAGTCGACCCGCACGTGCGCGGCGATCGGGGTCGAGGCGCCGAGCGCGGCGATCCAATCCGGATGCGGATAGACCGCGCGCTTGTACTCTTCGACGTCCGCCCAGTTGCGCAGTGCCTGAATGCCACCGGCCGTGGCACAGGCGCCGATGGTGACCAGCACGCGACTCTCGGCGCGCACGCGCGCGATGCGCTCGGCGTCGGCCGGGGTGGCGATGCTGCCCTCGACCAGGGCGATGTCATAGGGCCCCGGGAGCTGGCGGCGCCGAGCCTCCGGGAAGTAGGCCAAGTCGACGACCTCGGCCAACGCCAGCAACTGATCCTCGGCGTTGAGCAACTGCAGCTGGCAGCCGTCGCACGAGGCGAACTTGAAGACGGCCAGACGCGGTCTCATACGCCGCGCACCGCCAGCCACCGCTTGACGGCGGCATACTGGAAGACCGGTCCGTCCGTACAGGCGAAGAACGGGCCGATCTGGCAGTGGCCGCAGAGCCCGACCCCGCACTCCATGTGGCGCTCCAGCGAGAGATAGATGGCATCCTCCGCCACGCCCTTGGCGCGCAGGGCGCGCACGCCGTGGTGCATCATCACCTCGGGGCCGCACATCATCACCATCGTCGAGGGCGTCACCGCGAGCTCGTCGAACAGCTCGGTGACCACGCCGATGCGGTCGCGCCAGGTGCGGTCCGGCTGATCGGTGGTGAGGTGGACCGTGGTGCGCGGATGGGCGCGCCAGGCCTCGAAACGGTCGCGATACAACAGGTCGTGCGGCGTCTTGACGCCGTGCAGAATGTGCAGGTGGCCGAACTCGTCGCGGCGGCGGAAGATGTAATTGATCACCCCGAGCACCGGCGCGCAGCCGAGACCGCCGGTGACGATCACCACGTCGCGCCCGCGCGCCGCCTGCATCGGCCAGCCGACGCCGTACGGGCCGCGCACGCCGACCGCGTCGCCGGCCCGCCACTCGAGCATCGCGCCGGTCACCCGGCCGACGCGCCGGATGGTGTGCTCGAAGCGCTCGGGTTGGTCGGGATCCGAGACGATCGACATCGGCACCTCGCCGACGCCGAAGGCGTACACCATGTTGAACTGGCCGAGCTCAAACCGATAGGCGCGCCGCGCCGTCGCATCGGCCAGGCGCAGCCCGAAGGTGGCGATGCTGCGCGTCTCGTCGCGCCGCTCGACGATGCGCGCCAGCAGCGGTGCGTAGAGCGTCATGCGCCCGCCCCCGGCGTCGCCCGCAGCGCCGCGAGCTCTTCGGTGAGGTCGATCCCGGTCGGGCAGGCGGTGATGCAGCGCCCGCAGCCGACGCACCCCGAGCTGCCGAACTGGTCGATCCACGACCCCAGCTTGTGGGTCAGCCACTGGCGGTAACGATCGCGCACCGTCGGGCGGAAGTTCTTGCCGGTGATCTGGGCGTGAGCGTGCGAGAAGCAGGAGTCCCAGCAGCGCACCCGACGCGTGGTCTCGCCATCGATGGCGGTGTCGTCGTTGACCGCGCAGCAGAAGCACGTCGGGCAGACCATCGTGCAATTCGTGCACGACAGACAGCGCGTCGCCACCTCCTCCCAGCGCGGGTGCTCGAGACGCTCGTAGAGGAGCGCGGGCAGGTCGCTCGTCTCGAGCCGGCGCTGCATGCCGTGCGCGCACGCGGCGACTCGCTCCTCGCCTTGCGCGCGCCGCGTTTGGTCGCAGTCCACCAGCCCGAGGGCGGCGACGAGCGACGCGCCGAAGGCCGTGCCGACCTCGACGACGAACCCCTCGTCGAGCTCGGTGAGGGCGAGATCGAAGCCGCGCTCGGCGCGCGGGCCAGTCGCCATCGAGGTGCAGAAGCACGTCGAGGCGGCGCGCGTGCAGTTGACGGCGATGAAGACCGCCTCGGCGCGGCGGGCCGCGTAGTGCGAATCGGGGTGGCGAGCGGAGAGAAAAATCCGATCCTGCATCGCCACGGCGGCGAGATCGCAGGCGCGGGCGCCGAGGATCGCCACCTTGGGCACCTGCGGCGCCAGCGGCGTGAGGCGAAAGCCGCGGCGTTCGCGGCGCAGCTCGAGCAACGGCTCCTCGGGCGCAAAGAACGACGGCTTGAGCGAGCCGGCGCCATTGACGACGCCGAAGATCTCGCCGTCGACGCCGGCGCCGAGACGATAGCGGCCGGGCGCTTGCACATCGCGCTGGCCGACGGGCAGATCCGCCACCGACTCGAGCTCGGCGAAGACCACCCCGCCATCGCGCACGGTCGGCCCGAGCACCGCATAGCCGCGGGCGCGCAGCGCGCCGATCAGCTCGCCGAGACGGGCCTTGGGCAAGAAACGGATCTCAGCCATTCGGCGCTACTCCCGAGCCCGCCACCGCCGCTGTCGTGCCGCCGGCGCGCCCGCGCGTGGCCGCCAGCGTGGACAAGCGAATGACAGACGTCTCGTGCATGGACCCGCCCCCCGAACGAGCAATCGCCATACCTTGGTAGCATGGCCTGACGGATGACTCGCAAGCCCTGCCGAGGATTCCCGGATCTAAGAATATCGGCGTTGCTGAGACAGGTGGGATGAAAACTGCGGTGAATCCCGGTCGCTGGCATGTCCCATGCTCCCCCATGGCTGAGCTCGCAGCGGTGGAGAGAGAGGCGAGGAGTTGCGAAGAATTCACATCCTGAGGAGAGTTCGATGAGCGCGAACTTCACGGGTAATTGGTACAACCAGCATGGGTCGCAAATGACCCTGCAGGTCGACACGGCCGGCGCAGTGCGCGGCACATATCAGACCGGCGTCGGCCTTGCGGCTCCCGACGAGCGCTTCTCGTTGCTCGGTTTTGCATCCGACGACCTCATCGCCTTTACCGTCAACTTCGGCGCTCATGGCTGCCTCACCTCGTGGGCGGGGCAGCACACCCGCGATGACAGCGGCGAACGGCTGGAGACGATGTGGTACCTGGCGCGTAACATTGCCGATGCGGATGAGCCCCAACGACTGTGGGGCGGGATCTGGTCAGGAGCCGACGTCTTCCGCCGCGCTCCGTATGCGACACTCGCCGCACGGCCGCGGCCAGGCATACCGTCGCATCCGGTCAAACTCCGCGACCGGTGACGGCGCGCGGTGCATCGCCGCGTACACAACTCGCGGGAGAGGGAAATGGGTCGGAGCGCGCCTGGCAAGGCTTCGCGGTAGTCGCCGCACGGCACGACGCAGATGAGGGGCTGCCAACGTATCCGAACCAGAAGCGCAGCCGCGGGCGCCGTACTGCTGGTCACAATGACGTGGGCGTGGGTCGCGGCACCGGCACCGACCCCACAGTCAGCGCCGGTCATCGAGCTCTTCACCCGCGCCGGATGTCCGCGCTGCAGTGCGGCGCGGGAGTTTCTGACGCGGCTGCAGGACGAACGACCGGAGCTCCTTGTGGTCGTCTCCGCGGTCGATCGCGATGCGAAAGCGCACGCTCGTTTGGAGCGGCTGAGCGCCGAGAACGGCATCGCCGCCCCGGGCGTGCCGAGCTTCGCCGTGGGCGCGGTGCTGGTGGTCGGCTATCGCAGCGAGGAGACCACCGGCCGCACGCTGCGCGCGCTGCTGCGCGGCGAGGCGTTCGAGCCCGGTGCGGGGCAAACCTGCTCGGTCGGGGACGACGCCGCGTGCGTATCGCTGCCGCGCACCGGCGATGCCCTCGAGACGCGACTGTTCGGCCGCCTGAGCGTCGAGCGGCTCGGCCTGCCGCTGTTCAGCGTGGCACTCGGCCTGCTCGACGGCTTCAATCCGTGCGCCATGTGGGTGCTGCTCTTCCTGCTCTCGCTGCTGGTCAACCTGCGCAGCCGCCGCGCCATGGCGCTCATCGCCGGCACCTTCGTGCTGACCAGCGGCGCCGTCTACTTCGCCTTCATGGCGGCCTGGCTCAACGTCTTCTTCCTCATCGGCGTATCGCGCGCCGTGCAGGTGATGATCGGGGTCGTGGCGGCGGCAGTCGGTATCATCAACGTCAAGGACTTCTTCGCCTTCAAGCGCGGCGTGTCACTGACCATTCCCGCCGCCGCCAAGCCCGCCCTGTACGACCGCATGCGGCGCCTCCTGTACACCGAACGGTGGGTGGCCGCGCTGGCGGGAGCGGCCGTGTTGGCCGCGTTGGTGAACGCCGTCGAGCTCCTCTGCACCGCCGGGCTCCCGGCCGTCTACACGAGCGTACTGGCCGCTCAGGCGCTGCCGTGGTGGGAGTACTACGGCCAGCTCGGGCTCTACACGCTGGCCTACATGGCCGACGACGCGGTCATGGTCGGCGTGGCGGTGGTCGGCCTGACCCGCCACCGCCTCGACGAGCGCCGGGGGCGCTGGCTCAAGCTGATCAGCGGCGGGGTCATGTTGGGATTGGCGGTGTTGCTTCTCTTCTGGCCAGATGCGCTCGCGTGAGCGCCGCCGCTCGCGCCTCGACCTCGGTGCCGCATCGTGCGAGGAGAGGATATGACGGCAGTGCGAAAGGCGCGTCGCACGTTGATCCTCGGGGCCGCGGGGCGCGACTTCCACAACTTCAACGTCGTCTTTCGCGACGATCCATCCGTCGAAGTGGTCGGGTTCACCGCGGCGCAGATTCCGGGCATCAGTCCGCGGCGCTACCCGGCCGCGCTGGCGGGACCGCGCTATCCGCAGGGCCTGCCGATCGACGGCGAGTCGGAGCTCGAAGCCCTGTGCCGCGCACGCGCGGTCGAGCAGGTGGTGTTCGCCTACAGCGACGTCTCGAACCTGGCGGTGATGCATCTCGCCTCGCGCTGCCTCGCCGCCGGGGCCGATTTCATCCTGCTCGGGCCGCAGCGCACGATGATCGACGCTCCCCGGCCGGTGATCGCCGTCTCGGCCGTCCGCACGGGCTGCGGCAAGTCGCAGATCGCCCGCTGGCTCGGCCGCCGCCTGCGCGCCGCCGGCTGCCGCGTCGCCGTCTTGCGCCACCCCATGCCGTACGGCGACCTGGCCAATCAGGCGGTCCAGCGCTTCGCCAACCGCGCCGATCTCGATGCCGCCGGTTGCACGGTCGAGGAGCGCGAGGAATACGAGCCCCATCTCGCCGCCGGCCACGTCGTCTTCTCCGGGATCGATTACGCGGCCATCACGGCGCGCGCCGCGGCGGAAGCGGACGTGATCGTCTGGGACGGCGGGAACAACGACTGGCCGTTTCTGCGTCCCGATCTGCACGTGGTCGTCGTCGACGCCCTTCGCCCCGACCAAGCCGCGGCGTACCACCCGGGCGAGGCCGTACTGCGCATGGCCGACGTGGTGGTGATCAACAAAGTCGACGCCGCCGCGGCGGCCGAGGTGCAGCGGATCGCCGACGAGGTGCGCGCAATCAATGCGCGCGCCCCGATCGTGCGCGCCGCCTCACCGGTCCGCCTCGACGACCCCGCCGCGGTGCGTGGCCGGCGCGTGCTGGTGGTGGAAGACGGCCCGACGCTCACGCACGGCGGCATGCCCTACGGGGCCGGTTTCGTC
>CAYYWP010000120.1:0-14190 GCA_964475125.1 uncultured Binatia bacterium (SeqCode) | reverse complement strand
TGCTCGTCTCGCCGGACTACAAGTCGACGATCATCCAGGCCGACTTCCGCACCGGGAAGATCCTCACCCACACCGGCATGGAGCTGCCGTCGACCGATCCGATCGCCGTCTACAAGGACATCTATGAGATCATCAAGCCGTTCAACGACGACAAGCACAGCGTCGAGGCGGCGGGCTCGCCGATCATCATCGGCTGGGTGAACAGCGACGGCCTGTACTACGTCGCCATCGCGCTGGTGTTCTTCATGATCATCATCGCCGGCACGCTGTGGTACGCTTTCCGGACGTTCAGCGGCATCTTCCTCCCCATGCGCGTCGCCGTGCTGGGCGCGCTGATGGGATTCGGCTTGTATCGGCTCTTCTTCGGGCCCGTGCTGTGGTCGGCCTCCGCCCTGCTGGCGCCGTTCATCGTCGTCGCCGCCGGCGCCTGCCACTCGGTGCAGTTCCTGACCCGTTTCTTCTACGAGGAATACCCGCGCCTGCAGAACACCGAGGATGCCATCGTCACCACCTTCGTCACACGGTTGCGGCCGATGCTGATCTCCCTGTTGTGCGACGTCGTGCCGTTCGTGGTCATGGCCATCATCCCGTTCGACAACGTGCGCCAGCTCGGCATCGTCGCCGGGTTGGGACTGATGTCGCTCACGTTCGACGAGTTCGTGCTGATGATCCCGGCACTCAGTTCGGTCACGATCGCCGAGATCCAGGCTTCGCAAATGGGCGCCGAAAAGGAGCGCGCGGCGACGGCATTCGACCTCAAGCTCGCCAACCTGGTTCGCGCCATCATCAGCCGCCCGCTGTACGGCAACATCATCTTGGCGAGCTGCGTGCTGCTGACGATCGTGCTCTCGTGGGACATCGCCCGCACGCCGGTCGGCCAGGACAATACCTACGCCGTGCACAACTACCTCACCAAGTCCTGGACCCGCAGTGACATCTTCCGCATGGAGCAGGAGGTCAAGAACCGCTTCGGCGGGGTGTACACTCTCACCGTATTGGCCGAGGGCCCCGGGCCTGGAACGGTGACGTCGCCGGATGCGCTGGTCGCGCTGGAGGACTTCGCCAAGTCGATGGAAAAGGTTCCCGGGGTCAGCTCGGTAGTCGGCCTGCCGCTCTACATCAAGGTCATGAACCGGTTCATGAGCGCCGACCAGGACGAGGAGTTCCGCATCCCGACCCACGAGCGCGCCAAGCTGGCGATCGGTGAGGCGCTGTACTTCTACACCGGCGGCACCCCGGGTGCCTTCGACGCGATCGCGGACCCGACGTATCAACGCGCCATGATAGTGGTGTTCGTCACCGACACCAGTCAGGAGACCGTGAGCAAGGTGACGGCGGCAGCGGCGGACTACTTGGCGAAGTGGGATTCGAGCAAGGCCAGCGGGGTGAAACTCAGCATGGCCGGCGGCTCGGTGGGCATCGCCGACGCCTTCAACCGCCACGTCAAGTTCTGGCTCATCGTCGGCACCGTCCTCGGATTCGTCGGTACGATTCTCTTGTCGATCCCCTTCATCGGCTCGGTCCTTCTGCCGATCCTGCTGATCATCCCGCTAGTGCTCGGCACGCTGTCCGCGGTCGGTATCATGATCTTGCTGGGTATCGAGATCAATTCGAACGCCGCTGCCGCCCTGGCCATCGCCAGCGGCGTCGGCATCGATTCCGAGGTGTACCTGCTCTATCGCGTCCGCGAGGAGTACCTGAAGTATCGTGACTTCCGCGAATCGCTGGTGCAGGGCTTCGTCAAGATCCGGCGCGCCCTGATGGTCTCCAACGGCGCCCTGATCCTCGGCTGCTGGGCCCTCGCGCCCATTCCCCTCTACATCGGCTACGTCGGCTTCGGCATGGGACTCGTGCTGCTGCTCTGCTTCGTGTTCAGCGGCGTGATCTCGCCGATCATTTGGGTCTGGCTCGGTGAGAAGACGGTGGTGGGCAAGCTGGAAAACATCGCCGACGACAGCGGCGCCGGCCAACGTTTGGCGTCCTTCGGGCACTGAGCACGTCGAGGTGGCCCCGCCCACGACACGGGGCGGGGCCAACCTCAGGGGTACAGGGCCGCCCCAAATGGCAATGTCCATGGCCCATCCGGTGTCCCTGCACGTTCCGCCTTGCCACGGTGAGGGACACGCGGGGTGCCGAGTTGAGACGCAACGGCGCTACCGTGCGCCGCGGAGCGGCGCGCTCCAGGGCGACGACGAGACCAGCCAGCTTCGCCTTGTCCTGCCAGCGGCGCGATGGTATCGACCACGCGTAGATCCCCCCTGGCACTGACGAGGAGCTGCCGTGACGAACCTCCTGGCCGAGACTGAGCAGTGGCACGAGCCCGCCGCGCTGGCGACGGTCGTCGAGACGTGGGGAGCCGCCCCACGCGGCGTGGGGGCAAAGATGGCCTTCACGCCCGCCGGCAAGCTGACCGGGTCGGTCAGCGGCGGCTGTGTCGAGACCTCGGTGATCGAAGTCGGCCACGAGGTGCTGGCCTCCGGACGCCCGCAGCTGCTGCACTTCGGCGTCGCCGACGAGACGGCCTGGAGCGTCGGCCTGTCGTGTGGCGGTACGATCGACGTCTTCGTCGAGCCGCTCGACCCGGCGACACGCGAGTCGCTGGCCACGTTCGAGCGCAGCCAGCCGCCGGCGGCGAGCGTCACCGTGGTCAAGGGTCCGACCGAGCTGCTCGGCAAGAAGCTCACGCTGCAGGCCGGCACGGTGCAACAGAGCGGGCTCGGCGACCTCGAGCCAGCCGCCGTCGAAGCGGCGCGCACCGTGCTACGCGAGGCGCGTTCACGGCGGGCGATGCTGGCCGCCACCCCCGCCCAGCCCGAGCCGGTCGAGGTCTTCATCGAGGTGCTCGCCGCCCCGCCCACCCTGGTCGCGGTCGGCGGCGTGCATATTGCCATCGCCCTCACCGCCATTGCCAAGACGCTCGGCCATCGCACCATCGTCGTCGATCCGCGCCGGGTGTTCGGCAGCCCAGAGCGCTTTCCGCACGTCGATCAGCTCATCCAGGCCTGGCCGGATCAGGCCTTCCGCACCATCGAGTTGAACGAGACCACGGCCGTGGCGATGTTGACGCACGATCCAAAGATCGATGAGCTGGCGCTCAAGGCCGTGCTCGGCAGTCCCGCCTATTACATCGGCGCCCTGGGCAGCGCCGTGACGCAGGCCAAGCGGCGCCAGCGCCTGCTGGACGCCGGGTTGAGCGAAGCGCAAGTCGACCGCATCCACGCCCCGATCGGGTTGGACATCGGCGCCCGTACGCCGGAGGAGATCGCGCTGTCGGTCATGGCGGAGATCATCGCCGCGCGTCCGCGCCAAAAGGCGCGACGCGCCGCCTGAGGCCCGCACGTCGCGCGCCTGGATCGGATCCAACGGGCGAGGGCAAGGACCATGGCTGTGACCATCAACTGCGACATGGGGGAAGGCTTCGGCCTGTACCGCATGGGTGACGACGAAGGCATCATGGCCTACGTCACCGTCGCCAACGTCGCCTGCGGCTTCCACGCCTCCGACCCTTCCATCATGCGTCGCACCGTCCGGCTGGCGAAGCAGCGCGGCGTCAAAGTCGGCGCCCACCCGTCGCTACCCGACCGGCAGGGTTTCGGGCGGCGCGAGATGAAGATCGAGCCCGGCGAGCTCACTGACCTGCTCCTGTACCAAGTCGGCGCGCTGAAGGCGTTCCTCGACGCCGAGGGCATGCCGTTGAGCCACATCAAGCCGCATGGGGCGCTGTACGGCATGGCGGCGCGCACGCGCGCCATCGCCGACGCCATCTGCGACGTCGCCGCCCTCTACGGCGTGCCGGTATACGGCATGGCCGGCACGCAGCACGAAGAGGCCTGCGGGGCGCGCGGCCTGCCGCTGGTGCGCGAGTTCTACGCCGACCTCGAGTACGACGGCGCCGGTAACCTCGTCATCACCCGCACGCACCACGCCGTCGACGCCTCGGCGGCCGCGGCGCGCTGCCGGCGAGCCTTGGCCGAAGGGACGGTGCGCGCCACCGACGGCCGCGACATCGCCGTGCGCGCCGACTCGATCTGCGTGCATTCCGACACGCCCGATGCCGCGGCGGTGGCGCGGGCGGTGCGAGAAGCGATCGCCGAGTATCTCTAGACTGGTGCCGAGAGACCGCAGCCGCGCCAGCCGATTGCCCGGACCGCATGATCTACGACGAACCGCGACTGCTGCCGGGCGGCGACCGCTACCTGTTGATCGAGTTCGGCAACGAGATGAATCTCGAGCTGAATTTCATGGGCCAGAGCCTCGCCAAGGCCATCGAGGCGGCCCAGATGCACGCCGTGATCGAGACCGCGGCCGCCTTCTGCTCGCTCCTGGTGCACTACGACCCCGATCAGATCGGGTACGGCGACCTGTGCGCGGAGATGCGCACCCTCATTCGTTCGCTTGGTGCGGCGGCCAATATTGAGCTCGATAGCCGTCTCTTCTACCTGCCGACAGTGTACCTCGATCCGTGGACCAAGGCGTGCATCGACGACTACTGCCAGAAGATCACTCCCAAGCAGTGGGATCCGGAGTTCATCGCCCAGCTCAACGGGCTGGCCGACGCCAGCGAGTTTGCCCGCGTCCACTCGGCGACCGAGTACTGGGTCGCCTCGCTCGGTTTCTGGCCGGGGCTGCCGTTCATGATGCCGCTCGATCCGCGCTGCCGCTTGACGGCGCCGAAGTACAACCCGCCGCGCACCTGGACGCCACAGGGCACGGTCGGCATGGGCGGCGCCTCGACCGCTATCTACCCGGTGGCCACGCCGGGCGGATACCAGATCTTCGCCCGCATCCCGGTGCCGATCTGGGACACCGAGCGACGCTTCCCCGAGTTCGAGGAGAGCATCTGCCTGTTTCGCGCCGGCGATCGGGTGAAGTTCGTGCCGGTCTCGGTCGAGGAGTTCGAGTACCTCGAAGCCAAGGTCGCCGACCGCAGCTACGTCTACAACGTCGTCGGCTACCAGAAGTTCTCGGTGCGCAACTACAGCGAGTGGGTCGCGTCGGTCAGCCGGCCCGCGCCGGCGCGGACGGAGGGCGCGTGATCGAGGTCGTGCAACCCGGTCTGGAGACCTGCGTGCAGGACTTTCCCGGCCGCATCGGGTTCTGGAACCAGGGCTTCCCACCCTCCGGCCCGATGGACAGCTGGTCGTTTCGCCTCGCCAACCTCCTGGTGGGAAACGCCGCCGGCGCGGCGGGGCTCGAGTGCCAGTACATGGGTCCCACCCTGCGCTTTCAACGCGCTGCGGTCATCGCGGTGTGCGGCGCGGACATGGCGCCGAAACTCGACGGACAGCCGCTGCCGATGTGGGAGAGCGTCGCCGTGCGGCGCGGCCAAACCCTGCAGCTCGGCGCCGCCAAGCTCGGCGTGCGCACCTATCTCGCCGTCGCCGGCGCGATCGACACGCCGGAGCAGCTCGGCTCGCGCTCGACGTTTCACAAGGCGGGCGTCGGCGGGCTCGAAGGCCACGCGCTGAAGGCCGGCCAGCAGGTGCCCCTCGGGGCGGCCGACGGCACACCGGGCCGGCGCGTCAAGCCGGCGTATCGCCCGCCGCTCGACGGCGCCAAGGTGTGGACCATCGAGGTCGTGCGCGGACCGAACGACGACTGGGTCGATGAAGCCGGCCACGAGCGTTTCCTGAGCAGCGACTGGAAGCTGTCGGCGAAGAGCGACCGCACCGGCTTTCGCCTCGATGGCCCACAATGGACGTTCACCGACAAGGCCCACAACAAGCCGCCGGAACACGGCGCGGTGCCGTCGAACATCATCGACCAAGGCTATCCGCTCGGGGCCATCAACCTGGCGGGACAGACCCCGATCATCCTGGTCAACGACGGGCCCAGCATGGGGGGATTCATCAACCCCTACACCGTTGCGTCGGCGGCGTTCTGGAAGCTGGGGCAATCCAAGCCGGGCGAGGTCTATCGTTTCACCGCCGTCAGTGTCGAAGCCGCGCAGGCGCTACGCCGCCAGCTCGACGCGATGTGCTCGGCCGCCAGCCTCGAGTAGACCGGGGAGGGAAGATGGCAGAACAGGTCGTCACCATGGTGCCCGGTTCGGTGTGGAGAGTCCTCGTCAAGCCCGGCGACGCGGTCCAGACCGGCACCGTCCTCTTCATCCTCGAGGTCATGAAGACCGAGGTCCCGCACACCGCGCCGTGCGACGGCGTCGTCATGGCCGTGTACATCGAGGAAGGCCAAGAAGGCATCGAAGCGGGCATCCTGGCCATCGAGCTCGGCTAGGGTGGGAACCCGTTGCGGCACAAGCACTCCCCGCTCATCCTTCGACACGCTCAGGACAGGTCCTGAGCCCGTCGAAGGATGAGCGCGGTCTTTTTCAACGGACTAGGGTGGCCGGCGCCACCGATCCAACCCTAATCCGAAATTCCCTGAAACCACGAAGGCCACGAAGCCCTCGAGCGGCAAGGGGTCTCGCGGCGGTGCGAGAAGGAAGAGAAGCTCCTCGTTGTGGGGGCGAAGACGATCAAACACCGCCGCCCTGAGCCGTGATCTTCGTGGACTTCGTGGCCTTCGTGGTGAAGGTTTTTTTCAGATTGGGCTGCTGCCCCTCGTGTCGCGGTGCGCGTCAGTTCGCAGGGGCTGGCGCCGCTGCGGTCGCCTCGGGTGTCGGCTGAGGATACGGCTCGACCGTATCGAGCGACATCGACGGACCGGGGTCGCCCAGGCTCACGAAGGCAAAGATGAGCGTCTCCTGCTTGGGCGGCACGGCGGTAAAGGTGGTGAGCACCGACGGCTGGCCGTAGAGGTCGAAACGAGAGAAGCTCGGCTTCACCGCCTGGTCGATGTCGTTCGGGATCATGTTGGTGTTGATCACGTCCAGCTTGACGACATACAGGAGGTATTCCTTGTTCTGGTACGTCAGGCGCCACTTGTACTGGTGGCGCACGCCGTCGGGGATTGCTCCCACATATCCGACGATGCGGACCCGAATCGGCCCCTCGCGCATTGCCGAGGCGGGCACGACCAACCCGACGAGGAGGAGGCTTATGGCTAGAATGAGTCGCTTCATGCCTCTTTCTTAGCCAGGTTCGGAGAGGCGCTGCAACTGTCGCTCGATTCCCGGGTTCATCAGCAAAACCACGCCGCGCGATGCCGTCTCCAGGGTGTTGCGCGAGGAGGGCGGATGTGATGGGGACAGCACGCAGACCCGTTGCCGCTGAACCAGCCATCGATGCCACCAGTCGACAAGGAGCAGTTGCGGCGCGCCGTGGCGCGCTTGACCGCGGAACCACTCGACGCGGCCGAGATCGAGCGCGTCGTCGACGAAGCCGCCGCGGCGCTCGAAGCCCTCGACGTGCTGGACGAGCTCGATCTGAGCGAGGTGGAGCCGGCGCTGACCCTGGTGATGCCGCGCCGCGACGCATGAGCGACGACGCGTTGCACACCCACACCGTGAGCCGCGCGGCGCGTTTGTTGCGCGAGCGCCAGATCTCTCCGCTCGAGCTCACCCGCGCCTACCTGGAACGGATCGAGCGCCTCGACGGACACTATCGGGCCTACATCACGGTGACCGCGGATGCCGCGCTAGCGGCGGCGGAGGAGGCGACGCGCGAGATCGCTCGCGGCCGCTGGCGCGGCCCGCTGCACGGCGTTCCGATCGCCTTCAAGGACCTCTTCGCCATCCGCGGGGTTCGGCTGACCTGCGGCGGCAAGATCACGGGCAACTTTGCCCCCGACCACGACGCCACGGCAGTCGCGAAGCTGCGCGCGGCCGGCGCCATCCTCCTCGGCACGCTCAACCTGCACGAGTACGCCTGGGGCGGAACCTCGATCAACCCGCACTTCGGCACGCCGCGCAATCCCTGGAACCCGGCCTGCATCCCGGGCGGGTCGAGCGGCGGGTCGGGAGTCGCGGTGATAGCGGGACTGGCCGCCGGATCGCTCGGTACCGACACCGGCGGCTCGGTGCGGCTGCCCGCCGCGCTGACCGGCTGTGTTGGGTTGAAGCCCACCTACGGTCGCATCAGTCGCTTCGGCGTGTTTCCCCTCTGCTGGTCCTTCGACCACGTCGGTTTGCTGACGCGCAGCGTCGAGGATGCGGCCTTGCTGTTGCAAGTCTTGGCCGGACCCGACCCCCGCGATCCCACCTCAAGCGATGCCGCCGTACCCGACTATCCCGCTGCACTGGTCAACGACCTCAAGGGGCTGCGCCTGGCGGTACCGCGCGATCATTTCTTCGACGTCATGCAGCCCGCCGTGCTCGAGGCCTTCGAAGCGGCGCTGCGCCAGTTGCGCGCCCTCGGCGCCACGGTCGAAGACGTGGCGCTGCCGCTGATGCGCTACGTGCCGGCCGCCTCGTACGTGATGATGGCCGCCGAGGCCCATTCGGTGCACGCCGCGACGCTGCGCACGCGCGCCCGCGACTACGGCGACGACGTGCGGGCGCGCCTGCTGCTCGGCGGCTTGATCCCGGCCGGCGACTATCTCAAGGCGCAGCGCTTCCGGCGCCAGCTGCGGCAGAGTGTCTTCGAGACGCTCGAACGGGTCGACGCCTTCGTCATGCCGACGACCGTGCTCACGGCCACGCGCATCGATCAGCCGACGATCCGCATCGGCGACCGCGAGCTGGTGGTGAACGCACACCTGTCGCGCTGCACGCGCCCCTTCAACATGACCGGGCTGCCGGCCATCTCGGTTCCAGCTGGCTTTTCGGACCAGGGCCTGCCGATTGGTTTGCAAATCGCCGGCCGCCCGTTCGGTGAGCTCGCCGTGCTGCGCATCGCCCACGCCTACGAACAGAGCACCGTGTGGCACACGCGGCGCCCGGCAGATCCCTGACCCGCGGCGGAGTTGCCGGCAGTCCGGATCGACGCATGTGAACCGTGCCGTCCGCGGTGGTCCGCGCGGGCACGAGAGAACGGAATCTTTGCCACAGAGGAGTCGCCATGAAGTCAGTGCACGCCTTGAATCGCCTCCGCGAGCTGGGCATGAGTTTCACCGTCACGCATACCTTTGCCGCCGCCTGCAAGATGGGCGTTTTCGACCAGCTGGCGGCTGGGCCACTGACTGGCGAAGAGCTGGCACGACGCCTCGAGATCCACCCGGAAGGTTGCCGGCGTTTTCTAGTCGCCTTGAAGGGGATCGGCCTCTTGGAGCGCGACGGCGACCGCTTTCGCAACTCGGAGCTGGGAGAGTTGTGTACTGCGAAGTCGCCGCTGCCGCTGGCCGCGCTCACCGCCATCGACCCCTTCTACCGCATGTGGGAGCATCTGCCCGAGGCGCTCAAGACGTACGGTCCGGTGTGGGTCCAAGCGCATGGCGCCACCAGCCAAGAGATCTGGGAAGCGGTGTACGCACAGCCCGAGGAGCTGCGTCGGTTCTGCAGCTACATGAACTCGTACAGCGTGCCGATCGGACAGGAGATCGCCGAGCGCTTCGACTTCTCGCCCTATCACTGCATCCTGGACGTCGCCGGCGGCTCGGGCCAGCTGTCGCAGCAGATCGCGCTGCGCCACCAGCACCTGCGCGGCATCATCATGGATCTGCCGCCGGTGCTGGCCGTAGCCAAGGAAACGATCGCCGCCAACGGCCTCAGCGCTCGTTTCACCACCCACACCGCCGACTTGTTCGAGGGCCCCTACCCCACCGGCGCCGACGTGCTGACCCTGAGCTGGATCATACACGACTGGAGCGATGACAAGTGCCTCAAGATCCTCCGCCACTGCCACCAGGCCCTCCCCCCCGGTGGCGTGCTGTTGATCAGCGAAATGGTGATGAACCCCGACTACTCCGGCAGCACGAAGTGGAACGAGCTGTACTCGTTGTGGATGCTGCTCGTCTGTGACTCCTCGGCGCGCGAGCGCACCGAGGCCGAGCACCGCGCCCTGCTCGGCAGCGCCGGCTTCCGCGACGTCACGCTGCTGCGCCTGGAAGGTCCGCGCGACCTGATCGTGGCAAAGAAATCCTGAGCCCCGTCCTCAGTGCCCAGCCAGCGGCGCGCTGGCGAGGAACTCGAGCACCAGCCGGTTGAAGATTTCCGGACGCTCGGCGTAGCTCAGGTGGCCGGTATCCGGCACCGTTTCGAGTTGGGCCCCGGCGATCGAGGCGGCCAGGGCGGCGCCTTGCTCGGGCGGGAGGACGCGGTCCTCGCTGCCGACGACCACCAGAGTGGGAACCGCGATCCGGCCGATAACGGCTGACGTGTCGAAGGTCTTGAACCCCTCGGCCAGCACCTGTGTGTAGGCGTGCCGATCGTTGAGGCCGATCTGCTCGATCACCCACGCCTTCAGTTCGGCCGGGGCCGAGGCGGCGATCGCCTGCGACGCCACCAAGCGTCCGTACTCGATCATCGGTATGCTTTCCAGCGCCTTGAGGCGGCTCGCCAACACATCTTCGGGAATGCGGATGCGCTGACTGGTGTTGGTCAGAACCAAGCTGGCGCAGAGATCCGGCCGGGCGACCGCGAGGCCCTGGGCGATGCATCCACCCATCGAGGCACCCAGGCAGTGCGCCCGTCGGACCCCCAGTGCGTCGGCGAGCCCGGCGATGTCGCTGACATACCGGGCCAAGTCATACGAGCCGGGGGCGTCGGGGCGATCCGATTGCCCGAAGCCGCGTAGGTCCGGCGCGATCATGCGGTAGCGCGGCGACAGCGCCGCCACCTGCGCCCGCCACAGCGTCGAGCTCATGCCGAGGCCGTGCAGCATGAGCAGGGGCTCGCCGCTCCCCCATTCGCGCACGGCGAGCCGAAGCTCGCCGACGCGAACAAAAGTGGTGGGGCAGTCTATTGAGGAATCACGCGATGGCAATACGCGCTCCCGGGCTGAGAACCGTGCGAGCTGATTACTTGAAGTTGTCCGGCATCGTCTGGATGAGCGTCGCTTTCGGATTCTTTTCGCAGGCCTTCGCGAGCGGCCCCGCCGGTCGGTTCATGCTCTGCAGCGGAATGCCGCCGAGCAGCATCTTCTTGTTTGCCACCGCCCACCCTTCGATCCAGTAGGCCACGTGCTCGCGCTGGTCCGGATCCATCTGCAAGAACCGCTCGCAGGTGATCGACTCCGGATTGGCCGGGTCCTGCGCAGGGGCGTCGCTGGAGGTCAACCCCACGGTTAAGATCGCTGCCGCCACGCCCGCCACGATCCGCTTCTGCACCATAACTCCCTCCCTGAACCAAGTTCGTGGGGACCAGTTCATTCGGCGGTCCCAGACCCGCATTGCACCCCCCAATAGTCGATTGCAGCCCCGCCGCGCCAGACGACAGGCCCGCCCCTTATCTCAACACTCCGGCACGCAAATCAACCAGTCGGGTAGCGATAGAACCCGCGTCCGGTCTTGCGCCCGAGATAGCCCGCGTCGACGTATTTCCGCAGCAACGGGCAGGGCCGGTATTTGTCGTCGCCGAGGACATGGTGCATGACTTCCATAATCGCCAGGCAGGTGTCGAGCCCTATGAGGTCGGCCAGCTCCAGCGGCCCCATGGGCTGGTTGGTGCCTAGTTTCATGGCGGTGTCCACCGCCTCGACGCTGCCGACGCCCTCGTGGACGGCGTAGATCCCCTCGTTGATCATCGGCAGGAGCACCCGATTGACGACGAAACCCGGCGAGTCGGCCGCCACCATGGTCTGCTTGCCCATCCGCTCCGCCAGCTCGCGCACCGCCTGGTAGGTCTCGTCGGAGGTCACCAGGCCGCGCACGATCTCCACCAGGCGCATGATCGGCGGCGGATTCATGAAGTGCATGCCGATCACCCGTTCGGGGCGCCGGCTGGCCGTCGCCAGGCGGGTAATGGAGATCGACGAGGTATTGGACGCCAGGATGACATCCGGTCGGCAGAGCTCGTTCAAACGGCGAAAGAGCTCGATCTTGACCGTTTCATCCTCCGTCGCCGCCTCGATCACCAGATCGGCGGCGCGCAGATCCTCGAGCGTCGGCGCCGGTCGCACGCGCGCCAGGATCCGCTCGCGCTCGGTGGCGGCGAGCTTGCCGCGACCGACCAATCGCTCCAGGTCGGTCCGCAGGTGATCCATGCCGCGGGCAATCGCCTGCGGCGAGACATCGTGCAGCAGGACCTCGCAGCCGGCCTGGGCCGCGACTTGCGCGATCCCGGCGCCCATCTGGCCGGCACCGACGATGCCTATCGTGTGAATATCCATGCCCCCCCAACACGGCGCCGCCGCAGCGGCCCCGTCAGTCGATCGCTCTCGGCCCTCAGCCCTTGTCCGGGCTCGAGCCCGCTCCGGGCTTCGGCGCGCCGGTCGCGATGCGGTAGCGGAAATCGCAATGGCTCGCACCCTGCATGATCGTCTGCGTGCGCGTCAACTCGACGCCGCCGCCATACCCCTCGGTCATCGGCGGATCAATGCTGCAGATCAGCAGGTAGCCGAGCTCGGGCACGCCGAGGTCGCGGAACAACTTGGCGTACCGGCAGCCGGTGATGTTGAAGTCGAAGGCCTCCGGGCTCTTCCTCAGCACGTCGACGTCGATGGCGTCACCGACGGCGAACATGTCGATGGCGGCGGCGATCTTCTCCGTCGGCGGCCCCGGGGTTTCCTTCCACCAGTGCTCGCCGAACTGGCGATAGAACTCCCACAGTGCCTTGGGCACGATGGCGTTGGTGCGCTCGCGGCCGAACTCGGCCTGGAAGGCCTTGATCAGCGGCACCAGCACCTGGGCTTGGATCTTCACCTGTTCGAGAAACGGCACGTCCATGCTGTCCCCCCTCGACGCTCGGCAGCGCCCGCGGCCTTCACCGCCCAGCGGCGGCCGCCGATGACGCCACCTGGATATATTTCTTGCCCCACTGGTGACCGCTCGCGCCGCCATCCCACGAGAGGATGTGCGTCGGCTTGATGCGGATGAAGATGCGCTTCCAGTCCTTGGTCTTGTCGATGTACGCCTTGCCCTCGCGCCCGCCCAGGTAGCGCTTGCCCAGGCGGTAGCCCATCGGCAGCCACTCCTTGTCGGTCGCGATGAGACGCGCCCGCCCCTGCACGAGGACGCGGACGTAGGGCAGGGTCGGCGTGGCGATGCACACGGCGACGCGTGGGTTCTTCTCGATGTGGCGGACGTAGTGGGCGCGCGGTTTGCTCACGATCCAGAGGTAGGTGCCATCCCATTCGTACCACACCGGCACCTGATACGGACGCTGCCGCCCGTCCAGCGTCGCCAGGATGGCGATGAGGCTGGTCTCCTGGAGAAACCGATCCAAGCGCGGTTTGTCGAACGTCGCCATCTCGTCCCCTGTGTGCGTCGATCACCCCGCCCACTCGTACAGACAGACCGCCTGTGGCCGGGGGGCGTGAAACGGCCGCTGCGCCAGCTTGACCAGCGACGGATAGCCGTCGTGGACGCGATACCCCTCGCCGTACAGCGTCAGCAAGCTGTCGTGGTACTCGGCGTAGATCGGTACCGTCACCGTGGCGCGGCCGAGCGAGCGCGTGTAGTGCTCGCAGGCGCGCACGAAGGTGCGCAGATCGTCTTGCCCGCAGCGCGTGGCGTCCATGGCGAGCAGGCGGATGCGCACGTTCTGCGGATCGCTCGGCGGGTAGAGGCCGCAGGTTTCGGGAAAGGCGTAGCAGAGCGCAAAGCCGACGACCTCGTCGCCCGAGCTGTACGTCAGGCAGGCTCCGATCGGATGCTGGCGCAGCAACCCGACCTCCTTGCTGAGGTCGAGGCCATCTTCGAGCGAGGCGCTGATGGCGCGCACGCGCTCCAGCAGCGCCGGCGTCGGCTGCGTCACCACGGCGACGTTGCCCGGCAACTCGCGGCCACCGGCCGGCAGCTCCTTGTGCAGGCGCAGCGTCATCGACGACATGCGAAAACCGAGCTTGGTGTAGAGGCCGATGTTGTACGCCGTCTCCGGCATCGTCTCGAGACCGATGGTCGTACAGCCGCTGCGCTCCATGTACCGGACGGTCTCCAGCACCAACGCCTTGCCGAGGTGACTGGCTTGGTGCCGGGGCACGACCCCGAAGGGGCCGAAGAAGCCGACGCGGCCGAAGGTGCGGGTGAAAATATAGCCGACCGGCCGATCGCTATCGTCGAGCGCGATGAACGATCCCTGCGGGTCGCCGTCGAGGTAGGTGCCATAGACCGGCAGCTTGGTCGGGAACTGGATGGCGTGGCCGAACTTCTTCGTCGCCCAATCGGACCACGCCTCGATATCGATCTGATTCATGGCCGCGAAGCGATCGGCGGTCATCACGACGATGCGCGTCATCCGCTGCCTCCTATCAGGAT
>CAYYWP010000119.1:0-14329 GCA_964475125.1 uncultured Binatia bacterium (SeqCode) | reverse complement strand
CCGCGCTCATCCTTCGACGGGCTCAGGATGAGCGGGGAGTGCTTGTGCCGCAACGGGTTCCGCGCACCCTTCGACTGACCTCAGGACATGCCCTGAGCCCGTCGAAGGGTGAGCGCGGCCTTTTTCAGCATCCTGTTGCGGGCAGCGCGTGTAGTGATCCGTCTTGATACGAGGGATCCTCGACGCCTTCAGTGTCCACCGATCCCCGGACCCCGATCCCCGATCCCTACTTTAGCCGCCGCCTGCTCACGGCGGGCGCGCAGGTACTCGATGACCGGCGGCATGATGGAGAGGATGATGATGGCCAGGATGACGACGTGGAAGTTGCGCTTCACCACCGGGACGTTGCCGAAGAAGTAGCCGGCGAGGGTGAAGGACAATACCCACAGGATTCCGCCGCCGACGTTGTAGGCGGCGAAGCGCGGGTAGCGCATCTTGCCGATCCCGGCGACGAAGGGGGCGAAGGTGCGCACGATCGGCATGAAGCGCGCCAGGATGATGGTCTTGCCGCCGTACTTCTCGTAGAAGCGCTGCGTGCGTACCAGGTGCTCGCGATTGAGCAGCCGAGAGGTCTCGCTGGTGAACACCTTGGGGCCGATGCGATAGCCGATCGAATAGTTGACCGCGTCGCCGAGGATGGCGGCGATGCACAGCAGGATGATGATCGTCGACAGCGACAACGGCGAACCGTCGATGGCGGCCAGTGCCCCGATGGCGAAGAGCAGCGAGTCGCCAGGCAGAAACGGCGTCACGACCAGCCCGGTCTCGCAGAACACGATCAGGAAGAGCAGGGCGTACAACCAGGGTCCGAGCGCCGTGGCGAGCTCGTTCAGATGCACGTCGAGATGCAGGAAGAGGTCGATGGCGTCCTTGATCAATTCCATATGTCTCCCATCTGCGCGCTTATCGCGTCTCGCTTATCGCGTCTCGTCCGCACTTACCGCCCTGCAACGACAAGCGATCAGCGAAATTCCAGAATGACCTCCGCCGCCGGTTGGCGCAGCACGATCCGGTCGTCCGCCTCCGGTGCCCCTGTCCGGCCATCGATGACCACGGCGCGCAGCGCGCCGGGACGCGGTGAGACGACCTCGATGCCGCCGGGCGGCCAGTCGGGCCGGCAGGATAGCGTGACGCGCAGGCGATCGGCGCCGGCGCTCGCCATGGCGAAGTCGAGCGTTCCGAAGAGCGTCGGCAGCCGCTGCACGCGGATGCCCTGCGGGTCTCGGATCCAGGTCTCCGGCACGCCGGCGGCCAGCACCAGCGTTCGGGTCTCGTCGCGCTCGTAGACCAGCAGGCGGCGCACCGCGCGCACGAAGGTGGAGGCTATCCAGCCGTGCGGCAGGTCGCCGAAGAAGCGCGGCAGCCGCGGATCCTTCCAGGCGATCTCCGGCCATTGACGCCAGGCCGTTGGGCGCTGGTCGGCGAGCAGCCATTCGAGCAGCACCAGGGCCCGCTCGCGCTGGCCGAGCAGCAGCAGCGCCGTGGCGTTGCGGACCTCGTAGGGCGCGTAGGCCTCGGCGGGTGACGTGCCGCTGCGCCGCGCCTCGAACTCCTCCCAGTAGCGCGCGAAGGTGCGCGCCAGGGCGGCGGCGGGCAGGCGGGAGAACTCGGCGCAGGGATCGAACGCGATCGCGGTGGAGGTCGGATCGAAGTCGCCGAGCTCGGCGGATCCGGGCAGGACGTCGAGCCGGTGCTCCGCCATGCTGCGCTCGATTGAGGCACGGAGATCGGCGCGCATGGCGTCGCGCAGCGTTCCGATCTGCCGCGCCAGGGGCTCGTCGTCGAGCGCGGCGGCGGCCTCGGATGCGTCGGCGAGGGCGCGCACGGCGAAGAAATCGTCCCAGTACGAATGGACGGGATGCGAGGCGTAGCCCTCGTGGCTGATCGACTCGGGCAGCAGGCCGAAGCGCGATGTGCCGGAGAAGGCGTCGGTCGTGCGTTGCGCCCGCAGGGCGGCAATGGCGTCGACGGCGCGCCGCACGTGCGGCCAGAGCTGGCGCAGGAAGGCGCGATCCTGGGTCAGCCGGGAGACGGCGATGATCCCCCAGGCCAGTTGCCCGTGGCTGTCGTGCTCGATGGCGCGGTCGATGCCGTGCCGGTCGACGGCGCAGGGCACCCGTCCGTCGTCGTACTGGAACGGCACGTACCAGCGCAGGAAGGCGCGCGCCTCCTCGCCGAAACCCATCTCGGCGAGGGCCGTGCCGGTGAGGGTGCCGTCGCGAATCCAGGAGCGGCGATAGCAGCGCGGACCCGGTTGGATGCGCGGCCCCTCGCGATTGACCAGGATCCACGCGAGCGAGGCACGCAAGGCGTCGCCGAAGGATCGCGCACTGGGCGGCAATTGCAGCGGGATGTCCGCCAGGCGCTGGCGCCAGTACGCCGTGACCTCGGCGGCCTGCGCGTCGGCCCACGCCGCGGCCGCGCCGCGCGCCAGTCCCGCCGGCGGTCGAGGTCCGGCCTCGTGCAGCGGAACCACGACCGCGATCGTCTCCGTTGCCCCACCGGCCAGGGCGACGTCATAGGCGAACGCCGCCTCGGCGAAGCCAACCGGATCGTCGACCCGCAGGGCGGCGGGGGGATGGCCGTCGGCGAGCGCGCCCAACCCCACCTCGGACGGGGCACCGCCGCTGGCGTCGGCTCGACTCACCGCGATGACCGCATGCGTCGCGTTGACGTCGATGCGCTCGGGTGTGCATTCCAGCGTGTAAATCGGCGCGACGCCGCCGATCAGATTGAGACTCTGCCAGGCGGGATTGACCTGGAACGGCCGGACGGCGACGAACAGTCGCAGCGGCTGGCCGGTGTCCGCTGTGTTCTCGAGCCGATACCGCACCATCAGGGAGCTCTGGCCGCTCGCGCCGAGGGCACAAGCGGTGATCGTCAGCCGGACTCCCGCAGCGTTCCATTCGACGGAGGGGATCGGCAGATGACCGTCGGCCAGCGCGGCGCGGGGCTCGACGTCCGCCCAGGTGAACAAGCGGCCGGCGATCCACAGAAACGGCTCGAGCGAAAACGACTCGGCCTCGACCTCGAGCGCTCCCCCCTCGCTCAAGAGGCCCTTGCGGTCGTCGCCGTCGGCCCCGACCAAAGCCCAGTACGATTGCTCACCGAGCAGATGGCGCGGGTAGCGGCCGCGCGACGCCTGACGGGCCAGTGCCGACATGTAACGAGCCGGCGAGAGCGCTTGGGCGAGCGGCGCGACGCTGACGTGCGCGACGGCCGCACCCGCGGGCGACACCGATAGTCGGGCATAGCGTCCCTCGCCCTCGGCGGTGCGCAGCCAGCAGCGGCTCGTCGGTGCGCCGGCCGTCTCGGCGACACAGGTCCACGACACGCCGTCGTCGGAGGCGAGCAGGCGACACGGCGGGGTCGGTCCCTTGAAGTCGGCGATCACGCCGCCCCACTCGCTGGCGCGACCGAAATCGAGCTCGAGCCACGGAGCGCCATCGCTTGCTGCCGGTTGCCAGCAAGTGGCCTCGTCGGCCTCCAACACGCGCTCGGGCTCGCAGGCGGGGGCATAGCTGGAAGCGCGCACGGCGCAGGGTCGCGGCTCGGCAGCGGCGGGATCGCGTGCGGCGATGCGCAGGTCGGAGATCCACAACGTGCCGGTTGCGGGTTCGTCACTGGCCACGGCGAGCTCGACGGCGCGGAGGCGACCGGGCTCGCCACCGCTGGCCGGACCCCAGGCGAATTCGAGCCCGGCGCGGTGGAGCACCAGGCGGGCCGGGGCGGGCGTCGGCGCGAAGCCGGAGCGGCGCCACCACCAAACGTTGGCTCCGCTCAGGTCGACGAGCTTGAGCTGCAGTTGGGCCGGGGACGCCGCGCCGTGCAGCTCCAACACGGCGGCGTAGTGTGACGGCAACGCCGCGTCCAGCTCGCGGCGGGCGATGGCCCAACTGCCGGCGCCGGCGAGCGCGAAGTCGAAGCGCAGGAAAGTGCCGGGCGCGCCGGCCTCGACCGTCACGCCGGCGCTCGATCCGTCGGCCGCGTTGGCGCTCCACTGCCCGGAGGCGAGGGCATCGCCGTTCCACAGCACGACGTCGGCGCCGGCGGTCATGGCCGCCGACCATGCCCGGCGCGCCGCCGGCCGGCAAGAGGAGCCCGAATCACGCCGTCTGCAGCCCGACGCGGCCGTCGCCGTCGACGGCGATGGACCAGCGCCGTTGATGCAAGTTGGCCACCGCCGGGCGATTGGTCAGCGACAGCACACTGGCAGCCGGTAGGCGCTGGGCGAACAGGTCGTAGACGCGTTGCTCCATCGACTCGTCGAGGGCCGCGGTCGCGTCATCCATGAAAATCCAGTCCGGTTCGTGCAGCAGGGCGCGCGCGAACATCAACCGCTGCTGCTCGTCGTTCGACAGATGTTGTTCCCACGGTTCGTCCTCATCCAAGCGGGTGGCCAGATGGCCGAGGTCGAGCAGCTGCAGCGCCTCGGCGATCCGCTCGTCGGTGAAGGTACCGCTCGCCGCGGGGTACGAAACGACCTGCCGCAGCGTCCCGATCGAGAGGTAGGGCTGGTGCGGAACGAAGAAGCTGTGCGCGTCGGCCGGCGTCTCGATGCGGCCGCCGCCGAACGGCCAGATGCCGGCGATGGCACGGAACAGCATGGTCTTGATGCCGCCAGGCGGCCCGAGCACGGCCAGGCGCGTTCCCTTGGCGACCGTGCCGTTGAGACCGTCGGCCAGCGCCTCACCGTCCGGTTGCTCGAGGCGCAGGTCGACGAAGTGCATGCCGTCGTCCGGACTGGTCTCGAGGCGGATGCCAGCGCCGTGGACGAGCTCGACGCGGCTGGCGTCGACGACGTCTTGAAACCGCGCCAAGCGTTCGATGCTGGCGCGCCACTGGGCGATTTCCTGGTAGGCATCGACGAACCACGACAGCGCTCCCGACACTTGCCCATAGGCGATGCCGGTCTCGGTGACCGCGCCGAGGGTCATGCGGCCGGCGAAGTAGGCCGGAGCCGCTACCAGCAAGGGGACGATCCCGTTGGCCTGCCCGATTCCGCTGGTCAGCAGGGTCAGGTTGCGCTGCGCGCCGATCAGTTGCCACCAGTTGGCGACCACCTGCTTGAAGCGCGCCAGGGCGCCGCTGCGTTCGACCGCGTCGCCGCGCAACAGCGCCACCGACTCGACGTTGTCGCGAAAGCGCACCAACCCGTAGCGGAAATCGGCCTCGTAGCGCAGGCGATTGAAGTTGATGGACACTAGGGAGCGGCCGACGCGGTGGGTGAAGAACGTGCTCAACAGCGCGTAACCGATCGCCACCCACATCATCAGGCCGGGAATCCAGAACTCGTGCGTGCCGATGCGCAGCGGCCACTTGCCGGACAGCGACCACAGCAGTCCGGCAAAGGAGATCAGCGTGGCGACGGCAGACAACAACGAGAGCGATAGGCCGAGGGCGCTCGCGACGTAGGATTGAATGTCTTGCGAGATGCGTTGATCGGGGTTGTCGGTGTCCTTGTGGTAGAGCTCGCGCTGGCAGTAGGCGTGCGGGCCCATCCACTGCACGAGAAAATGGTCGGTGAGTTGCTCGCGCCAACGGATCTGCAGGATGTTGCGCGCGTAGATGCGATAGGTCGAGACCAGGACCACGGCCAGGGCGGTGGCCAGGAACCACTCGATGGCGGTCAAGAAGGCTGGCCACGACTTGTCCTGCACCGCGTTGAAGACGTGGCTCTGCGCGATGGCGATGCGCACGTTGCCGTAGACCGTACCGAGCTCGAGCGCGACGCACAGCGCCAGCAGCAGGCCGCCCTTGGTGGCGTCGGGTGAAGTCCAGTAGACCCGGGTGAGCAGCCAGAGATCGCGGGCGAAACGGCGACCAAAAACCGTCTTTTCTCCTGTCGAGGGCACAACCCACTCCTTCCCCAGCGCGGCGCACCGGCGTCGCGAAAGCGGCGCGAGTGTGACCGAGTCGGCTCAGGAGTCAAACGCGGGCGGCTCTGCCGAAACTCCCGCCCTCGTTTCCCCTGCACCCGCGTAGCCGCCTGCGGCGGCTACGCGGGCCGATCGGGCAGGGGGGACGGCTCGGGCCGAACAGGCCCAGGCGCTACTTCGATTCGTGCGCCTCGAGGCACTGGAGGGCCAGGCCCCCGTGGCTCCAGGCCGCGCCGGCTGCCATGGCCATGGCGACCATGGTGACTTCGGCCAGCTCCTGCTCGGTGGCGCCTGCCGCCTTGGCCTGGCCGACGTGCGCGTCGATGCACCACGGGCACTGGGTGATGTGCGCGATCGCGATGGCGATGAGCTCCTTGGTCTTGGCTGGCAGGGCACCGTCGGCGAAAACCTTGTGGTCGAAATCCAGCCAGGCCCGCCAGACTTCCGGCGGCACCGCAGCGCGCATGCGCTTGAACTGCTTGGGAACATCCACGGCATGAAAGTTCATCTCGATCTCCTCTCGCTCTGGGCGGGCCTCCACATCAGGCGACTAACTTTGAGCTGACGAAAACCTCAACGCAGAGACCCAGAGTGCGCAGAGGACACAGAGGCAGCGTGCATGAGGTGGAGCGCTGACTCATTGTCATCGTCAATTGAGTTCGGGGGTTCATTCTCTAGCTGGACCCCTCCGCTTCCTCTGCGGCCTCCGCGCCTCTGCGCTGAATTTCTTCTGTCCGATCACGGCTAACTCAGGACTAAGCGGCCCTGTTCGACGATGGTGTCGTCATCGATGCGAACCGTGCAGCCGCGCATCGGGATGTCGAGATGGGCCGGGGTGTGGCGGCCGGCGAAGCGGTTCGAGCCGGTCGACCACATGAAGTTGCCCGGCGTCGAGCGCAGCTCCTGGCCGTACAGGCTCCGCCCGTCGTAGACGTCGAGGGCGGACCAGCTCGCGTACGGGTGCAGGCCCCATCCCATGTGCGAGACGGCCCAGGCATCGGGATCGCGCCACGAATCGAAGTAATCGCGCAGATTGGCGGCATCGGTTCCGCGGCCTTGCAGATCGACGATGAAGCCGTCGCGGATGGTCAGGTGGACCGGCTCATTGATGTAGCGATTGAACGGCACCAGGGCGTCGCCGGGCTGCAGGACGATCGTGCCCTGGGCGCTGCGGTCGCGCGGGTACGCGGCGATGAAGCCGCTCGGCCAGTGGTCCCAGTGGCCGGGCTCGTCGACGAAGCCCCACTGGTGGGTAATGGGCAGATCGCCCGAGATGTCGGCGCTGAGATCGGTACCCGCGGCGCTGGTGACGTGCAGTCGGGTGCCCTGGCGGAGCTTCTGCCCGCCGCGTACCGCCGATTGCTTGATCGCCTCGTTGCCCATCAGCCGTTCGAGCACGTCCGGCGGCTCGGCGACGAACAGCATGCGCTTGCCGCTGCCGGTGATGCGCGTGCGCACATCGGAGTGGATGAGGCCACCGACAGTAGCGTCGATGATCAGATCGCATTGCGCTGCCGCGGCGAGCAGCGCGCCCACTTCGCGGCCCGATCCCTTGGCTTCGTAGGGTGGCAGCAACGGGCGGGAGAGGCTGCTGGCCGTGAGGACCAGTGCGCCGGCGCCGAGGTCGTGCGCCGCCTCGACAGCCGCCTCGACATATTCCTGCTTGTGGCCGAGTTCGGCGATCACCGCCACCGTCTCAGCGCTGTCGAGCCGACACAGGCGGTATTGGTCGACGAACAGTTGGCGAAGGGTTCTGGGCATGGAAGCCTCCCGCCGTCAGAGTACGCCGCGCACGGCGCCGCCGTCCACTTGCAAGGCCGCGCCGGTGGTGAAACCGGAGCGCGGCGAGGCCAGGAATACGATCGTGGCAGCGATCTCGTCGGGACTGGCCCAGCGGCCGAGCGGAATCTCGGCGACGATCTTGTCGAGCTCGGCGGCCTCGCTGGTGCCGTTGCGGCGCGCCGCGCCGCTGACCAGCTCGCGCATACGCTCGGTGCCGGTGGCGCCGGGCAGCACCTGGTTGACCCGTACGCCGCGCGGGCCGAGCTCGAGGGCGAGCTGCTTGGCCAGCGCCGAGACCGCAGAGCGCATGGCTGCCGATAGACCGCCGCCGGCCTTGGGTTGTTTCACCCACGTCGAGGTGAGGAAGACGATGCTGCCGCCCCCGCTCGCCGTCATGCGCCGGGCCGCGCCGTGGGCGAGCTGCACGGCGGGGCGCAGCAGCAGTTGATAGGCGGTCGCCCAATCGCCGAGCGCGGTGTCGAGGAACGGGAGGATGATCGGGCCGCCGGTGTTCAGCACCAGGACGTCGAGCCGCCCATGTGCCTGGTCGACGGAGGCCAGCAGGCGCGCGCAGTCGACTTCGATGCTGAGGTCGGCGGGGTGGCAGGTCAGGCGCGATGCACCACCGATCTGCGCGGCGGCGGCCGTCAGGCTCGCCTGGGTTCGGGCGTTGATCGCCACGGTCGCGCCTTCGCCCAGGAAGGCGCGTGCGCACTCCAGCCCGATACCGCGGCTGGCGGCGGTCACCAGCACGACCTTGTCGCGTAAACCGAGGTCCATGGCGGCTCAGTCCTCGACGATGATGACACGTTCGGGGCGGGCGCGCGCGGCGGCGCGGGTCCGTGCCAGGTCGCCGGCTGGCAGCGCGTGCTCCAGGAAACCCGATCCGCGCGCCCGCTCGACCGTCTGCCGCGCCGGCATCCGGTAGAGAATCTCGGGGTTGACCATCGCCAGCTACTCGCGCTCGCGGCCGCCGTCGAGCGGCTCCGCCTCGCGGTCGGACCAGTCGGCGACCTCAGCCCACAGGGGGCTGCCGACCCCAGTGCCGCGCCCGTTCTCTGGCCTCATGCTCACGCTGTGCCCCGCGCCTGGCCGACGATCGGCCGGTCGGCGTAGCGCCCTTGGCGCCCCCCTATTGAATCCGGTCGGTGCTGGCAACCGGGCCGAGCCACGCTTTCCGGAGCCTGCCCGTCAAGCGCCGGCGCCATTGCCCGATCCGGCCTGCCCGACTACCCTTCGCGCATGAGCGTCAGCCTGAACGGCATCGCGCACATCCAGCTGACCGTCACCGATCCCGATCGCTGCCTGCCGTTCTGGGAGAAGCTCTGTCACTTCCTCGATATGCAGACGCTCATCAAGGCTGAGGACATCTTGTACTGCATCGGCAGCCGCACCGGCCTTCTGGTGCGCGGTGCGCCGCCGGAAAACCGCGCTGTGCGCTTCGATCAGGACCGCGCCGGCCTGCACCATTTCTGCCTGCGCGCCCGCGGTCGCGACGACGTCGACGCGATCTATCGTTTCCTGGTCGACGAGCTGGGGGCGCGCATCATCCACCCGCCCGAGGATGGCTCACAGTTTGCCCCGGGATACTACTCGGTCCTGTTCGAAGACCCGGACGGCATTCGCGTCGAGGTCAACCATGTTCCCGGCAAGGGCCATTTCGGCCCAGCGGGACGGCTCGGACCCGGCGGTGCGGGCCCGGCGACGCGGTACGGCAGTGGTGGTCTCGGTTCCGAGGAGTAACGCGGGGCCCGCAGAGGCGATGGGATGGTAGACGCGACGCTCACCTACCTGGCGGAGATGGCCGAACCGCCGGTGTACTACCTGTACGAGCCGCCGCCGGGCACCCCGTGGCGGAACACCAAGGGCGACCGGCGTCGGGTGGAGATCCGCGACGCCCGCGGGCTGGTTCCGGCGCCGTCTCTGGATGAAGCAGGCTTCGCCCTCACTCGTTTGGAGACAGCCGCCGACCTGTCCGACGCCGGTGCGATACGCCGCACGTACTACGGCGAGGTCGAGCGGCTGGTGGCGACCGTCAGCGGTGCGGCACGCGTGATCGCGTTCGATCATAACCTGCGCTCCGCCGCGCCGGCGGCGGGCGGCGCGATGCAGAACCCCGTCCGCTATGCCCACAACGACTACACCGACGACTCCGGGCCGCAACGGGTGCGCGATCTCCTGCCCGCGCAAGCGGACGTTCTGCTGCGCCGGCGCTTCGCGGTGATCAACGTCTGGAAGCCGCTGCGCGGTCCCGTGCTGGACACGCCCCTGGCGGTGTGCGACGCGCGCACGATCCGGCCGCCGGACCTGGTGCCGACCGAGCTTCGATATCGCGACCGTACGGGGGAGGTGTACTCGCTGCGCTTCAACACCGCGCACCGCTGGTTCTATTTCTCGCACATGCAGGCGAGTGAGGCGCTGCTGCTCAAGTGTTTCGACTCCGACACGGGGCGGGCGCGGTTCACGGCGCACAGCGCCTTCGACGATCCCGGCGCGCCGGCCGATGCGCCGCCGCGGGAGAGCATCGAGGTCCGCACACTCGCCTTCTTCGCGGCGTGACGGGCGCATGGCCGCGAGCGCGCCGGATCATGCCGGACCCCAGCCGCTGCGTCTCGCGCGCCGCGGCGCGTCGCCGACGGTTGCGGGGCTCGCTGGCACGGCACGGCAGATGCGCGCTGCCCTGCTTGCCGCGACCGCCCTGGCCGTGGCGAGCGGTGCTGCGGCGCAGCCGCTTCGGGTCGTCACCTACAACGTCTTCGGCGGCGGGCAGGATGCCGCGGCGATCGCCGCGACGATTCTGCGCCTCGAGCCCGACATCGTTGCGTTGCAAGAGCTCAGCCCATCCGGTGCCGAGCAGATCGATCGCGCCGTGAGCTCGACCCTGCCGTTCCGCTACTTCCCGATGCCGTCACAAGGCGGTGGGTTGGCACTGGCTGCGCGCTTCCCGCTCGAGAGGACGCTCTACCGCCCCTCGCCCCACGGCGCGAACGGATTCGTCATCGCCGAGGTCGTAGTCGACGGTCGCCGCCTAGAGGTCGCCAACCTGCACCTGGATCCACTCAAGACCTGGACTCTGGGCCAGAAGCTGACATTACCCTGGCAAGTGCTGCGACATGGCGGCGTACATCGAAGCGAGCTCGCCGCCGTCTTCGGCGAGTTGCGCCCCGGTGCGCCGGTGCTGGTGGTGGGGGATCTCAACTCGTATGTCAGCGAGGCCGCGCCGATCTGGCTCATCAATCGCGGCCTCGTCGACTCGTTCGCGGCGGTCACGCCGCCTGGCGAGTGGCCGGCCACACACCACTTCACGCTGGCGGGATTCCGACTGGGCAAGCGCATCGACTTCATCTTTCATTCCCTGGACCTGCGGACTCTCGACAGTCGCGTGGTGCCGGGAACGCCCTCCGACCATGATGTGGTGGTCAGCACGCTTCAATGGGCTCAGCCATGAGGCCGGCCGGGCGTGGCGAGCTGACCGGACTCGGCGTCGCGGTGCTGATCGCGGGCTGCCTGCTCGGTCGGCCGGCCATGAGTCAAGACGCCCAGCGGCCCGCCGGCCAGCCGACCAGCGCACCGGTCAGCCTCGTGCCCGTACGCGTATTCGCTTCGCTCCTCGACGCCGACGAGCCTTCCGCACTCGCGGCGCTCCAATACGTCGACCGACACTGGCAGGACAGCTACGCCGCGCTGCTGATCGAGCTCGTGCCCTTTGCCCCCGGCCCCCACGTGCAGCGCGGCATCGTCGCGCTGCTCGAGCGCAGGAGCGGCCAGCAGTTCGGACCCGATCTGGAGCGCTGGTACCGTTGGCTGTGGGCGCAGCCACGCAGCGACCATCCGCAATACGCGCAGTTCAAGGCGATGCTGTACGAGCCCATCGACCCGCGCTTTCGCGAGTACTTCGTCCATCCGCGACTCGAGTCGGCCATCCGCCTCGACGAGGTCCGCTGGGGCGGCGTGCGGCGCGACGGCATTCCGCCACTGCGGGATCCCAAGATGATCGCGGCGCACCAGGCGACCTGGTTGCAGGACGATCACGTCGTCTTCGGCGTCGCCTTGGCCGGCGACGCGCGCGCCTATCCCAAGCGCGTCCTGGGCTGGCACGAGATGGTCAAGGACACCGTCGGCGGGCGGGCGCTGAACGGCGTCTACTGCACCCTGTGCGGCGCCCTGGTGGTGTACGACGTCACCGTCGACGGTGTGCACCACGAGCTCGGCACCAGCGGATTCCTCTACCGCTCGAACAAGCTGATGTACGACCATGCGACCAAGTCGCTGTGGTCGAGCTTGACCGGGCGGCCGGTGGTCGGGCCACTGGTCGGCAAGGGGATCGAGCTCGCGCCGCTACCGGTCGTCACCACGACCTGGAGGGAATGGCGGACCCGTCACCCGAAGACCCTCGTGCTTTCCCTCGACACCGGCCATCAACGCGACTACAGCGAGGGGGCGGCGTATCGCGACTACTTCGCCAGCGATCGCCTGATGTTTACCGTGCCGCAGCTCGATGATCGCCTGCCGCACAAAGCCGAGGTTCTGGCGCTACGGCTGCCGAGCGAGCCCGGCGAGTCCGTCGCCATCGCCGCCGACTATCTCGCCAGCCGTTCGGTGGTTCACCTCCGCATCGGTCGCTCGGACGTCGTAGTGCTGACCGACGCCAGCGGCGCCAACCGGGTCTACGAATCGCGGCACGTTACCTTCATCGGTTGGGATGGAGCCGGCACGGCACGCGACCGTCAGGGCGGCAGCTGGGCCGTGGACGAGTCGCAACTCAGCGGCCCGCGGGGCGAGACGTTGAGGCGGCTCCCGGCGCATCGCGCCTTCTGGTTCGGTTGGCACGCCGCGTACCCGGAGACGCGGCTGATCAAGTGACGATCTCGTACCGCGACCGCAGGGCCGAGCGCGAGGTCAAAGGAGCGCCGTTATCATGGGGAGCAAGGGACTCGCCGTCGTCGTGACGGTGGCTTTCAGCCTGATTGGCCTGCTCGGGGACTATTTTCTCAAGCTGGCGAGCGCGCACGAGCAGCCGCTGAGGACCGCGTCGTTCTCCATCGGCTTCGCGCTCTATGCCTCCACGGCGCTCGGCTGGGTGTTCGTCATGAAGCACTTGAAGCTGGCGACCATCGGCGTGCTGTACTCGGTCACCATGATCGTGTTGCTGACCGCGATGGGGGCCGTGTTCTTCAAGGAGTCGCTGACGCCCTACGAGGTCGTCGGCGTGCTCATGGCGATCGGCTCGCTGCTCTTGCTCATGCGCTTCGCCTGAGCCGGTCCGCCGCAGCGCGCCGTCGCCGAGCTCACGATCGGCGTAAGGCGTCGGGGGGCAATCCCCAGCCCTGCATGACGGCCACTTCGTCTTCGGCGCTGCGCGTCTTCTTGAACCGGGCGCCGGAGACGCCCTTGACGCGCCGTTCGCAGTCGGCCCAGGTGTGGTGACGCATGGCGACGCCGTCGACCAGACTGAGGTAGGAGTGCGCCGGCGCGCGGCGGGCGGAGGCGCCAGAGGAGCTCGGGGGCAGGGACGTATCGTCTGGCCGCTCGTGGATGGCGATCGGATAGCGGATGAGCGGGCCGTCGTACAGCTCGACGCGGCGGCTGGCGGCGAAGCCGCTGGCGATCTCGTCGGCCCGCTCGTTCCCCGGCACGGCGGCGTGGCCGCGGACGTAATGCCAACGAATCCCTGCGCGGCCCCGCCCTTCCACCTCGGCTGCCAGGGCTTCCCAGAGGTCGCGGTTGAGTACCGGCTGTCCCTCCGCGGTCTTCCACCCGCGCCGGCGCCAATTGCCGATCCATTCCGTGATACCGCGCACGACGTACGTCGAGTCGGCGTGTAGATCGACGATACCCGACTCGCCGCGCACGGCGCGCAGCGCCTCGATCACCGCGCGCAGCTCCATCTGATTGTTGGTGGCCCGGCCCACCCCGCCGCCCAGCTCGCGCACGCGTCCCTCGCGCGTGACCACGATCGCGCCCCAACCGCCTGGCCCGGGATTGCCCTTGGCGGCGCCGTCGGTGAAGGCGATGATGGACATTACGGTTGCCAAGGCCGGTTCCGGGTCAGGCGGTTGGGGGATCGGAAGCGAGCTTTCCTAGCGTAACGACCTCGCCGCCACCCGGCCCGCTCACCGCTGCAGTGGCTTGAACCGGAGGCGATGCGGCTGATCGGCATCGGTGCCGCGGCGGCGATGCAGGTCCGCTTCGTAGTCCTGGTAGTTGCCTTCGAACCATTCAACGCGGCTGTCGCCCTCGAAAGCGAGGATGTGCGTGGCGATGCGGTTGAGGAACCAGCGGTCGTGGGAGATCACCACGACGCAGCCGGAGAAGCCGAGCAGGGCATCCTCGAGGGCGCGCAGGGTGTCGACATCGAGGTCGTTGGTCGGTTCGTCGAGCAGCAGCACGTTGCCGCCGCGGCGCAGCATCTTGGCGAGGTGCAAGCGGTTGCGCTCGCCACCCGAGAGGACGGCGACTTTCTTCTGCTGGTCGGTGCCCTTGAAGCCGAAGGAGGCGACGTAGGCGCGGGCAGGAATTTCGCGCTTGCCGACCTTGATGCGGTCGTCGCCCTGGCTGATCTCCTCGAAGACCGTCTTGTGCTGGTCCAATGCGTCGCGCGACTGGTCGACGGCGGCGAGCTGGACCGTTTCGCCGAGGCGCAGCGCGCCGCCGTCGGCTGCCTCTTG
>CAYYWP010000118.1:0-14358 GCA_964475125.1 uncultured Binatia bacterium (SeqCode) | reverse complement strand
TTCGCCGGCAAGGTGAACGTGTGGTGGGGCGATCCGACGCAGGACCACGGGCTTGCCACGCTGGAAGGCGGCGACGTCATGCCGATCGGCAAGGGCAACGTGCTCATCGGCATGAGCGAGCGGACCTCGCGGCAGGCGATCAGCCAGCTGGCGGCGGCGCTGTTCAAGCGCGGCGCGGCCGAGCGCGTGATCGTGGCCGCGATGCCGAAACTGCGCGCGGCAATGCACCTCGACACCATCTTCACCTTCGCCGACCGCGACTGCGTCCTGTTGTATCCCGACATCGTCAACCACATCAGCGCCTACTCCTATCGGCCGAGCAGCAAGCCCGCCGGGGTCGAGCTGCACAAGGATGAGAAGCCGTTCGTGCAGGTGGTGGCGGAGGCGCTGGGACTGAAGAAGCTGCGCGTGGTGGAGACCGGCGGCAACGCCTACATGCGCGAGCGCACGCAGTGGGACAGCGGTGCCAACCTGGTCTGCGCCTCGCCGGGGGTGGTGTTCGCGTACGACCGCAACACCTACACCAACACCCTGCTGCGCAAGGAAGGCATCGAGGTCATTACCATCGTCGGTGCCGAGCTGGGGCGCGGCCGCGGCGGCGGGCACTGCATGACCTGCCCGATCATCCGCGACCCCGTCGACTACTGAGCCGGAGCCTTCTCGACCGGGGGGGACCGGCGATGCCTGCTGCCGGTCGGTCGCGAGGAGGAATGATGAGCCGTGCTTGGGCGTCGATTGGTTGGCTGCCGCTGTTGCTGTGCGGGTTGGTCTCGATGGCACACGGCGAGGCCGATCAGTATCTGACCCGCGACGGTAACGTCTCGGCCGGATCGGTGTACACCGAGGCTGACGGAGTCGTCGATGCCGCCGAACCCGCCGAGAGCCCCTGGGAGACCTTCGTCGACGGCGAGGAGCCGCCGGCGGAGCGCTTCGAGCTGCCCGGCTTGTGGCCGATCAAACAGACCTCGCCGGAGCTACAGACCCTGGTCGTCGGCCCGACGTTCCGCAACCAGAAGAACCGCATCGAGGTCGGCGCCGGCTTCGGCTACATCAATTCACGCTGGCGGTTTCCGTTCGAACTGAGCGTCGAGCCGACCTGGCGGCGCAACAAGAATGCCGCTGCCGGCGAGCGCAACTTCAGCCGCGTGCGCACCTTCGGGCTCGTCGAGCTGTGGGACCGCAGCAGCAACTGGGAGGCGACGTTCGTCTCCGGCACGGTCTTCTGGGACACGCAGAGCGACAGCTTCGACACCCTGGAAGTCGGCGCCGCGGTGAGCCAGGTGATCGGGCGGCGCTTGGCGATCTCGGCCAACCTGGTCTGGGCGGGCGACTGGCCACGGGGCGCGAAGTTCAACAACGCCGCGATCGGCTCGTTCGGCGCTTCGTACAACTTCGGCGCCGGGCTGCGCGCCGGCGGCTTCTACGAGCCGCACCAGAACATCTCTGGCGATGACGACTGGGGCGGTTTCGCATCCTATCAGCTGCTGCCGTTCGCGGAGTTGAACGTCAACGCCGGCAAGAACGAGTTCGTGCTGGTGCGGCTGATGATCTCGTATGCGCTGGAACGACCGTAGCACGGCGCGGCTCGCGCTCATGCTGCTCCTGGCGCAACCGGCGAGTCCGGGGTGGGGCGGCGAGGGGTTTCTCAACCGCAACGCCAGGGTCAACGAGGCCGTGCCCTACGGCCGCGAAGCGGTGACGGACGCGGCGCCGTCGCCGCAAACCCCCATCGTCCCTCAGCCGGCGGCGGGTTCGACACCGGCGGCGGGCGGCGCCGGCGAGCGGACCCCGGGCGCAGGAACGGCGCCGCGGTGATGCCGCGGGCCATGCCGATGCCGCGGCCAAAGCCCGAGCGGGTTGCCGCCGAAGGAGAGTGGCCATCATGACCGACGCCGTCTCGCCGATCGCGCGACCGCTGACGCGCACCGAGGCGCTCATTCCGATCGTCAGCCTGATCGCGCTGGTCGGCCTCTCCTTCTTCCTCTTCGGCGACGCCGGCGCGCTGGGGCCAAACCAGATCGCGCTGATCGTCGCGACGATGATCGCCGTGTTCGTCGGCTGGCGCTGTGGGCACAGCCTCGAATCGCTGCAGGAGGCGGCCATCGCCAGCGTGTCGTCGGGCATCGGCGCGATGTTCATCCTTCTCGCCGTCGGCTCCCTGATCGGTACCTGGGCGATGAGCGGCACGCTGATCGCCATGGTCTACTACGGCCTGCAGTTGCTCCACCCCAACTATTTCTACCTGACGGCGGCGGTGCTCTGCGCCATCGTCTCGCTCAGCATCGGCAGCTCGTGGACGGTGGTGGGGACGATCGGCATCGGCCTGATGGGGATCGCGCTCAACATGGACCTGAGCCCCGAGATCACCGCCGGGGCGATCATCTCGGGCGCCTACTTCGGCGACAAGTCCTCGCCGCTGTCGGACGCGACGAATCTCGCCGCCGCGGCCGCCGGGGCCGATCTGTATCAGCATATCCGTGAAGTGTTGTGGACCTCGGTGCCGGCGATGGCCGTCGCGCTCACCCTGTTCTGGTACCTCGGGGAGCCCGGAGACTTCGATGCGTCGTACAAGATCGCCGCGATCAAACAACTCTTCGACGTCTCCTGGATGCACTTCCTGCCACTGCTGCTCGTCATCGCGCTGGCGGTCATGAAGCTGCCGCCGTTCATCGCGATCTTTCTCGGTGCGCTGGCGGGGGGTGTGCTGGCCGTCGGCGTCGCGCCGGACCGCGTCATCGCCTACGCCGAGGCCGAGGAGTTGCCGCGTGCCCTCGGCCTCCTCAAGGGCGTGTGGCTGGCGCTGGCGGATGGCTACCACTCCAACACCGGCGATCCCGCGATCGATCGCCTCATCTCGCGCGGCGGCATGGAGAGCATGCTCGGCACCATCTGGCTCATCATTACCGCCCTGGCCTTCGGCGGCGTGGCCGAGAAGGCCGGGGTGCTGGAGTGCTTGATCACCCCGATCATCGAGTCGGCGAAGTCCGTCGGCACGCTGGTCACCTACCTCGTCAGCGCCGTCATCTCCGCCAACATCGTCACCGCCGACCAGTACATCGCCATCGTGCTGCCCGGGCGCATGTTTAAGTCCGCCTTCGAGGCGCGCCAACTGGCCCCGGTGGTCCTGTCGCGCGCCATCGGCGACTCCGGCACCGTGACCTCGGCGCTCATTCCGTGGAACAGCTGTGGCGCCTACATGGCGGCGACGCTCGGCGTGGCGACGGTGAGCTACGCGCCGTTCGCGTTCTTCAACCTGCTGAGCCCGCTGATCGCCGTCGCCGGCGCCTACGCGGGCCTGCGCATGCTGCGCCTCGGCCCGGCTGCCGGGCGCCAGGCGTGACGCCGGCGCGGTGCACGAGCGATGGTGTCGATGCCCGACTACGGCAGCCTGCTGCAGGCCGTGATCGCGCTGATCGCGATCGCCAATCCGCTCGCCGCCGTGCCGGTGTTTCTGTCGCTCGTGCCGCGGCACGATCCGCTCGCCATGCGCCGCGCCGCCACCCGCGTATCGCTCACCGTATTTGCCATCCTGATCGGCGCCGTGTTCGCGGGTAGCGTCGTGCTGCGATTGTTCGGGATCTCGTTCGCCGCCTTCCGCGTCGGCGGCGGACTGGTGGTGACGCTGACGGGGCTCGACATGTTGCGCGGGGCGAGCGGAGAAGCGCCCGAGCGGGCACCGGCCAGCGCCGCCGTGCACCTGATCGTGCCGGTGGCCATGCCGCTCATCGCCGGCCCCGGCACCATCATCACGGCGATGACCATGGCGGCGCGTACCGCCGAGGCGAGCCGGCCGTCGGCGCTGCTGCTGGCGGTGGCCGCGGTGGCCGCCTTCGTGTGGCTGGTGCTGGCGCTGTCGGGCTGGCTGCAGCAACGCGTCGGGGCGCGCGGTCAGGCGATCATCGCCCGCTTCATGGGGCTGGTGCTGGTGGCGGTCGGCGCGCAGTTGGTGCTCGGCGGCATCGCCGACTTCTTCGGCCTGCGGGCGCCACCCACCGGCTGAGCCGCCGCGCCGAGCCCCACGGGCTCAAGGCGCGGCCGGCGCTTCGCGGACGTTGTAGATGATCGCGTACAGCACCGGCACGACGATCATCGTCAGCACACAGGCGCCGGCGAGGCCGAACATGATCGTCACCGCCATGGCGCCGAAGAAGGCATCCTGCAGCAGCGGGATCATGCCGAGGATGGTCGTGCCGGCGACCAGCAGCACCGGCCGCAAGCGGGCGACGCCGGCGGTGAGGATGGCCTCGTGGGGCGACTTGCCGCGGCCGATCTCCAGGTAGAGCTCCTCCATCAGCACCACCGAGTTCTTGATCTGCTCGCCGCCCAGCGACAGCACGCCGAGCAGCGCCATGAAGCCGAACGGCCGTCCGGTGAGCAGCATGCCGGCGGTCACGCCGATGATCGCCAGCGGCACGGTCAGGCAGATGATCGCCGTCGTGCGCATCGAATTGAACAGGCAGACGACGATGAAGACCATCGCCAGCAGCACGCCGGGAATCGACTTCGCCAGGGCGCTGCGCGCGTTGCTCGAGTCCTCGTGCTCACCACCCCAGGCGAAGGCATAGCCGGGTGGCAGGGGGATGGCCTCGATCGCCGAGCGCACGCGGTTGAACAACTCGCTCGGCAGGCCGGAGCGGGGATCGGCGTGCACGGTGATGGTGGGGACGCGATCGCGCCGCATGACGACCGGATTCTCCCACCCCGTCTGGACGCCGGTGATGACCTGGTTGAGGGGAATCATCCGCCCCGCCACCGGGCTCCAGATCTGCATGCTGTAGATGGCGTCGACGCTGCGCCGCTCGCCCTCCGGGGGGCGGGCGACGATCGGCAACAGCCGCGTCTCCTGCGGGAACACGCTGGTGCCGCTGCTGCCGGGCTCGCGGAAGAAGCCGACCACGCGACCCTCGAGGCCGGTCTCCAGCGCCTGCGCCACTTCGACGCGGGTGATGCCGTTGCGCCGCGCCTGCACCTCGCGCAGGTCCGGCTGGATGATCTTCTCCGGCTCGCGCCAGTCGTCGCGGATGCCGATCGCGCCGCCGTCGGCGACGATGATCCGCTCCGCCTGGTCGGCGAGCTGGCGCAGCACTGCCGGGTCGGGACCGCTGAAGCGCACCTGCACGCGCCCGCCTTTGCCGGGGCCGAGCAGGAACTTCTTGGCTACCGCGTTGGCGTCGGGATAGCGTTCGTCGAGATAGCGCTGCACCGCCGCCAGGATGCCGTCGATCTGTCCCTCGTCCTCGACCTGGACGAGGAACTGGACGAAGGCGCGGTTGTCCCGTTCCGGGGTGTAGACGAGCAGGAAGCGCAGCCCGCCGCTGCCGATGAACACCGACACGTGCTTCACGCCCGGCTGGGCGCGAATGAACTCCTCCACCTGCTCGGCGAAGGCCTCCGAGTCGCGGATGTGCGAGCCGGCGGGCAGGAAGGCATCGACCAGGAACTGCGGCCGCGTCGCCGGCGGAAAGAAGTTCTGCGGCACCCGGCCGAAGCCGTAGATCGCCAGCCCGAACAGCCCCAGCACGCAGACCAGCACCGTCCAGCGGAATCGCAGCGCCGCGGCGAGCAGGCGGCGATAGCCCTGGAAGATCGCCCCGCGATAAGCGGCCGACGGGTCGACGCCGCCGGCTCGGGGCTTGAAGAGCGCATAGCCGAGCAGGGGCGTCACCGTCACCGCGGCGACCCAGCTCAGGGTCAGCGAGATGAAGATCACCCAGAAGAGCGAGTTGGTGTACTCGCCGGTATTGTCCTCCGAGAGCCCGATGGCTGCGAAGGCGACGACGGCGATCGCCGTGGCGCCGAAGAGCGGCCACTGGTTGTGCGCGATCACGTCGCGCACCACCTCGAGCTTGTCCCGCCCGCTCTCGATGCCGACCTTGATGCCTTCCGTCATGACGATGGCGTTGTCGGTGAGCATGCACAGGGCGATGATGAAGGCCCCGAGCGAGATCCGCTCGAGCAGGATTCCGCCCATCAGGTACATGGTGAGGAAGGTCGACAGGATGGTGAGGAACAGCACCAGACCGACCGACAGGCCGGCCCGCACGCCCATGGCGATGAGCAGGACCACGAACACGATGGTCACCGCCTTGATGAGGTTGAAGACGAAGCTGGCGGTGGCGGCCTCGACCGCCTCGGGCTGAAAGTTGATCTCGCCGATCTCGATTCCCAGCGGTTGGAGCGGGCGCAGCTGCTCGAGCTTGGCGCGCATCGCCTCGCCCATCGTCACGACGTTGCCGCCGCGGACCGTCGAGACCCCGAGGCCGATGGCGGGCTGGCCGTCGAAGCGCAGCAGTCGCCGTGGCGGGTCCTGCTCGGCCCGCTCGATGGTCGCCACATCGCCGAGAGTGAGCTGCGCCCTGGCGCCGCCGACGCCGACGACCAGGTTGAGCATGTCGTCGGGCGAGTCGAAGGCGCCTTGCGGATCGACGGCCAGATACGCGTCTCCGACCCGCACCCGCCCGCCGTCGGCAGCGACGTTGCGCGACTGCAGCTGAGCGTAGATCTGCTCCTCCGGGATGCCGAGCTGCGCCAGGCGCTGGCGCGACATCTCGAGGAACACTACTTCCTGTGGCTCGGCGAACAGGTCGACTTTGTTGACGTCGCGCACGGTCTGCAGCTCGCGCCGCAGGAACTCGGCGTAGCGGCGCAGTTCGGCCTGGGTGTAGCCGTCGCCGGTGATGGCCAGAAACACGCCGTACACGTCGCCGAAGTCGTCGATCACCATCGATCGGCCGCGCGCCGCCGGGGGCAGCTGCGCCTGCACGTCGTTGATCCGGCGCCGCAGCTCGTCCCACACTTGCGGGATCGCGTCGGCGTGAAAGCGGTCCTCGATGATGGCGCTGACCACGGAGCGACCGCGGGTCGATTCGGATTCGACGCGCCTCACCTGGTCCAGTTGCTGTACCGCGCTTTCGATCGGGTTGGTGACCTCCGCGGCGACCTCGGCGGCGCTGGCGCCTGGATAGGGCGTGACGATCAGCGCTTCCTTGATCGTGAACTCGGGATCCTCGAGCCGCCCCATGCGCGCATAGGCGGCCAGCCCGCCGAGCAGCGCGATCGCCGCCGCGGTGATGACGATGCGGTTGTTGCGAACCGAGAACTCGCCGATGTTCACGAGGGGCGCGCTCCGAGTGCGTCGCCCAGATCCTGCACCACCATCCCCTCGCGCAGGAAACGGACACCGGCGATGGCGATGCGGTCGCCCGGCTGCAGCCCCTCGAGCACCTCGACCTGGCTGCCGGTCACCGCGCCGACCTTGAGCGGCCGTCGTTCGACGATCTGGCCCTCACCGATTACCCATGCCACGGCGTCACCCGCCGGGTCCTTGAACACCGCCGAGACCGGGACGAGCATCGAGGTGCCGAGGATGCTGGCGCGCCGATAGGTGATAGCGACGGTCGCCGTCATGCCGGGCAGGACCGTGATGCCCGGCGGCACCTGCATGGCCACCCGCATGCGATACGTCTGCGTGGTCGGATCCGCCTGCTGGGCGATCTCGCGGACGTGGGTGGGGAACAGCACCCCTGGCGCCGCGCTGAGCTCCGCCATCATCTGCACGATGTCTGCCGACTGGATGTCGGCGGCCATCAGCGCCTCGGGAACGTCGACGGCGATGTCGATCTCGTCGACGTCCTGAAAGCGCACGACGGGTTGCTGGGCGCGGATGTTCTGGCGCGGCTCGACGAAGCGCTGGGCGATGACGCCGTCGTAGGGGGCGCGCAGGGTGCTGTCCTGCAGCTGGATGTTCGCTTCGACCACGCGCGCCTCGAGCCCGCGCACCTCGGCCTCCATGGCGGCGATGTCCTCGGACCGCCCGGTGGCTCCCTTCTCCAACTGCTCGCGGGCCGCGGCATGCTCCTCCTGGGCGACCAGATAGGCGGTGCGGACCTGGTCGAATTCGCGGCGCGCCACGGCGCCGCTGTTGAGCAGGGACTGGAAGCGACCGAGCTCGATGCGGGCGTTGGCGAGTCGCGCCTCGGCGGCACGCACCTGGGCCTCGAGCCGCCGCCGCTGCTCCGGGCGATCGCCGGCGCGCAGGGCCTCGAGAGCGGCGCGCGCCTGCTCGAGCTGGCTCTGCCGCCCCTTCAACGCCGCCTCGAATTCGTCCTGCCGGAGCTGCGCGATGAGCTCCCCCTTGGCGACTCTCTGCCCCTCGCGGACCGGCAGCTCGGCGAGCAGGCCGGACACCTGGAACGCCAGCTCGACCCGCCGCGAGGCTTCCACTGTGCCGGGCAACAGGCGCTCGCGCGTCTCGGCACCTGCCGTCACCACGGTGGTCTTGACTGGGCGGACGACCGCCGCCGGCGGCGCTGCCGGCGGCGAGCAGCCCGCGGCGAGCAGCCAGGAGGACACCGAGAGCACCATGGCGACGCGCGGTCTCCGGTTCTCAATCCTCATGTCCGCTTCCTTTCGTGGCGCTCGTGTGGCCGAAATTCGCTGTTCGTATCGGCGAGGCATCGGCGGCCCTGGCAAGGCGGCCGAGGCAGGAATATCTGGCTACATGCCGAGGAACCCAACGCCGCCGGGGGCGCTGAGGGCCGCGGAGATATGCAGCGAACGTCGGCAACGGGACACTAGATAGCGAACGGGGATGGGCAGAGGCAACAGCCTTCACCGCTCCTCTGCGCTCTTCGCGCTCGCCGTCAGGACGCGCTCGCCGTCGGCGCGATGGACGTCGAGCATGCCGCGATCGATCGCCCACGCCGTCGCCGTTTCGAGCGCGGCCAGAAACTCGCGTTCCTGCTCCATCACGCCTTCGCCGGGGCACATCTTGCGCGTCGCGGCGATCGGGCCGACGCTGAGGCGGTTCTCCTCGATCACCGCTTGAGCGCGGAAACTGTTGCATCCGGCGTGGCCCGCCACCGAGCCGTCTTCGAACGACAGGGTGAGTGTGGTGCCGACCAGCGGGCTGACCACGGCGTGGCGGCCGTTGTTGTAGCCGGTGACCGTCCACTGGACGTTTTCGAGCCGCGGCGGCGGCTCGGCGACGAAGGTCAGTTCGGTGGACCCCTGGGCGAGCTGCATACGGTCCTCCCCGGCGGTGATGGTGAACCTGCCGGTGAGCGCCTTGCCGAAGGCGCTCTCGACCCGCATCGCCGGTTGCGGGCAGGCCATCATCGTCCCGGCCAGCGCGCCGACGGTGAGGTGGTCGGCAGCGAGGGTATACGAACCGGCCATGCGGTTGCACCCGCCGAAAGCCTGCAGCCGCCCGTCCTCGAGCCGCACCGTCACGCCGTCGCGAATTGCGGCCAGCTCTTCGTCTGCGAGTCCGGTGAGGTGGGTGAGGCGCCACGTCCGCCCTTCGATGCCGCCGTCCGGCGCGCCTTGCCCAGCCGCCGGCGCAGGAATGCGACAGCAGCCGGCGAGGAATCGGCCGTTCGGCAGGGAGAGGCGCGCCGTGATCGGGTGCTTGAGGTCGGACATGTTGTCGCTGCATGCCCCCTCGCGCAGGAACAGGACGAGGTCGCCGCCGGGACCGGCCACGGGCTGGCCGCGCCAAACGCGCTCGCGCAGCGCTTCGATGCGGGACGCGGTGCCGCGAAACTCGACCGCTGGTTCGTCCGGCAGCGTCAGCCGGGCTCCGTCCGGCTCACGCAGGGCGACGCTCCACGAGGGTTCGTTGCCGAAGCAGATCAGGCTCGGCTCGAGCCCCGCAACGGGGAGTGCCCCGGCAGCGATGAGGGCCGCGGCGATGATCGAGGACGCGATCCGACCCGATGTTCGACCGGCCAGAGCGACGGTCCGGCGCCGCGCACCATACGTTGTAGCCGCCGGCGTTTCGCCAGCGAGCGGCGGCGAGATTTCTCGGATGGAATCCCCGTACATCGTACCTCCCCCGCGTGTCGGCAGTATGGACGTAGCGCCGGAGCACCCCGGGCCCGTCAAAGGGCGAACGCAACGCGTTTCCGCACGGGCGGATATACCACGACCCTGCCGGCAGGCCATGGCTGTGGGATACGAAGTCGGCCAAGCGCGTGCGGAGTACCTGAGGCTGGCGCGGACCACTGGCGCTTGGTAGGAGCCGTCGTCTCGCCGCGAGGTATCCGGCGCCGCCCCGAGCATGACGCGACCGCAATCGGACTCGAGCTCCCGCCCTGTGGATTCACGCCGCGGCTGGGTGGCGACCGTGCTCTCCTGGCTGCTCGCGCTGGCGTGGTTTCTGTGCCGCGCCCTGCTGCTGCTCTGGGCGACGCTCGCCATCCACTACTCGAACCTCCCCTGGGCACCGGTGCGGACGCTGGCGGCGCTGCTGTTCTTCGCCTTCGGCGTTTGGTCGCTGTGGCTGGCGCCGGCGCGCCGGCGCTGGGTGTTCGCCGTCGCCTTCGTCGGCGTGCTGGCCTGGTGGATCTCCATCCGGCCGTCGCACGACCGCGATTGGCTACCCGAGGTGGCGGTCATGCCGCGAGCCTACATCGACGGCGACCGCATCCGCATCACCGGGGTGCGCGACTTCGATTTCCGCAGCCGCGACGATTTCTCCGTGCGCTACGTCGAGCGCGAGGTGTCGCTGTCGCACCTGGTGGCGGTCGATTTCTTCATTTCCTATTGGATGCCCGGGCCGGTCGGCCACACCTTTGTCAGCTTCGTCTTCGACAACGCCGAGCCGCTCAGCATCTCCATCGAGACGCGACCAGAGGTCGGCGAGTCGTTCGCGCCGCTGGCGTCGCTGTTCAAGCAGTTCGAGCTCATCTACGTCATCGGCAGCGAACAGGACGTCGTCGGCTGGCGCACGAACCACCGCGACGAGGACGTGTTCCTCTATCGCATCCTCACCGATCCGGAGAACGTCCGCCGGCTCTTCCTGATCTACCTGGAGCGCGTCAATCAGCTCGCCGACCGGGCCGAGTTCTACCACCTGTTGAGCAACAGCTGCACGATCAACATCGTGCGCTACGCCAATGCCGCCGGTCGCAGCGGTCGCGTCGATTGGCGGCACGTCTTGAACGGCCTGATCGACCGCTACCTCTACGCCAGCGGGCGCATCGACACCTCGATGCCGTTCGCCGAGCTGCGCGCGCGCTCGCACATCAACCACGCCGCCCAGGCCGCCGCCGGCGCGCCCGACTTCTCTGAACGCATCCGCGCCGGCCTGCCCGCCATGGACCGCTGAGGGCGCGGTAGGGGGCTCTGGCCCGCCTCCTTGAGGATGGGCGGCTGGGGTCCATCATCGGGCGCGGGGCACGTGCGACCACCATGCACTCCCGCTCCCCCCGAGCTCGTCGAAGGAAGCGGCGGGTGCTCGGGATGCGGTCAGCAGTCTGTTGAAAAGGCCGCGCTCATCCTTCGACGGGCTCAGGATGAGCGGGAAGTGCTTGTGCCGCAACGTGTGGCGCTCATCCTTCGAGGAGCTCGGGACATGCCCTGAGCCCGTCGAACGGTAGGCGGAACACGTTTTCAACTGGCGGTTGGGGCTCGGCCGGCTGGGGTCAATCATCGGCAGCCCGCGGCGCGCGCAGCCACAGCATACGGCAGACGATCAAGGGGGCCGCGGCCGCGGCGAGATGTTTGAGGGTGTGGCCGCTGACCAGGTGGCCGAGCGCGAAGATCTCATCGTCCAGAGTCTCGAAGAGTTTGGCGAGCACGTAGGCGGCGAACACCCAGTAGAGATCGCCGGCGCGCGTGTAGCGCGAGGGCAGCAGCCAGGTCAGCAGCAGTAGCGCCACCACCGCGTAGGCCTGCAGGATCGCGTAGGGCACGAGATTGCCGGCGCCCGCCCGCTCGCTCATCAGCCAGTAGACCACCGAGGCGGCGCCGAGCAGCAGCAGGGGGGCGAGTGCGGCCAGACCGACACGCAAGCTGATCCGGTCGACGATCTGCGCGGCGATCAGCGCCATGAAGGCCACGGTCATCGGCAGCCGGTCCCAGAACAGCCGCTCGTTGTCCGGCGCCAGGTGGTAGTAGGCGGAGCCGAAGGCGGTGAGCAGGACGCCGGCGAAGAATACTGCGTAGGGCCAGCGTTCGCTGCCGTGCTCGAACACGCCGCCGCGCCGCACCACTGCCAGGCCGATGATGCCGACGAGCAGAAAGCCGAGGTCGGAGGCGACGTCGAGGAAGTTGGCGATCCCGGCCAGCGGCCGCTGATCGGCGAAGGCATGATACGAGGCCGGCTGCGGCACCGCCGGAAGGACGAGCGCCGCCACCAGACAGAGCAGCGTGAACGCTGCCAGATAGACCGCGCGACGGCTCGCCGGTCGTGGGATTGGCGGGTCCATGCTCACGGCGCGATCCCAGCCAGGCTGCGCCGCAGCTCGTCGGCGACGGCCGGATCGCCGAGCACGGCGCGGTGGCCGGCATCGAAGCCGGCGACCAGCCGGGCCTGGCGCTGGGCGCGCGGATCGAGCTGGCTGGCGACGGTGACGACGCCGTCGTTGGCGATGCGGCCGGAGCGCGAGCCGCCGTAGGCGAAGTAGAGATCGTGTGCCGCGTAGCGCGGCAACGGTTTCTCCAGCAGTCGGGTCTGAAACGGACTGCCGGGCGCGAGGTCGAACCAGGATGGAGCCACCACCGGCGCGCGGGCGACGCCGAGCGCCGCGCCGGCATGCCCCTGCCAGGGCGTGGCGATCGTCACCAAGGTGAGCGACTCGACGGTCGCGCCCAAACCGTTCGGGTCGCCGATCAGGTAGGCGCGCGCCACCAGGCCGCCCATGCTGTGCGCGACCACACCCAGGCGATGGAAGCCGTACTCGACCTCGAGCGCCTGAAGCCAGCGGCCCAGCGCCGCGCCGGTCACGTCCAGGTCTACGGCGGTGGGATAGTACGCCACCCAGGCCTGGTAGCGGTGCCGATCGAGGCCGTTGATCAGGGCGGTGAAGTTGCCCGGATGACCGAGGGCACCGTGGACGAACAGGACCGGCGTGCGCGCCGGGTCGTACGGCTCGAGGAGGTAGATGCCGGCACCGGGGTCGACCAGAAACGCAGCCGGCTGCCAGAGGCCGCGGCGGGCCGCCTCATCGGAGAAGCGCGGGTCGTCGAGCGTGACTACCTCGCCGGTGCGGCTGGCCGGCAGCTCGGCGACTTCGCCGGAGTCGCGCACCGGAATCAACCCCACGGCGACCGGCGGAGCTGCCGCGTCCGCGACCAGGGGCAGATTGAGGCCCGCGATAGTGGCACCAGGCCTCACGTCGACCGGCTCGCCGCCGCGCACCCAGGCGACCGGCTCGCCGGCATCGTGCGCTAGCGAACGGTTGCGATCCTCGAACGCGCCGACCCGATAGGCGCCGACGGGCACGACCAGGAAGTACGGCCCGGGTCGCGACAGCAGCTGCCAGTCGGAGGCGGTAGCGGCGCCGGCCGCCACGGCGAACACCACCAGCGGTGCCGGGCTCGTTCCTGCCGGCGGTGTCACCGTGCCGCGCAGAAAGCCATAGCGGTGGAGGTCGCCGAGATTCTCGCGCAGCAGGTCGAACTGGCAGCCAGCCAGCGCCAGCAGCGCGACGAAGAGAAGCGGATGGATCGGCACCACCTGCCGACCCTTCCGAGCCTGGCGTCCGATCACCACCTCGCCTTCATGATAGCGAGCGCCGCGAGCCTCTTGCCGGGCGGCCAGACGCGCGGCGCGCGTCAAAGTTCGCCATGCCCTCCGCTCATGCTGAGCCCGTCTAAGCATGGGGAGGGGGTTCTCACCATTTTAGTCTGCAGTCTGTTGAAAAAGACCGCGCTCATCCTTCGACGGGCTCAGGATGAGCGGGAAGTGCTTGTGCCGGAACGTGTTCCGCTCACCCTGAGCCCGTCGAAGGGTGGGCGGAACACGTTCTTCAACCGGTTGCTAGGGCAAGATCTCGACTGCCACGATATCTTCGCTCCACAGCTTCCAGGCGCCGCCCTCCTGATGAAACAGGACGACCGCGTCGGTGACGTTGTCGGTGAAGCCGGAGCCCGGCTTGCCGGTCGTCTTCGTCTTGACCCGCGCCACGGCGAACTCGTTATCGTGTCCCATGTAGTCGAACTTCACCAGCTCGGCCTTGACGTCGAGCGACTTGAACTGCTCGTCGAGCGCTTGTTTGGTGGCCGCGTAGTCGGGCGAGCGGCTGTCGATCCCAGCCATCGCGGCGTCGACGTTCTCGCGATTGAAGGCGTCGAGATGCAACGTCCAGACGTGCTGCAGGGCTGGGGAGAGTTGCGCGGCCGCCGGAGCGGCAAAGCCGAGCAGGGTCGATACGGCGGCAAGTGTCCAGATGCGAGTCTTCATGTCGCGTCCTCCTCGGCGCTCAGTTGACGACGTTGTGGCCGCGCTGGCGCATGCAGTTGACGTAGGCCTGCCGGAAGGCCGACTCCGACTGCGAGGCCCGCGCCGCTCCCATGCCGATGCCGCCCGCTGCCGCGCCGACCGCCGCGCCGCGACCGGCGTTGCCGAAGGCC
>CAYYWP010000117.1:0-14491 GCA_964475125.1 uncultured Binatia bacterium (SeqCode) | reverse complement strand
CGCCTTCCACTGCATCGCGCTCGCGGTCATCGATCCCGAGTTCGCCAAAGAGCAGCTCGTGCTGCTCGGCCGCGAATGGTACCAGCATCCAAACGGCCAGATTCCGGCCTACGAGTGGGCGTTCGGCGACGTCAACCCGCCCGTGTACGCCTGGGCGGCCTACCGGGTGTACAAGATCTGCGAGCGCGAGTGGGGCGTGGCGGACCGCACCTTTCTCGAGCGCGTCTTCCACAAGCTGCTGCTCAACTTCACCTGGTGGGTGAACCGCAAGGACGCCGAGGGCCATAACGTCTTCGAAGGCGGCTTCCTCGGCCTCGACAACATCGGCATCTTCGACCGCAGCGCCCCACTGCCCACCGGGGGCTCACTCGAGCAGAGCGACGGCACGAGCTGGATGGGCGTCTTCTCCCTCAACCTCATGCGCATCGCCCTCGAGCTGGCCCAGGAGGATCGCGTCTACGAGGACATCGCAACGAAGTTCTTCGAGCACTTCCTCTACATCGCCGGCGCCATGAACCACATGAGCGAGGACCGCCTGGCGCTGTGGGACGACGAGGACGAGTTCTTCTACGACATCCTGCATCGGCCCGACGGCAGCCGGTGCCGGCTGAAGTTGCGCTCGTTGGTCGGCCTGACGCCGCTGTTCGCCGTCGAGACGATCGAGCCCGAGCTGCTGGAGCGCGTACCCGACTTCAAGGCGCGGCTCGAATGGTTCCTCGCCCACCGCCCCGATCTCTCCAGCCTGGTGTCGCGCTGGCACGAGCCCGGCCTGGGCGAGCGCCGTCTGGTCGCCCTGGTGCGCGGTCACCGCATGAAGGCCCTGCTCAAGCGCATGCTCGACCCGCAGGAGTTTCTCAGCGATCACGGCGTGCGCGCGGTCAGCAAGGCGCACGCCGCCGACCCGTACCGTTTGATCGTCGACGGCCGCGAGTACCGAGTCGACTACGAGCCCGCCGAATCGCGCAGCGGCCTGTTCGGCGGCAACTCCAACTGGCGCGGCCCGGTGTGGATGCCGATGAACTACCTGCTCATCGAGGCGCTGCAGAAGTTCCACCACTATTACGGCGACGACTTCAAGGTGGAATGCCCGACCGGTTCGGGCCGCTACCTCACCCTACTGCAGGTCGCCGACGAGCTGTCCCATCGCCTCATCGGCCTGTTCACCCGCGACGGCGACGGGCGGCGCCCCGTCTTCGGGGATGAGCCGACGTTCCAGAATGACCTGCACTGGCGCGACCACCTGCTGTTCTACGAATACTTCCACGGCGACAACGGCGCCGGCTTGGGCGCCAGCCATCAGACCGGCTGGACGGGCCTGGTCGCGAAGCTGATTCGCCAGCAGGCGAAGCGGTTGGCCGCGCGCCGCGCGGCTTGAGAAAAGGGGGGCCCCGCCGCGCTCCACCCGTGGTGAGCGCCCGCCGGGAGGCGCGCCTCTTCCCGGCGGAGGGGAAGGAGACGGGGGCGACCGGAGTCCCCCACCCCAGCGCCTCGACCCCCTTCGGACGGGCCGTGCGCCGCCGGGCCACGAAGTGGTCCCGGCGGGCGCCTGATTCGCCGCTGCGTCCCTTGTTTCGGTGAGGCGGTGGCTACGACTGCGGCACGGTTGCGCGCCTCAATCCGCTCCACGCGGATGGTCGATCACGAACAGCCACGTCCCGTCCGGCTGGCGACGGACCACCTCGACATTGTTCCCCGTGGACGTCACCGGTTTTCCATCCGGTCCCTTGCCGGTCGCGCGCCACGTGCCACGTAACATGGCGAGATTCCCATCGGCGCTCCGGATCGCCTTGATCTCCGTGGTGAAACGGACATCGTCGAGCGCGATCCACCCTTTGAGGACCTCGCGAATGGCCGCTTGGCCCGTGACAACCTCGCCGGAGTCGAGCACGAATGCCGCATTGGGCTCGTACAGCGCCACCGCGGCCTCGAGATCCTTTCGCTGCATCGCTTCCACGACCAGGATATCGCATTCTTCGGGTTTACGTGCTGGCATCTTCCTTCCTCCTTTCATGAATCACGCGGGTGTGTGACATCACGGCGGAAGCCTACCACCCCCCGCCGAGCGAGCCCAGCGGGTTGGCGATGAGACGCCGGCGTACGGTCGCGAGTGCGGGCGCAACGACGTTCAACGCCGTGGGAGGGGCGTGCTCGGCGCCCCTTTGACCCTTTCGTGCTCGCACCGGCACGCACTCCCGCGGCACCTGTGCTATCTGACGCCAGCGAGGGAGGAAGATCGATGGCGCAGACGAGGCCGACGGCCTTTGTGATCTTTGGCGGCGGCGGCGACCTGGCGTGGCGCAAGCTGATCCCGGCGCTCTACAATCTGTGGCTCGACAAGTGGCTGGCGGAGCCGTTCGAGATCTTCTGCATCGACGGCAAGCCGAACGAGCAGGCCGCCTTTCTGCAGCATGCCCGCGAGGGCATCGATCAGTTCAGCCGCCAGGGCAAAGCCGCCGATGAGGCTTGGCGCGCCTTCAGCGCCCGCATCACCTACCGGCAGGCCGACTTCAACGACGCGGCGGCGTACGCCAACCTGGCCACCAAGCTCGATCAGCTCGACGCCGGGTGGAAGGCGAAGGCGATCCGTGTCTTCTACCTCTCGACGCCGCCGACGGTGGTGCAGATGGTCAGCAAGCATCTCAATCACGCCGGGCTGAGCGAGGACGTCGAGCGCGCGCGCATCGTCTGCGAGAAGCCGTTCGGCCGCGACCTGGACAGCGCGCGCGAGCTGAATGCCTACATGACCGGCGTGTGCGAGGAGCGGCAGCTCTACCGCATCGATCACTACCTCGGCAAAGAAACGGTGCAGAACCTGCTCGCCTTCCGCTTCGCCAACGGCGTGCAGGAGCCGCTGTGGAACCGGCGCTACATCGATTCGGTGCAGATCACGGTCGCCGAGCAGGTCGGGGTCGAACACCGCGGCGGCTATTACGACCAGTCCGGCGCCCTGCGCGACATGATCCAGAACCACCTGCTGCAGCTCCTCTGTCTGGTCGCCATGGAAGCCCCGGTGTCGTTCAACGCCGACGAGCTGCGCAACAAGAAGGTCGACGTGCTGCGCGCCGTGCGCCGCATCGAGCGCGAGGAGATCCCGAAGGTGGTGGTGCGCGGCCAGTACGCGGCGGGGACGATCAAGGGCGAGCGCGTCCCCGGCTATCGCGAAGAGGATGGGGTCGATCCGAAATCCGCCACCGAGACGTTCGTCGCGCTCAAGCTCTACGTCGACAACTGGCGCTGGCAGGACGTGCCGTTCTACTTGCGCACCGGCAAGCGCCTGCCCGGCCAGGCCTCGGAAATCTGCATTCAATTCCGCCCCGTGCCGCACCTCGCCTTTCCGCCCGAGCAAGTCGGCGAGATCGAGCCCAACCGCCTCTACCTCCAGATCCAGCCGGAACAGGCGATCGTCGAGCGCTTCCAGGCCAAGTACCCGGGACCGACCATGCGCCTGGCCTCGGTCGAGACCCGCTTCTCGTACGGCGAGTTCAACGAGCCGACCCCGGAGGCCTACGAGACGCTGTTGCTCGACGTGATGGTCGGCGACGCGACGCTGTTCATGCGCGGCGACCAGGTCGAAGAGGCGTGGCAGGTGGTGATGCCGATCCTCGAGTACTGGGAACATCAAGGACCCACCGTCGCCCACTACCCCGCCGGCAGCTGGGGCCCCGAGGCGTCGGGACAGTTGCTGGCGCGCGACGGCCGCCTGTGGATCGAGCCCAAGGGTCTGCAAGAGCGTTGAGCGACGGGCGGTGTACGCGATCAGTGACTCGGTCGCGGCAGGCGCGGCGACCATCGTCCTGGCCGATCGCGCTGCCGATCTGCGCGCCACCTTCGCGCCGCGTCTCGGCATGATCGGCTGCTCACTGACCCACCGCGGCACGGAGCTGCTCGGCCAGCGGCGCGGCCTGGCGCTGTATGCCGCCCAGGGCTCAACCATGGGGATTCCGTTCCTGCACCCGTGGGCCAACCGCCTGAGCGACTTGGAGTATGGGATCGCCGGGCGGCGCGTGGGTCTCGACCCCGCTTCGCCACTGCTCCACCGCGATGCCAACGGCTTACCCATGCATGGCCTGCTCGCGGCCTCTCCGCGTTGGCGGGTCGTCGAACGCGCCGCCGACGCCAGCGGCGCGCGATTGACCGCCGAGCTCGACTTCGCCGCCGACCCCGCCCTGCTCGCCGCCTTTCCGTTTCCGCATCGGGTGACGATGACCGCCACGCTGCGCGAAGCCAGCCTGCGCATCGACACGACGCTGCAGGCGACGGGCGATGTCGCCGTCCCCGTCTCGTTCGGCTTTCACCCCTACCTGCAACTGCCGGGTGTCGAACGCGCCGCGTGGCAGCTCGGAGCGCCGGTGCGCCGCCGCGCCGTCCTCGACGGGCGCGGCATTCCCACCGGCGCCAGCGAACCCTGCCGCCTGGACGCGGCGCCGCTCGGCGCGCGCCGCTTCGACGATCTCTTCACCGAGCTCGAGCGCCCTGCCCGTTTCGTGCTCAGCGGCGGCGGGCGCGAGATCACGGTGACTTTCGAGGACGGCTACCCCTGGGCGCAGATCTACGCTCCCGCCGACCAAGCGTTCGTCTGCATCGAGCCGATGACCGCCCCGACCAACGCCCTGATCAGCGGCGACGGGCTGCGAACGGCGGAACCGGCGACCGAGTTCACGGCCCGTTTCAGCATCGCCGTCAGCTAGCAGCTCGTCGCGCCGCACGCGCTCATCCTTCGACGGGCTCAGGACCTGTCCTGAGCTTGTCGAAGGATGAGCGGGAAGTGCTTGTGCCGCAACCCGTCCCGCTCGTAGTCGCCGGCAGCAGGAGTTCCGCTCACCCTGAGCCCGTCGAAGGGTGAGCGGAACGCGCCCTCGACAGCTCTGGCGCGGCTCGTCACGCCGCGCGCAGGCGGCGCTCGATCTCGCGCAGGTCGGCGGCTGGGCCCATCAGCACCAAACGATCGCCGGCGCTGGTGGTCGTGTCGGGGGCCGGATTGAACAGCGTCGTGCCGTCCGGGCGCTTGATGGCAATGACGATCAGCCCGGGCACATCGCGCAGACCGGCGGTCGTCAGACTGACGCCGGCGCAGGGGCTCCCCGCCGTCACCTGCACCTCTTCGATCTGCAGCTCGAGGTTGTGCGAGTGGGTGGCGAGATCGATGACGTCGAGCACCGCCGGTCGCAACAGCGCCTGGGCCATGCGATGGCCACCGATGACGTACGGCGCGATGACGCGGTGAGCGCCGGCGTGCAGCAGCTTGCGCTCGCCGCGCTCGTCCTCGGCGCGCGAGATCAACAGCAGGCGGGGGTTGAGCTCGCGCGCCGACAGGATGACGTAGACGTTGTCCGCATCCTTCGGCAGAGCCGCCATCAGCGCCTGCGCCCGTTCGATCCCGGCGGCGCGCAGCACGGCGTCCTCGGTGGCGTCGCCCTCGACCGCGAGGTAGCCCTCGGCCTCGGCATGCCGCAGCGCCTCGGCGGCGCGATCGATGATGACGAACGGCGCCGGCTTCACCGCCAGCTCCTTGCAGAGCATCCGGCCCATGCGCCCGAAGCCGCAGACGATGACGTGATCCGCCAGCTGTCCGATCTGTCGCTGCACCTTTCGCCTCCCGAAGCCGCGTTGCAGCTCCCCTTCGATCAGATCGCGCGCCACCAGGCTCGCGCTGTAAAAGACGATGCCGATACTGCCGACCAGCAGCGCCATGGTGAACCACTGGCCGGCGGGTCCGAGCGGCACCACTTCGCGAAAGCCGACCGTGCTTACCGTCGTCACCGTCATGTAGAGCGCGTCGGTGAAGCCCATGCCGGTGATCGTCATGTAGCCGACCACGCCCGTGGTCAGCACCGCACCGAGCGCGACGCCGGCAACCAACAGCGGGGAACGACGCCGCATGCCGCGAGTCGTAGCCTCAGCGCCGTGCGGCGGCCAGGGCGGCGGGCGCGGTCTCGGTGGCTGGCCGGGTGGCGTTCCACACCGTCGCGGCGAGGATGATGGCGCCACCGGCCACCGGCCACCACCCCGGTCGCTCGCCGTGGATGAGCGCCGTCCAGATCGCGCTCAGCGAACGCGGGTCTTTGGCGATAGCCGGGATCGCTGTTTGCGGCTTCGCAGGCGACTGCAGTTCCTGAGGGACCCATTCCCTGAGATCGTGGCTGCGTTCACGTGCGGTCATGCTTCGAGCTTGGTTCAACGCGATCTGCTTCCTCATCCGATCATGCTACCTGATGCCATCCGAGCATTCAGCAACTCGTTTCGTTCTGCTGTCCAACGCCCTGGCGATACCCCGCCGGCGCAGGACGCTGCCGGGCGAGCAGGCCAGTTTGTGCAGACCATCTGGGCCTACGAATGCCGATTGCGTTCTCCGTGGCCACCTCGGCTGGGCCCGGGCTCGCGCGTTAGGAGCGTTGCCGCCGTGCAACCGCCTCCACTTCGACAAGTGTCCGCTTGGAGGCTAGGGATGAGACACCGATTCCAGTGATCGCAGTGCGAGACGTACCGAGGAAGCCCGATAGAATAGGCGCCAGCGCTTCCACTAGACCTGAACCGCGATGAGCCAGTACGCGGCGACTCCGGTGGTGAATACGACCAGCGCTGCCCAGAGTGCGACGCCAAGCGCTGCCCAACCTGGGCCAATCTGGAAGCACCGCCACACTACGAACGCAAGAGAGCTGACCAAGCCGATCCGCACCAGCCAGCGAGCGGCAGAGTAGTAGAGGGAATGATACTCGGGATGCGGGCCATCCGCGAGGAATACGATCGTTGGGGCCAGCGCGACCACGAACAGGGCGATGCATGCAACTAAGCCGGGAATGAGCGCCGTGGAGAACCCCGCTGAGCCCGTCCCTCTGCGGAGCGCGTAGACTGCCGTTGCCGCCACGGGAATGAGCGAGACGAGCACGAAGACGAGCACGAAGAGGGCGTGCGCCATGGGCTTGTGGGATCGCTGCGCCCGCCTAACGCCGGCGCTCAGCCGCGACGCCGCTTCGGCGCCGTCGGCTGCAGGCGCTTGTTAGCCGGCTTCGGTGCGACGGCGCGACGAACTTCCGCTAGAGAGAGCGTCTTTCCAGCTGCCACTTCCGCTCGCGACCGCCGACGAGTTTCAGGAACTCGGGATGTGCGCTCAGGGCGAGCGATTCCCGGTCCACGTTCCTGAGCGGAACCAGCGCCGCCACCGCGCGGGCTCCCTGGGTCACGACGACGATCTCGTCCTCCATCTCTGAAGCATAGGCCCCGAGCGAGCGCGATGCCTGCCCTACAGTGACGCGTTTCATAGCTTGATCTCCTGCCCGCCGATCCGGACGACGTTGCGAACCTTCTTGCCCATCGCGAGGGCGTGGACGATCTTCCGGCGCGATCGGGTTCGGTCGTAGAGGTTTTCGATTCCTGGTCTCCCGCAGCGGCTCGTAAGCGAGTTGCCTCTCGATCCCGTCGAGGACCCGGGCTCGCTCGGCACCGGTCAGCGCTTCGAGTTGCGCCACGACGGACCGTGCGATCTCGATGGCGTATGCCACCTTCGCGCCATAGCACGCGCCTTCAGAGTCGTCCTAACGGTGAGAGCGCGCACGCTTGTTGAGGGAGACGCGATCACGGTTTCCGAGGGACGGCACCGGGGCGCAGGTTCATTTCCCGTTTCCGTTTCCCGTTACGTGCAGGAAGAGCGGGAAACGGAAATGGGAAGCGGCGCTCAGCGGAGGACGGCGTAGCCGGCGGGGGTCTTGCGGATGGCGCCCTCGGCGGTGAGGGCGTTCAGGATGGAGCAGAGGGTCGAGGTGCGGATGCGGCACGAGTTGCGTAACGCGGCGAGAGCGAGAGGAGCGGTCGCATCGGCGAGGGCGGCGTAGACGCGCTGGTGCGGCGTGGCGGTGCTCGGGTCGGTGTCGGCGGATTCGGCGACCGGCTCGTCGAGGATCTCGAGGGCGAGCGGGCGGCCCGGCGCGGGGAAGCGGAGGAAGAGATCGTCGAGGCCGGCGGCGGCGCGGTGCTCGACGCCGAGGCGGAGCGTGTCGCCGCGGCGGCGCAGATAGAGGTTGGAGTCGCCCCAGGCGTGCAGCTCGGAGGAGCCGCGCAGCGCCTGGCCGCCGCGGAGCTTGGCCGCGCCCTTGCGCACGTGGTGCACGAGCAGGACCGCGGTGGCGTAGGTGCGCTCGAGGCGGCGGAGATAGCCGAGGAGCGGAGCGACCTCCCCGGCAGCATTCTCATCGATGGCGTGCAGGCGCACGAACGGATCGAGGACGAGGAGCCGCGGGCGGGCTTGGCGGACCGTCTCCTCGAGGCGGTCGCGGTCAGTCTCGGTGTCCAGGCGCAGGGTCGGCGCGGTGATGACGAAGAGGTCGAGGCGGCCGAGACTCGTGCCCGCGGCCGTGGCGATGCCCTCGAGGCGCTCGCGCACGACCGAGAGGGCATCCTCGGCGGCGTAGAGGAGCACCCGCCCGCGCTGCTCGACGGTGAAGCGGCGCAGACTCGGCGTGCCGGCGGCGACGGCGACGGCCAGGTCGAGCGCCAGGAGCGACTTGCCGCACTTGGGCTCGCCGCCGAGGATGCCGACGGCGCGCTCGGCCCAGAGCGACTCGACCAGCCAGCGCCGCGGCGGCGGGGACTCGGCGCCGAGATCGCGGGCGCGGCAGAGCGGCAGCCGCGTCATGCTCGCCGCCGCTCCACGGCCGGGCGGCGCGGCGCAGGTCGAGGTTCGCCCGCGAGCGCGAGGTAGAGCTTCTCGTCGATCTGCGCGAGGTCGCGCTCAGCGGCGCGGGCCAAGAGCTCGGCTGCCGTGTTCACCAGGACGCGGCGGTTGCCAAGCGCGTGCTCGCTGAGCGTCTGCATGAGACCGTGGGTCATGAGCTTCGCGTTTCCGGCCTGAGCCGAGAGATGGCGCAGGCAGGCGAGGAGCTCCTCGGGGGTGGCGGGCTCCAGGGCCAGGCGAACGCGGATGCGCGAGCCGAGCGGCAGGAGCTCCTCCTGGCGCAGCTTCTCGGTGAGCCGCGCGTCGCCGGCGAGCACCACCGTCAGCAGGGTGCGCGAGTCGAAGCTGGCGCTGGACAGCAGCCGCAGCTCGTTCAGCACGGTGGGCGTCATCTCCTGCGCCTCGTCGATGAGCAGCACCGGGCGGATGAGCGTCGCCTCGAAGTGGTGCTGCCAGCGCTCGCGCAGCGTCTTGGAGCCGGCCCAGCGGTTGTGCGGCCGCAGCGGCACGGAGAAGAGATCGCCGAGCTCGCGGTAGAAGTCGGCGAGGTTCCCCTGCGGGCGGGCGAGCGCGCCGACCTCGATCTCGGGCAGCCGTTCGAGCCGCTCGGCCAGGACCCGGAGCACGACGCTCTTGCCCATCCCGGGATCGCCGGTGATCAGGGCGAAGCCGCCCTCTTTGAGCTGGGTCTGCTCGATCCGGCGCACGAAGTGCTCGATGGCGGGCGTGGCCAGCAGCGCCTCGGTCGGCACCGCCGGGGAGAAGGGATTCCACTTGAGTCCGAAGGGCGTGAGCACGGGGTCGTTCATGATGTCTCCTCTTCTTCGTTCGGCTGCGGTTTCTTAGGCAGGTAAGCCGGCGGGAGGCCGGCGGCGGCGTACTCGGCGATGAGTTTCGTGAGCAGCGGCGCCATCCCCGAGGCGGGCGGCGGTGACGAAGCCGCTGGCGCGCTCGGTGGTGTGGCGTTCTGCGGCCGAGCAGTGATTCGCCGCCGCCGCCCGCTGGCGTTGCCCCGCTTGTCGAGCGGGTAGAGCGCCGTGAGGATCTCGCCGGTGCGTTCATCGACGAGATCGACGTACGAAAGATCCCAGCCGGCATAGCGCAGGTGGAGCCGTTGGAGGTGGCGGAAGCGGGAGGGGACCTCGAACCGGCGCCCGCCCAGAGAGAGAGTCCCATCGCTGCGCCGCTGAGTGCGCACGGCGTCCGCGCGGAAAGCGCGACGGAGCGCCTCGGGCGAGGGGCTCGGGCGGCCGAGGGTGGGAGCGCCGAGATAGCGCTCGAGCGGAGTCGCCCCGAGCTCGCGATGGAGGCGGCGGTGGTAGTCCATCTCCACCCACGCTTGGGTCGCCTCGTTCAGCCGCGCGAGGGTGAGATCGCCGACGCCTTCGAGCATCGCCAGGAGCCGCCCCTCGATCTGCGCCCAGAAGACCTCCTGCTTGGCATTCTGGTAGGCCGCGTAGGCCAGCGTGCGCTCGTGCACGATGCCGAGCCGTTCAAGGCCGCCGCGCGTCTCGGCGGCGAGCATCGCCGGGCCGTTGTCAGTGAGGAGGGCGCGCGGGAGCCCGCGCTTCAAGATCGCCTGCACGAGCGCGTGGACGAAGCACTCGGCCGTCTCCTCGAGATACCACTGGAGGTGGCAGACGAGCCGCGAATGGTCGTCGAGGAAACAGACGAGCCGCGGCGTCTGCCAGCTGCCGGCGGCGGTGAGCACCGGGCGCGAGCCGTGGTGGAAGTCGGCGTGCCAGAGGGCGTGGGTGTGCGCGACCTCGGAGCTGCGCACCTCGAGGTCGCCCGAGCCGTGGCGCACATCGTCCCGCTGCGCCCCACCCTCGCGGCGGCGCACGCGCCGCTTGCGCACCAGCCCCTCGGCCTTCAGGAAGCGGCGGACCGAGTGGTAGGAAGGAATGCTGACACGGCCGAGCACGGGTGCGGCGGCGATGCGGGCGGGCAGATTGTCGTAATGGAGCTTGACGGTCCAGCCCGGGTGCTCCTCGTACTGGCGGCGCAGAAGCTGGCGGAGCTCGACGGCGAGGCTCGGCTGCGCGCCCCGATCGCGCCGGGTGGCGCGCGCGAGCGCGGCGACCGGGTCACGGCTCGCGCGCGCCGCAGAGAGCCAGCGCTCGATGGTCGAGCGGCCGAAGCGCACGGGCTCGCCCGTACGCGGATGCCGCCAGGATTTCTCCGCCAGCCGGGCGATCTCCGCTTTGAGATCGCCGCGGTGGGGTGGTGAGGCGAGCAACGGCCCCACGACCGCAAAGCGCAGCCGTGCCCAGCTCGCTCGCGAGCGGTCCTTCTCGTCGTCTCCCATGCGTCGCGTCTCCCTGCTTCCTGCGACGCCGAGCACGAGCTCGGCCTGCGCGTCGTTGGAGCAGACCGTAGGACGACGAGATCACGCCTGGGCAGATCGCATCTTCTGCGGGTCGTTCACCGCCGAGGCGCAAACCTCGCTGAGGTCGTCGTCAGCGGCGCGAGGAACTCGAGCACGGCGAGCGCCCGCGCTGCGGCCTCGCCACCGAAGCGCGCGAGCAGCGCGTGCGGGAGGCCGTGCTCCTCGAGCGGCGGCAGGAAGCGACCACGCGCCCCGCGCCAGAAGCGGCTCTCGACGAAGGCCGAGCGCCACCATTTTCGCCAGCGCCGTAGCGTCCGGAGCCCGATGCCGAGATGCTCGTGGAGCGCGGCGACGCGCCGCACCGAGAGCCCATGCTCCATCGCCGTGACCAGCACGACCACCACGCCCAAATAGACGCGCCGGCCGAGATAACGCACCGACGGCGGCGTCACGCGCCGCCGGCAGCCGTCCCGTGCGCAGCAGAAGCTCAGCCGCCACTGATACGCCTCGGCGAGATCGCAGGGCCCACCGCGCGGCTTGCGCGGGTAGCGCGCGCTGTCGAGTCGACCGCCGCACCCACACCCCGCCGCCCGAACCTGCGCGGCAAGGTCGTGATCGAACTTCGAGAGCGTCGAGAAGAATCTGGAATCCGAGAGAACGCTGTGCCACAAGAGAGGCCTCCTTCGTCTTGCAGGACAAAGGAGGCGAACCCTCTTGGAGAGCTTGAATCAAGCTCTCCAAGGGGTGCTTCGTCGCTTTCCTCAGCAAGCGCGCTCAAGCTGGAACCGCAAAGCCTCGATCCGCGCGGTCGCGCTCAACGATGGCCGCTAAGCTGCGGCCGCGCGTGATACTACCACGCCACGGGTCGAGCACGGCCCCGCGCACGGCTGAAGCCCGCGGCCGTCAGCTTCAGCGGCTTGTTGGGCGGCATGCCTCATCCCGAGAGGCGCGACAGCTCGTGTGCAAGCTCTGTGAATCCGCGATCGTGGGCCAAGTCCGCGGCGCTCTTGCCGGAGAATCCGGGTGCGCCAGAGCCTCTAACTCTCAAATCTGCGCCTGCGGTCGCGAGTGCTCGCGCTACCGCCGAATGACCGTTGACTACGGCAAGCATCGTCGCGGAAAGCCCGAACTTCGCGGTGACGTCCAGGTTCGCACCCGCGGCGATGAGAGCTTCAACAGCCTCGAGATGACCGCCCAGGGTGGCGAGCATGAGGGCCGATTGACCGAACCGATCGAGGGCATCAACGTTGGCCCCGCTCGCGATCTGCGCGCGAAGGGCCAACACGTCACCTCGCCTGGCCGCCTGTTCCCACTTGCGCGTCATCTCGTGTCGCTCGTCATGCCGCCCAACGCCGGCGCTCAGCCGTGCGGGCCGCTCACCGTCGGCTCCCGTTTTCCGTTCGGTTTCGCAGCCCGAGCGGTCAGTCGCGCGGGCCGCAGGCCCGCGTCGGCTGCACCGCCTTGTTAGACGTGGGTACGTTTCTGCCCTTGGCATCATCAGTGGACATCTCGCGGCCGGACCTTTCCCGCAGCGTCGAAGCTCATCCTGACGTATACGAGTTGCGGCGGGACCTTCCCAAGAGCGATCTCGTTTCGAAGGCTCTGGCGCAACTGGGACAAGAGGGGGTCAAGCGGAGCGGACCCCGTCTTCGCGAACTCGTGCGCGAATTCCTGAGCTAGCGCCACCTGATCAGGAGAGCCGAAGAGCTGAATGTCGGCGATCGCACGTTCGAAGTCCGGTGCAGTTTCCGGCGTCAACGGCCGATTGCTCACGTATTCGAGACGGCGATACGCCTCGATCAGGTACTGGATGCGCAACTCTCGTCGCTTCGCGACGATATCCCGCTCGAGCTCCTGTCGATGTGCAACCTTCCATCCAAGCACAATCACGCCAGCGCCGATCAACGCGGCGGCGATTCCGACAAAGGAATTGATGAGGAGGTCGGCAGGCAAGGTCGCTCTCCAGACGTCTAACGCCCGCCGTTCAGCCGCGCGGGCCGCTCCGCGCCGCCGCTCGTTTGCCGTTCGGCTGCGCGGCCCGCGTCGGCTGCAACGGCTTGTTCGGCGCTCCTCGTCGGCGTGACTCACCCGTCGCCGCCCCCGCTGTATCCACAAGGAGACGCAAAGCGCGGTTGACCGCCTCGGTATTGGGAAAGACCTCCGCCAACTCCGGCTCGATCAGGACGAGATTGGTTCCCGCCGTGGCCTGCGGGTGGTACTTGCCTCGCACTCCTCCTTTGAGTCGCGAGAGGTCGTACTCGGCCCGCAGCTCCTCACGTTTCTTCTTCACGGATGCCTTCTTCATGTTGTTTGCGCTCCCTCCGGGTAGCCCTCCGGGCGCTGATGATCCGCTGGCGATCTCCTCTTCGGTTAGCCGGCGCCGACGTCACTCTGTTCCTCGATGAAGCTGAGGAGTCGGTGCTTCCACGCGCCCATCGCGTACTCACCATCATGGCCGTACACCATCCGAACGCGTCGGTTGCAGCCACCGCAACGGAAGTCGGCGCTCCACTCCCAAGCGGCAGTGGGGCGAAGCGCTTCGCACCGCTCATGCCATTCAGGTCCAAGCGCGAGTCCGTTGGATCGCTCAAACTGCCGAAGGGTCCCGGTATTGAACTGAATCTCGGTGTGGCAGTGCGGACACGGATAGACGCCTGCCTCGACCGAGTGGTCCGTGTACTCCGTCATCGGGTTGAAGGTCACCCGACCGGCACGCTCGTCCGCTGGCACCATCTTGAGATCAATCATCGAGGGTCTCTCGCTCAAACCTGCTAACGCGGGCGGTCAGCCGCGCGGGCCGGAGCGCGCCGGCTCCCGTTGTCTGTTCGCCTGCGCCGTCCGCGTCGGCTGCAGCGGCTTGTTAGCCGTTACCTGCGCCGCTTCCAGACAGTGGGATTTCTTCGGACATGGAAGCAGGCGACGAACACCATCCGCTCGCCTACCACCCGAAAGAAGAGCGCGTACGGAAACCTGCGAACGAGGGCGCGGCGGGTTTGGCGATGAAGAACCGGAAAGGCCTCGGGCCGTTCGAGCACTGCTTGAACGCTGGTGAAAACTTCGGCCAGGAACTCCTCGCCGAGGCCCGCGCGTTCCCTCTCGTACCAGACATACGCGCGCTCGATGTCCGCGGCAGCGGCCGGTCGAAAGACGTGGAGCCTCACCGCGACCGAGCTCGAATCTGTTCGACGAGATCATCCCAGGCAATCCCGACCGGTCCCTCGTGCTCTAGATCGTCCAGCCGGCGATCGAGTTCCTGCCTGTGGGCCTGGGTCAGGGGCAGGATTCCGGGATCGCGACCGAGGCTCTCCCAAAGCTGATCGAGCAGTTCGAGCTGTTCGTCGCGGCTCAGCTCATTGATGTCCACCGCAGCTTTTCCCATGTGCCGGAGTCTCTCACAGTGCCCGCCAGTTCGCCACTTCTGCTCACGTCGCACGCGGCTAACGCTTCGGCGACGAGCCGCCGGCGCACGGTTGGTCGCAACGACCAGCGCTGCT
>CAYYWP010000116.1:0-14726 GCA_964475125.1 uncultured Binatia bacterium (SeqCode) | reverse complement strand
ACAAGCACTTCCCGCTCATCCTGAGCCCGTCGAAGGATGAGCGCGGCCTTTTTCAGCGGACGGTTGGGGGCCGCTGCAGCTACTGCTCGGCCTGCCCTTGCATGCCGGGTGTGCTAAGGAGGAGCGATGACAGTTCGGCAGGGAACCGCCTTGGCGCTGGCGTTGCTGATCGTCGCGCTGCCGGCCGGCGCCAGTGAAGTCGTCCGCAATACCGATCCGGATGGTGACGGGTCGCTGCGTGAAGCTATCGATGACGCCGACGACGGCGAAGCCGTGGTCTTCGCCAGCGACGTGCGGGGAACCATCGAGCTCGACGAGTCCTTGGAAGTCGACAAGCCGCTGACGATCAAGGGACCGGGCGCGGATCTGCTAACCATCCGCAGCAGCGGCCCGCCGGTCTTCGTCACCGAGGGCACCGTCAACATCAACGGCCTGACGATCACCGGCGGTGAGGCGGGCATTCGGATGGAGAAAGGCAAACTGACGCTGCTCGATTGCGCCGTGCGCAGCAGCACGGGACACGGCATCGAGGCTGGAAAGGGCAAGCTGGTCGTTTACCGCACGCTGGTGGCGGGAAACCAGGGCGCCGGCATCGCCAGCGACCAGGCCGAGGTGGCATGTGTCGGCTCGACCATCGCCGACAACGGCGGCGCCGGCATCCGCACGGAACAGGGGACGGTGGTGTCCGACAACTGCACGCTGCTCGACAACCGCGGCGCCGGGTTGGAGACGGCCGGTGGTCGAGTGAGCGCGCACAATACGCTGCTGGTACGGAACCTGACCGGATGCGTCGGCTCGGTGGTCTCTACAGGCTACAATCTCGTCGACGACGGCTCGTGTGCGTTTGCTCAGCCGGGCGACGTACGGACTGAAGACCCACGGGTTGGGACGTTGGCGAACAACGGCGGACCAACCGAAACCGCGGCCCTGACAGGCGGCAGCCCGGCGATCGACGGCGGCGACCCGGAGGGCTGCGTGGACCCGGTTGGCAAGGGTCTCCTGATCGTCGATCAGCGCGGCATGAAGCGGCCGTCCGGCGCGCGCTGCGACATCGGGGCGTTCGAACAGCCGGTGGCGGTGACCGGCACGACCGTCAACCGCATCCTCGCCTTGGTCGACGGCGAGCCCATCACGCAGCACCAGCTCGAGCTCTTCTCCGCCACCGACCCGCGCCTCGCTCAAGCCCGTGGCGCCACCCAGGCGCAACTGCTCGATGTGCTGATCACTGATCGCCTGGTCGACAAGGAGGCCGATGCACAGGGCATTACCGTCTCCGACAGCGAGGTCGACCGCTACATCGATGATATCCGCCGCCAGAACCGCATCAGCGAGGCGCAACTGCAGGCCGCGTTGACCCAGCAGGGGCTGACCGTGGAGCGTTACCGCCAGCAGATCAGCGACGAGATCAAGCGCGCCCAGCTCATCAACCGCGAGATTCGCGGCAAGGTCAGCGTGTCACCGGAAGAAATCGACCGACACTACAAGGCCGAAGGCAAGCAGACGGACGGCGAGACGGCCGAGGATCAGCAGGAGACAGACGTGCCCGAAGAGGTCAGCGTGTCACAGATCATGCTGACGATTCCGGACCAGGCCTCGCCAGAAGACATTGAGGGCATCAAGGCCAAGGCCAAAGCGCTGCACGACGAGCTCGAAGGCGGCGCCGACTTCGCCGAGCTCGCCAAGCGCGAATCGCAGGACGGAGCCGCCGCATCGGGCGGCAGACTGGGGACACTGAAGGTCGCTGACCTGCGACCGGAGCTGGCCGAAGCGCTGGCCGACCTCAAACCCGGCGAGTACAGCGACCCGATCCCAACCCGCAGTGGCGTGCACATCATCCGCCTCGATGAACGGACAGCAGTCGGTCCGGCCAAGGCACCGGACAGCGAGCGCGAGGAGATCAAGGAGAAGCTGTACACCAAGGCGCTCGAGGAACGATACGCGCGCTGGCTGAAAGAAGACTTGCGCTCACGTCACGTGGTGGAGATCCTGCCGTGAGCGCGGTGCCGCGGGTCGCCGTGTCGATGGGTGACCCGTCCGGCATAGGCCCCGAAGTCACCATCGCTGCCCTGCGACAACGCGCCGTCCGCCACCGGGTCACCCCAATCCTGGTCGGTGATCTGGGCGTCTACGAAACCACGGCCGCACTGCTCGGGGCGCGATTCCGCTTCGCCGTCTGGGAACCGCCGGCGCCGCTGCCCGACCGCGCCTTCGCCGTGCGCGTCGTCTCGGCACTGCCCGAGCGGCAACGCCAGGCGGGGCGGCCCACCGCGAGCGGCGGCCGGGCGGCCTACGCCGCGGTGATCGAGGCCGTGCGCTTGGTGCGCGGTGGCTTCGCCGATGCCCTCGCGACCGCCCCGCTGTGCAAGGCCAACCTGCAGGCCGCCGGCCGCGGAGCGTCCGGCCATACGGAGCTGCTCGCCGAGCTCTGCCGGACCCCAACCGTGCGCATGATGATGGTCGGGCCGCGACTGCGCGTCGCCCTCGTCACCACCCACCTGGCGCTGCGCGACGTGCCCGACGCACTCAGTCAGCGGGCCGTGCTGGATACCCTGGTGGTCACCAATCAAGCGCTGCGGGAGCATTTCGGCCTGCGGCGGCCGCGGCTGGGCGTGGCCGGGCTCAACCCGCACGCCGGCGAAGGCGGGCTGTTTGGCGACGAAGACGCCCGCATCATCGCACCAGCGGTGCGCGCCGCCCGCCGCCGCCACATCGAGGCCACTGGCCCCCTGGCCGCTGATGGCCTGTTCGCGCAGGCCGTCGACAACCGATTCGACGCCGTCGTGTGCATGTACCACGATCAAGGCCTCGCCCCCTTCAAGCTGATGCACTTCGCCGACGGCGTGAACTTCACTGCCGGACTGCCCATCATCCGCACCTCACCGGACCACGGCACGGCACACGACATCGCCGGTCGAGGGACGGCTGACCCGCGCAGCATGGCCGCCGCTCTCCTCATGGCCGCTTCGCTGAGCACGCCCTCGCGCCGCCACCCAGACTCCTAACCGCCATCGACGGCGCGTCACTATTTTGACGCTGACGGATCTTTTTAGTTGCGCTCTTGCGGTTTTCCGTGCTACCCAGGGGCGCCCTGGGGGACTGGGCACGTATTTGCTTTGGGGGAAATGCGGAACGAGGTCGTGACACTCACGATGAGTCAGTCACATGGTGTTGGAACGGCGTCGCAGCTTCAGGCGATGCCTCGGTTGTCATGGGGCGCCTTTGGCTCTTCCCCACCCTGGCAACCGTGGGAGTTGGAGGGAGGAACCTATGCGCGCTGCGAATCAGCGACCCATCTTGGCCCTGGGAGTCTTCTGTTGCGCCCTGTGGGCCATCGCCGGCTGCTCGACTGCAAAGCGGTCGCCGTACACGATCCGGGGGGCCGATGGTCTGGGGACTGGCCCATATCACGGCAGCGGTGAGCGCCAGCCTTCTCCCGCTGTAGCCGTTCCCGCGGCTCCGCATCTCGATATCGACCACCCGCGGGTCCAGGACCTAGTCGAGAAGTACCAGACGAGCATGCGCCCGACGATGGAGCGGGCGCTGGTGCGCGGCAGCAAGTATGTGCCGAGTATGAAGTCGGCGCTGCGCGCCGAGGGCGTGCCGGCCGACTTCGCCTATGGGGTTCCGATCGTCGAGAGCGGTTACAGTCTGAACGCCACCTCACATGCCGGGGCGGTCGGCCCATGGCAGTTTATTCGCGGAACCGGACAGCGCTACGGGCTGCGCATCGACGGCTACGTCGATGAGCGGCGCGACCCCGAGAAGGCCACGCGTGCGGCAGCGCGCTACCTGCGCGACCTGTACGACCGCTTCGGCGATTGGCACTTGGCGCTCGCCGCCTACAACACCGGCGAGGCCAACATCGAACGCATCAAATTCAAGCGCGGCTGCGACACCTTCTGGGAGATGCGCGAGCGCGGCTACCTGCCCTCCGAGACATCCGAGTACGTCCCGCGCGTCCTGGCCGCCATGCAGGTGGCCAAATCGGCGAAGGAATACGGCATCGACGTCCCGAAGAGCCAGGCGCAGAGTTTCGACACCATCGAGGTCACGCGGGCGATTTCCCTCAAGGCCGTCGCCAAGCTCTCGGGCAGCGACGTCGACACCATCAACGAGCTGAATCCCGCCCTCAAGCGCGGCGTCGTTCCGCCGGACGGCTACATGGTGCGGCTGCCGCAGGGGACACGAGACCAGTTCCAGGTCGCCCTGGCGTCCTACCACGAGCCCCCTCCGCCCCCGGTGCGCAGCGCCTCGGCGTACACCGTCCGACGCGGCGATACGCTGTCCAGGATCGCGGGCCAGTTCGGCATCTCCGTACAGTCCTTGATGCGGGTGAACGGCCTGCGCAGCAATCGATCGCTGCAGGCCGGCCAGCGACTGCGTATCCCGGCCCGGCCCGCCCGCACGCGTGTCGTCGCCTCGGCATCGCACCTGACGCGCGACGCGAGCGCGAAGGTGAGTCGCAGCCGCGAGGGCGGCGCCCCGGCCAAGCAAACGGCACTGCGCAGTCGCTCGGGCTCGTCGGCTTCTGCCGCCAGTGCCGCGCGCAGCAAACCGCGCGCCTCGAGCACTAGCGCGAGCCGCACCCGTCCCAGCTCATCCAGCGCCAGCCGCGCGCGCAGTCGCGCCGCCGCTGAACGCTAGGTCTTCAGGAGACCGCCGTCGGCCCCCACCCGGGCGCCGCGGCGTGCACAGAGAGCGAGGCGGCCACGGTGTGCGCGCTCGCCTGGCGTGCGCACGTGGCTTGACACCGGCCACCCCCTCGCATAGCCAATTCGGCGACTGCGCAACCGCGGAATCCATCCGCACACCTGCGGGGCTACCGCCGAGGGTGCGCGACGCGCGGCAGCCATCTGGTGCGCGCATCGCGCTGTCGCGTAAGGAGTATGTTGATGTCTGATCTCGTCCCCGTCCATGGCGGCCTGGAAGCTCCGGTGTCGCGTATGGTGCCGCTGTCGCGCCGCCAGCAGTTCCTCGCCGACGCCGCCGCACTACCCACGATCGAGATGTCGCGGGCCGACGCCGCCACGGTGTACCGCATCGCCGACGGCACGCTGTCGCCGCTGAGCGGGCCCATGGACGAAGCGACCTGGCATCGCGTGCTCGATACCGACACCCTCGAGGTTGACTTTCGCACCTACGCCTGGACGGCCCCGATCGCCTTTCCGGTGACGGACCAGGAAGCGGGTGGCTTGCGCGTCGGGCAAGCCGCGGGCCTCACGTTCGAAGGTCGCGTCATTGGAGTCCTGCGGTTGAGCAGTCTCTTCGACTGGAACAAAGCGAAGCACGTCGAGCGTTTTTACGGCACGTCGCGCACCGATCATCCCGGCGGGCACATGATCATGGACGACCCGCGCACGGCGCTCGCCGGCGGCGACCTCTGGGCACTGCCGCCAGCCGTCGACCCCGACTACGGGCACTACCTGCTCAACCCTCGACAGTCGCGTACCGCGATCGCCGAACGGCGCTGGGAACGCGCCCTGGCCTTCCAGACGCGTAACCCGCTGCACCGCGCGCATGAGTATGCGCTGGTGGCCGGCGTGGAGCAGCTGACGCGCCTCGGATACTTCGCCGGCGTGGTCCTCAACCCATTGGTCGGCGAACTCAAAGGCGACGATGTGCCGGCGCGCGTGCGCATGCGGTGCTACCGCGCCTTGCACGATCAGCAGCTCCTGGGTCGCGGCGACAAGGACGAGGCGCTCTGGCGCGAGCGCGGCTACGACTTGACGGAGGTGTTCGAGCTGACCGGGCTGGACATCAAGATGCTGTACGGCGGTCCCAAGGAGGCCGTCATGCACGCCATCTACCGCCAGAACCTCGGTTTCACCGACATCGTCATCGGCCGCAAGCACGCCGATGCGCCGTACGACGATGGCAGTCCCATTTGGGGCGACTTCGACGCCCAGGACGTCTTCGACAACCTCGCCGGTCAGCTCCACATCCGCCCGTGCAATGTCGGCTTCGCGGCATACTACGACAGCGTCGGCCGCGTCGACCTGATGGACAACCACCCGGACGAGAAACCCGTCGTCATTTCCGGCTCCAGGATCCGCGAAGCGCTGACCGCCGGCGAGCGCCCCGACCCCCGCATCCTGCGCCCGGAGATCGCGGATATTCTGATCGACTACTACCGGGAGAAGGGGCGCTGAACACCCCTTCTCCCGCGCGGGTCGCCTATCGCAGATCGCTTATCGCCAGAGCGGTTCGGGTCCCGGTTCTGGCGATAGGCGATCGGCGATAAGCGATACCCAGGCCGCCACGGCCGCTCAGCGTAACCGCCCCTCTACGAACGGCACTTCGAAGACCTTGTCGTGCTGGATGGGGCCGTGGCCGAAGTAGCCATCCTCGCCAAACAACTCGCCGTGATCGGCGGTGATGGTGACGTACGTGCGCACCGGCAGCAGGTCGAAGAGCTGCGCAAAGATGCCGTCCAGGTAGCGTACCGCGTCGATTTGGCGCTGCCGCAGCCGCTCGAGCTGCGCGCGGTCGAATGGCGCCGGCGCGTCGCCTTCGCCGGCGCCGAGGTTGCGCAACGTGCCGTGTGGCCCGGAGAGGTGCGGCCACGCCTCGGCGGGCTCACCCGGCAGGGCGAAGGGGTAGTGGGTCTCGCCGATATTGAGCAGGTAGAAGTTGGGCTGGGCGGCGTCGAAGCGCAGCTCCGGCAACATCGCCGCCATGTCGTTGTGGGTCGGCATCAGGCGAAACGCGTCGAAGTCGCGCGCCAGCGGTGTGGCCGGGTTGAGCACCGGTAACGAGACCAGCGCCGAGGTGCGATAGCCCAGCGTCCGTTTCAGCAAGGTCGGCAGCCACAGCGAAGGCAGCAGATCCTTGAACGCGACCGTCTCGACCCCCAATCGTTCGGCGTACTTGGCGTAGTCGCGTTGATAGTACTCGGACGCGAAGACGTGCCGCGGGCTGGTGTGCGGCAGCAGGCCCATCAGCAGGTTGAAATGCGATGGCGATGTCCACGACGCATAGCTCCAGCGCCGCTGCAGCGGCCCGAGCCGTTGGATCGTCGGCGGATTGGCGGCGACGAAGCTGTCGAAGCGGCAGCTATCGAGCACGATGAGCAGGTAGTGATTGCGCGTGTCCATGGCCGGGCGCGACGCTAGCACGATGGGAGCACAAGGGGAGCGTCGCGTTTCCGCCCCCTCCCGTCACTCGGTACGCCGTCCTTCCCGGCCAAAGGACGCCTCTCCCCTTTGTCTGCCCGGCCGGCTCGGATAGTGTGCGCCGATGTGCCGCTCAGCTCTGGTATCTTTGGCCGTACTGCTGTGTCTCACCACCGGGTGTTCGCGTTCCGACGAAACCGCGCCCCGCGCCCCTGATACGTTCAAAGTCGCGCTGCTGACCCCTGGCCCGATCAGCGATGCGGGTTGGAACGCGCTCGCCTACGACGGTCTGATGGCGATTCGCGACCAGCTCGGCGCCGAGGTGGCGCAAGTCGAGGTCAAGAGCCCGGCGCAGTTCGAGGACGCGTTCCGCGACTTCGCGCGGCGCGGCTTCGCACTCTGTTTCGGCCACGGGTTCGAGTTCCAGGACGCGGCGGCCGCGGCCGGTGCCGACTTCCCGCGCACGGTCTTCATCACGACCTCCGGCAACACCGTGCGCCCGAACGTCGCACCGCTGCGCTTCATGCTCGAAGAGGCCACTTATCTCGCCGGCATGCTAAGCGCGCTCATGTCGAGCACCGGGAAAGCCGGTGCGATCGGTGGGATTGCCATTCCGGCGGTGAAGACGACCTTCCTCGCCTACGAGGCAGGGGCCAAGGCGGTGCGTCCGGATTTCGTCGTCGTGACCAGCTACATCGGCAACTGGGACGATGTCGGCGCGGCAAAAGAGGCGACGCTCGCCCTCGTTCAGCAAGGCGCGGACTTCCTCATCCCGAACGCCGATGCAGCGGGATTAGGGGTCTTTCAAGCCGCGCAGCAGCGCGGCGTGCTGGCCTTTGGCACCAATCGGAATCAGAACGCCGTCGCCCCCGACGTGATCCTGGCCAGCGCGGTGATCGATATGCCACGCGCCTTCGTCGCCGTCGCCCGCCAGGTCAAAGACCACACCTTCGTCGCGCAGGTCGAGAGGTTCGGCATGAAGGACGGCGTCATCTCGCTCGAGTACAACCCGGCGCTGCTGACGCGCGTTCCGCCCGCCGTGAAGGCGAAGGTCGACACCGCCGAACGGGCCATCCGCTCCGGCGAGTTGCAGGTGCCGAGCCTCGAGTTCTAGCCCCAGCGAGCCCGTCCGCCCCGAGCGTCGAATGACACCGCCCGTGGTCTCGCTGCGCGGTATTCACAAGCGCTTCGGCACTGTGGAGGCGCTCGCCGGCGTCGATCTCGATGTGCGCGCCGGGGAGATCCACGCCCTGCTGGGGGAAAACGGCGCCGGCAAGTCGACGCTGATGAACATCCTCTATGGACTGCTCACACCCGATGCCGGGACGCTCGTCGTCGACGGGCGGCCGAGGCGGTTTCACAGCGCGCTCGACGCGCGCCGGGCTGGCATCGGCATGGTTCATCAGGAGTTCGCACTGGTCGACGCGCTGTCGGTCGCCGAGAACCTCGCGCTCAGTCTGCGGCCAGGCGGCGAATGGCGCTGGCGCCGGGCCCGCGTGGTCGATGCGGCGCGGCGCGTCGCCGGCGAAATCGGCCTCGAACTCGGCGATCCGGACGCGCCGGTGGGGGCGTTGCCGGTCGGCCAGCGGCAGCGCATCGAGATCATCAAAGCACTGGCTGGCCAGACGCGGGTTCTGATTCTCGATGAGCCGACGGCGGTGCTGACACCGGCCGAGGTGGAGCAGCTCCTGGCGGTGCTCGACCGCCTGCGACGCGCCGGCGCGGCGGTGCTGTTCATCACCCACAAGCTCGCCGAGGTGGGCGCTGTGGCCGATACGGTCACGGTCCTGCGGCGCGGGCGGATGGTCGCCCGGGTCGGGCGTGACGACCTCGAGCCGACTGCGCTGGCGCACCTCATGGTCGGGGACGTCGCCAGCGACGCGCCTCTCGCGATGCCAGGCGACACCCCGGGCACGGCGGCGGCGCTCCAACTCGAAAGCGTGGACGTCGACGCCGTGGGCTCCAGCGTGTCGTTACGCGACATTCACCTCGAGGTGCGGCGTGGCGAGATCGTCGCCGTGGCGGGTGTCGACGGCAACGGCCAAGCCGAGCTCTTCGACGTCCTGGTCGGGCTGCGCGCGCCGACGCGCGGCACGGTCTGCATCCACGGCATGACGGTGCGGCGCTTCGAGCCCTCGGCGCTGATCGCGGCCGGCGTGGCGTCTATCCCGCCCGATCGCCGACGCCAGGGGTCCGTCGCCGAGATGAGCGTCACCGAGAACGCCGCCCTGAACGTGCGCCTCCTGCGGGCCGCGTGCCACCGCGGTTTGCTGCGGCCGACGGTGCAGCGCGCCGCGGCAAGGGCAATGGTGGAGACGAGAGGGATTGCGGTCGCCAGCCTCGACGCGCCGGTGCGCGGCTTGTCGGGCGGCAATCTGCAAAAGCTCGTGGTCGCGCGCGCCCTGGCCACCGCGCCGCGCCTGCTCGTCGCCGCCAACCCCACGCGTGGGCTCGACATCGGCGCCGCGCAAGGTGTCCACACCGCGCTGGCGGCGGCGGCGGCGGTGGGGGTCGGCGTCGTCCTCATTTCCCCCGACCTCGACGAGGTGTGCCGCCGCGCCCACCGAGTCGTCGTGCTGTACCGCGGCCGCCTGAGCGCAGCGCTCGAGCGCCCGTTTCCGGTTGCGCGCCTCGGCGCCATGATGGCCGGTAGCGAGGCGGTGTGAGCGCCCGGAGATGGGGTCCGGTCGGGGCGCTGCTCACCGGCCTGGCGATCTGCCTCGGCACCAGTGCCCTGCTCATCGAGCTCGTCGGGGGCAACGCCGTGCAAGCATTCGCGGCCCTCGTCCGCGGTGCCATGGGCAGCCCCGACGCCTGGTCGGAGCTCGGCGTTCGCGCCTGCCCGCTGCTGCTGACTGGTGTCGCCGTCGCCATCGCCTTCCGGGCTGGAATCTGGAACATCGGTGCCGACGGCCAGCTCCTGATCGGAGCCGTGATGGTGGCCTGGCTGGGCACACATCTCGATGGCTGGCCACTCTGGGCCGCCGCCGCTGTCGTCTTGTCGGCCGCCACGCTCGGCGGAGCGCTGTGGGCGGGCATAGCCGCGGCGCTGCGCAACGCCCGTGGGGTGGACGAGATCATCAGCACGATCATGCTCAACTTCATCGCCGTCGGGGTCGTGAGCTGGTTGGTGAACGGACCGTTGATGGAAGCGGGTGGCACCTACCCGCAGAGCGACGCGATCGCGGCGGCGGCGCGTCTCCCGCGGCTGTTCACTGGACACCGCGTGCACGTCGGCTTGCTGGTGGCGCTGCTGGCCGTGGCAGCGACCGCCGTGCTGCTGTTTCGCACGGTGCTCGGCTTCGAGCTGCGCGCCGCCGGCCTCAACCCGCTCGCGGCCCGCCTCGCCGGCCTGCGCGTCAACGGCGCCCGCTTGCGCGCGCTCACCATCAGCGGGGCGCTGGCCGGACTCGCCGGCGGTATCGAGATCAGCGCCGTCACCTTCCGATTGTTCGAGAACTTTTCTCCCGGTTACGGGTACACCGCGATCGCCGTCGCGCTCCTCGGCCGGCTGCACCCATTGTGGATCGTGCTGGCCGCGCTACTCTTCGCCGCGCTCGACGTCGGCTCGATGGCCATGCAGCGCGCCGCCGGCGTGTCGGCGGTGCTCGTCTCGGCCGTACAGGCCATCGTCATCTTTACCCTCCTGGCCCTCGAGCAGCGGCGCCGGACGGGAGCATCCGGATGAGCATCGACCTGCTGACCGCGCTCCTCGCCTCGACCGTGATGATGGCCATCCCCCTGCTCTTCGCGGCCCTCGGCGAACTGATCGCCGAACGCGCCGGGGTCTTGAACGTCGGCCTCGAAGGCATGGTCCTCGCCGGCGCCTTCGTCGCTTTCGCGGTGTCGCTCCTCAGCGGCTCGACCGCCCTCGGAATCGCGGCGGCGCTGCTCGCGGGCAGTGGGCTGGGCCTGCTCTTGGCGTTGTTCGTCGTTCACTGGCACGCCAGCCAAGTAGTGGCCGGCACGGCCCTCAACCTGCTCGCCGCGGGCTTGACCGGTGTCGCCTACCGCTCCCGCTTCGGCAACACGGGCGCGGTGCTGACCATCCCGGGTGCGGCGAGTTTCCGCCTGCCAGGGCTCGCCGAGATTCCGGTCATCGGGGTGCTCTTCGACCAGGGCGTACTCGGCTACGCTGCCTTCGCGCTGGTACCGGTCATCGCCTGGACGCTGGGCCGCACCCTCGCCGGCTTGCAGCTGCGCATGGTGGGCGAGAATCCGTACGCCGCCGAGACCCAGGGGGTCCCCGTGCGCCGCGTTCGCACCGTCGCGCTGGTGCTCTGCGGCCTCTGCGCGGCGGCCGGCGGCGCCTATCTCGCCGTGGCCTACACCAACACGTTCGTCGAAGGCATGTCGGCAGGCCGAGGCTTCATCGCCCTGGCGATCGTCATCATCGGCCGCCGCCAGCCCTGGGGCGTGCTGGGCGCGGCGCTGCTATTCGGGCTCGCCACGGCGATGCAATTTCACTTTCAAGCGATGGGCCTGCGCGTACCCTTCCAGTTTTTCCTCGTGCTGCCGTATGTCCTGACACTGATCGTCCTCGCCGGCCTCGTCGGGCGCGCCGCCGCCCCGGCGGCCCTGGGACAGCCGTACGAACGCGGCGACTGATTGCACGAGACGGAGCAGCCCCGTCGCGATAGACCAACCCCAGTCGCCTGCTCGCCGAGGGGGGGACTGCGCAGAAAAACTTCACCGCTGAGGCGCAGAGACTGGGAGGCATTCAGACAAACCGTGGAGCGGTGGGAAGCCCTGGAGCTCATTACTATTCCATGAGTCCGATGGTGCACCATTGGGCTGTTCTCTCGGCGCCTCGGCGGCGCAATCTGGTTCAACTCAAGGCTGCTAGCCTGGATTACGGCAGGCCGTTCGCCGCGCACTTCACGCCCGCATAGAGGCAATTCTCGATCCGTGCGCGCTGCGCAGCGGGCTCCCAGGCGTTGAAGAAGTCGCCGTGCGCCGTCCATCCACGCCCGTCGGTGTGGGCATGGTCACCGGAACCGACCGAGAGGCTTAACCCGGCGCTCCCGGAAGTCGGATAGCGGAGTTTGAACTGGAGCTGCGGCACTGGAACCGGATGGGTGGCTGGACACTGGCCGGCGGCGCTGTAGGTCATATGGCTCTGGTGGTTGGGGCTGTCGAGGTCGCTGCCGTTCCAGCAGTCGGGAAAGTTGAGCAGCAGTTCCAACTCGTGTCCCTGCGGGCAGATGGCGAAATCGCCCGTGCTGGACGTCCCATCGCCGCGGCAACTCCACTTGTAGCGACTCGGCCCGTCGGTCGGCCCGCTACGGCTGCCGTTGCCGGCGATCACCCGCAAGCCGAGCGGGAACGGCCGGATCTTCGTCCGCACGGCGGTGCCGACGAAATAGTAGAAGGTGGCCTGCTCGGGCTCGACTGGCACGCCGTACTCCCACAGCGTCGGCACCCAATACGCCGAACGGTCGGCGAGTGGATCACAGGTGGTTCCGCCGGCCAACAGGTCGGCCGCAGTGCTGAAGGCATCGACCACGGTGCTGCCGAAGAAGGAGTGCATGTGCGCGACTCCCGGTTGTCCCGGGAAGACGATGGGGTCGTCAGCCAGTCGATGGCTGAACGGACAATAGGCGACGAACTCGGCGAAAGCCGCGCTGCTCGGTGCCAGCGTGGGTGATACGGCCACCGCACCGGCCACCGTCACCGAATGTGATCCGAGCGGACCCGACACTGTCAGGCGCACCGTATAGGTTCCCGGTTGGAGAAAGCTGTGGAGCGGATTCCGCATCGAGCTGACGCCACCGTCACCGAACTCCCACAACCAGGTGTCGATCGATCCGCTGGAGGTATCGGTGAACTGCACGACATGAGGCGCCGGACCAGCGCTGGCGTCGACCTCGAAACTCGCCTGCGGCGCGTCGCCCGACGCACGCGGCGTCGAGGTCGGCGTCGCACTGGGCGGCACCGGAGGAGCGATCGTGGCCGTGGCAGTGGGCGGTACGGCCGTTCGGGTCGGCGTCGGCGGCATGCTGGCCGTCCGGGTCGACGTCGCCGACACGGTTGCCGTGCGGCTGGGCGTCGGCAAAGCTCGTGTCGCCGTCCGCGTCGGAGTGACCGATGGCACGGAGGTAGCGGCGCTGATCTTCACCCAAGGCTTGGTCGAGTCGACGGCACCCGACACGTCGCCCGCCTCTGCTTCGATGCGGTATTGAGCCGGGCTCGGGGGCCGGAAGGTGAACTGCCATACCGCCCCGGTGCCACCGCTGAGGGTGAGCGCAGCGAGGTGATACTGCTTCGCCCCCCAAGTTCCGTCGAGCCGCAGCCAACGCGTGGTGGAGAGGTTCTTGACCGCTACCCGCACCCGGTTGATCGGATTCGGCCCGGCGGCGGTGCCGCTGACCCCAACCGGCTGGCCGACTGCCACGATGGCGCCACTGCGCGGCATCGTAATGGAGGTGTCTGGTCCCTGACCGCTCGCGGCCCCGGCGACCAACAGCAGAACCAGTATTGCCAGGGTGACCCGCCACAGGCTGGAACGCCACCGGCTGCCGCGACTAGTTACTCCCTCTCCTGTGCTGGCCTTGCCCATGTCGAAATTCCTCCAGAGTCTTGATCAGGCCGAACTGCCGGCCGCGGCCGAGCCACTGCGGCAGGTCACATCCGGAGCCCCTGCGTCGGCCCGCCACCTCGGTTCCCCCCCCAGGTGCCGTCCTCACGGCGGCGAGGATGACCGTATTGGAGAGTTTATGGCAGCGTGCTGCGTGGCTGCTAGGGAAATCTGAGCCAGAAGGGCAGCACGGCCCAGAGGCGTTCACGCAGCAGCAACCCGAGCTCGGGGACGACTGCCAACGCCTCCTGGCCGAGGGTGCGCCCCGGCAGGCCGAGATCAAGCGGGAGGCCCCAAATGCGGCGCGGCTTGGGAAACCACTCGACCTGCACCGGCTCGTCAACCGGCAGGGCCAGTGCCCGCTTGGCCTCGGCGATCGCCTCTTCGAGGCCGCCCAGGGCATCGATCAAGCCCTGTGCCTGGGCTTGCCGCCCGGTCCAGACCCGCCCCTGCGCGCCGGCTTCGACCGCTTCGATCGTCAGGCCGCGCGCGGCGGCGACCTTGGCGACGAAGTCGCGGTAGAAGCCCTCCGCCTGCGCGCGCAGACGCGCTCGGCTGCCGTCGTCGAGCGGCGCGTAGTCAGAAGCCATAGCGCTGTGACGACCGCGCCCAATCAGCTCCTTGCGTACGCCGAAGCGGTCGTAGAGACCGCGCAATGTCGCTTTGCCGGCCACGACGCCGATCGATCCGGTGAGGCTGCCCGCTTCGGCGAGCAGGGGCTTGCCCGCCATGGCGACGTAGTACCCACCCGAGGCCGCGACGTCGCCGCAGCTCGCGATCACCGGCTTCAACTCGCGCGTGCGCTCGACCTCCCGCCAGATGAGGTCCGAGGCGAGAGCCGACCCGCCCGGACTGATCACGCGTACGACCAGGGCGGCGATGTCGCGCCGCTCGCGAATATCCTTCAGCGCCTGACTCACCGACACCGCACCGGTGGCGCTGCGGCCGCGCGGCCGCTGGGCGCTCTCCCCGGCCTTGATGGTACCGCCGACGTGCAGGACGGCGATCGTGCGGCGGGCGCGGCGCAGCGCCGCCAG
>CAYYWP010000115.1:3877-14792 GCA_964475125.1 uncultured Binatia bacterium (SeqCode) | reverse complement strand
GATGAGCCGCGGCCGCCGGTGTGGGCCTTTGGGGACACGGCGCGGCAGCGCCGCCCGCGCCTCGGTAAATCCGAAATCATGGGTTGACGCCGGGCTCGCCGCCGATCTGTCATGGCGGCGCGGTCGGCATGAGCCGCCGGCCCAGACCGGGTACGTGAAAGTGTCGCCTGCGATGGGTCGGCGGACGAAGACCAGGGAACGCTCGCCCAGAGGGGAAGTATGCCCGGATCGGTAGGGATCGTGCTCGGCGGACAGCTGGGGCCGACCAAGATTCCGTCACACGCTCGGCTGGCGGAGGAGTTGGGCTTCCAGGAGATCTGGCTGCTCGAGGACCTCTGGTTCACCGGCGGAATAGCGGGCACGGCAGCGGCCCTGGCCGCGACCCGCTCCATCCCGGTCGGTATCGGCGTGGTCTCGACCGTGCTTCGCAACCCCTCGATCCTCGCCATCGAGATCTCGACCCTGGCGCACTTGTACCCGAAGCGCCTCATGCCCGGCCTCGGCCTGGGCTTCCCGCCCTGGTTGGACCAGCTCAAGGCCTACCCGCGCTCCAACCTGTCCGCGGTGCGCGAGGGCGTCATGGCGATTCGCCGCCTGCTCGATGGCGAGGTCCTGGATGGCGACGGCGATACCTTCGCCTTCCGCGGCGTGCGGCTGCACTACCCGCTCGCCGAGCGCGTGCCGCTGTACGTCGGGGCGCTGGCGCCGCGCATGCTGCAGCTGTCGGGCGAGATCGCCGACGGCACGGTGGCGTCGTTGGTCACCAGCGTCGAATACATCCGCTGGGCGAAGGAACAGATCGAGCGCGGCCGCCGCAAAGCCGCTCACACCGCGCCCCATCGATTGGTCGTTTACGCGCTCTGTTCGGTCGCCCGCGACCGCGCCGCGGCGCGCGCCGCGGTCGCGCCGGTGCTGTCGTGGTACCTCGCCGCGCTGGGCCGCAACCCACTCACCGAAGCCTACGGAATCGCCGACCAGCTGGTGGAGATGGCCGAGGGAGGCCCGGAGCGCGTGCAGCGGGAGATTCCCGACCGCTGGGTCCACGACCTGGCGGTGGTCGGAACGCCGTCCGACTGCGTCGCCCAGCTCGAGCGCCTGTTCGACGCCGGGGCGGATTCCGTCTGCCTGTTTCCGTTGCCCACCGAGGGATCGGAAGCCGTCGTGCGCCGCGCCGGGGCCGAGGTCGTGTCGCGCTTCCGTTAACCGTGATCGGAAATGCTTTGAAACCACGAAGGCCACGAAGAAAACGAATGGCAGGGATCTCTCGGCCGTGCGAGGAAGGGCGAGAAGCTCACACCTCTGGGGTTGAGAATGATCCAAGCGCCACGGTCCTGCGCCGTGATCTTCGCGGGCTTCGTGTTCTTCGTGGTGAAAGGTCTTTTCGGATTGGGGGGGTAACAGTCGGTTGAAAAAGAGCGGGGAGTGCTTGTGCAGCAACGCGTTGTACCAGTGCTCGTCAGGCGCGCTCGGTGGCGCAACCCATCGGCGCCGAGCGGTGGTTGCGTCCCCGACGGGCGGCGCTAGGCTCACGGCGTGACGCGTTCCTTTCGACCTTCGAAGCGACGGCGCAGCGGCCCTGGCATCGATGCCGACGCGCTGATGCGCGAAGCCCGGGCGCAGGCGGTCGAGCGCGCCCAGGGGTATCGCCAGCGCTCACTCGAAATCCACGGCTGGATCTGCGCCAAGTGCGCGCGCGAGTTCGAGGCCGACACGCTGCATCTGCTCACCGTCCACCACCGCGACGGCAATCATCACCACAACCCGCCCGACGGCAGCAACTGGGAGAACCTCTGCGTGTACTGCCACGAGGACGAGCACAGCCGCGAGCAGCTCGCCGACTACCTGAGTGGCCGCGACGATTGAGCCCGCGCGCCGGCCTTCTCCCGTCCGTGAGGCGGCAGAGGGAGCGGCTTTCGGGCTTGCACCACGCTCCTCGCGCTCCATAATCGATCCGTGATGCGCTGGCCCGGCTGGGCGGTGTGGCTTCCATTGCTGGCGATCCCGGCTGCCGCGGCGGCACAGCCGACGTTCACCCCGATCCGGACATTCACCGCCGTCGGGACGATTACCCCCGTCAAGACGTTCACCCCGATTCGCACCTTTACGCCGATCGAAACCTTCACCCCCCTGCCCACCTCGACGCGTCCCGGCCGCACGGCGACCGCCACCCCGAGCCGGACGCCGAGCCGCACCGCCACGCCGTCAGCGACCGGGACTCCGACCAGCCCCGCCGTCACGACCACGGCGACGCCGACGCCGACGCGCACGCCGATTCCGAGTGAGACCCGGACGCCGTTCGTTCTCTGCGTCGGCGATTGCGACGGCGACGGCGTCATCGTCGTCAACGAGATCATCCTCGGCGTGCTCATCGCCCAGGATCCGACCGGCTTGCCGTTCTGCCGCGCCTTCGATTCCAACTTCGACGGCGTGGTGTCGATCGACGAGCTCATCCGTTCGGTCGGCTTGGGCCTGTCGGGATGCCCATGACGCGGGCGCCGCAAGCGGTCGTGATCGGCGACTCCAGCGCACCGGCGCGCACGCTGCGCCTGGCCGAAGCCGTCGGCGCCTGCCTGGCCGAGCTCGGCTTCACCGTCATCACCGGCGGCCGCGGCGGCGTCATGGCGGCCGCCAGCCGGGGTGCGTCCCGCGCCGGCGGCCTGACGATCGGCATCGTGCCCTCGACGGCGCACGGCGAAGGCAATCGCTGGTGCCGGGTGGTGCTGCCGAGCGGGCTCGGCCACGCGCGCAATGCCTTGACCGCGCTCGCCGGTGACGTCGTCGTGGCCGTCGGCGGCGGGGCCGGCACGCTCTCCGAGCTCGCCCTGGCTTCGATCCACGGCCGGCCGATCTACGTCCTCGACGGCGCCGGCGGGTGGAGCGCGGCGCTCGCCGGCCGCCGCCTCGATCGCCGCTCGCGCGCGCGGCTGACGCGCTGCGCCGACGTGCCGGCATTGGCGCGCGCCTTGCGGCGCCACACCCGGGCTTGACCCGACCTCGCGATCGCGTAGCGTGCGCGCGGAGGTGTTGCGCATGTCGAGAGTGTTCGCCCTGATGGCGGCCGCCCTGTTGGCCGCCGCGACCGGCTGCTCGTCGATTTCCGACAGCGTGTCGAGCCCGTTCGAATCGAGCGCCGCGTCGTTCGAGAGCTCCGCCAGCTCATCGCCGAGCGGGGAGTCGTATCGCAACGAGGTGCGCGACTACACGGCGGCGTACGTGAAGTCGGGCGGGCAGTTCGATGCCTTCACGCGCGGCCTCGCCGGTATCGCGCAGCGCCACGGCGTCACCAACTGGGAGTCGGATCAGAACACCTTCGTCGGCATCGGCGCCGGTCTGAAGAAGGCCGGGGTTTCGCCGGAGCAGTTCGAAGTCTGGAAGACCAACCTCGCCAAGGGCGACGCGGCGCGTGCGGCCTCGATGCAGAAGGGCTACACGCAGTAGGGCGTGACATGCCGGCGCGCTGGCTCGCCCGGGTTTCTGCCGCTGCAGCCCACCGGCGCGGGCGCCGCTGGCCGGGGCGGCATGGGTACGGCGCGGCGTGGGCGGTCGCGCTCGGCGCCCTGCTCGGCGCCGCGCCGGCGCGCGCCGAGACCGTGGATTACCTGTACGTCGAGGCCAACGAAGGCAGCTCGGCGGGCGGGCATGTGGCGCTGCGCGTCGGCGACGAGGTGTTCCACTTTCAGCAGGACGGCACCGGGTTGCTGCGCCTGCACGGCGATCGCGCCCGTCTCTTCCGCATTCGCTACGCGCTGCTCGAAAACCGCCCGGTGCACGTCACCCACATCGCCGTCTCGGCGGATACCGCCGCACGCCTGCGCCAGGCTTTCGTGGATCGCCAGCTGGCCGAAGCCGCCGAGCACGAGCGCGCCGCCGCGCTGGAGGCCGACGTCGCCATCTTCGCGCGCTGGCGGGCGCACGCCGCCGGAGTCGCGGTCAGCGTGCCGGTGCGCGCCGCCGGCTACTTCCTCCCCGCCGAGTTCCACGCCGGCGGCGCGGCCGCCGGCAGCTCGATGGCGCTGGCGGCGTTGCGTGCCCGGGTGAGCGAACGGTACGGAGCGGGCGCGCTGGCGGCGCGCCGCGCCGCCGTGCGCGACGAGGCGAGGGCGCTGGTGTGGCGCGCGGCCGCCCCGGCACCGCCGTCCGAGGGCGGCGCGACCGTGTCATCGTCTGCGCCCGTCGTCAGCACGCGGTACCGAGAGTTGATCGAGCAGCTCACCGCGCTCGAACTGCTGTCCGCCGCGCCGGGTCTGCGCGACGACGCGCTGCTACGGGCCGTCGATGTCGAGCTCGATGCGGCGCAGCGCGGCGCGCTGCGCGCGTTGCGCGACCGGACCAGTGCGGCCCTCGTCGATCTGCTCGCCTCGTCGCGCCCCGATTGGGGATATGCGCTGTTGCTCGGCATGGCGCGCCTGGCGGCGATGGAGACGTCGTTGGCGACCGGCTCGCTCGCCGTGCTCGACGCCTGGCCGGCCGACGCGCCGACCCCGCCGGTACCCGGCGACCCGGCGCAGCGCGCCGCCTTCTTCGCCGCGTTGCAGCAGCAAGCCTCAGCGGCGTTGCTGCGCGCCCGCGACACCTGCTTGGGCGGCGCGGCCGAGCCCTGTCGCGAGGCCGACTACACGCGTCTGGAGACCGTGCTGAACCGCGTCGCCGACCTCCGGCGGGCCGCCGCCGGCGCGCCGCCGCCGCGCCTGGCTGCCGATCCGCTCCTCCCGGCTCGCCCCGCCTGGCGTCGCGATCTGGTGGCGACGCCACCGACGGCGGTCGAGGCGGCCGTGCAGAGCGCGGCGGCGGGCGCCGCGGCGGCGCGCTACGCGGATGAGCTGCGGGCCGTGCGCGGCTATCACCTGACGACGCGCAACTGTGTCTCCGAGCTCTTCGCCACGATCGACAGCGCGCTCGGCGATGCCTCAGGAGACGCCGAGGCGGCGGGACAAGGGCGGGCGCTCGGCGGGGCGGTCGGGCGCGAGCCGTGGAATGCCATTCCGTTCGTCTCCGCCCTCGCCGTGGGCAACGCCTACCGCGTCGCCGGGCGCGAGACCTGGCCGTCGTACCTGCAGCAAGCGCGCGCGGCGCAAGCGCCGACGTGGGCGGCGTGGCTGCGCGAAAGCAACGCCCTGACCTCCACGCTCTACCGCCCGGGCGTGGAGGATTCCTCGTTCCTCTTCTTTACCGATCACGCGCCGGCGGTGCGCCCGCTGCTCGGCGCCGCCAACCTGACCGTCGGCCTCGTCGATGGTGCCATTGGGCTCGCCACCTGGCCGGTCGACGGCGGGCGGCGCGCCGCGCGCGCGGCGCGCGGGCTGTTCTACAGCGCCCCGGAGCTCGTCTTCATCAACCTGCGCAAGGGGACGACCGCGTGGCTCACGGCCGCGGAGCTGAACGGCGTCGAGTGATCCGGCGGCGACGGCTCACGGCGCCTGATAGGGCTTCACCTCGATCGAGGTCTTGCGCACGGTGATCCAGTCGTCGAGCACGTCGTCGAGCGTGCCGTCCTTCTTCCAGTGCGCCAGCACGGCGTTGAGCTGCGCGAGGAGCTGCGGATTGTCTTTCGGCACGGCCCAGGCCAGGTATTCCGTCGTCAGCGGGCGGTAGAGGCCCTTCAGCTTCGGATTGGCGTTGAAGAAGCCACCGGTGACGCGCCACACCGCCGGGGCGTCCTGAATGAAGTAGTCGATCTGGTCGCCCTCCAATGCGGCAACGCCTTCTTCGGTGTCGTTGTAGCCGTGCAGCTTCGCCTTTGTCAGGTGCTCGCGCGCCCAGGCCTCGCCGGTCGTGCGCGAGACGAACCCGACCCGCGACTGCGGGCGATCCATGGCGGCGGGATCGCGCAGGGCCGGAAAGTCGACCGTGCGCACGATCGCCATCTGGCCGACCTCGAGGTACGGCTCGGTGAAGTTGACCTTCTCTTGCCGCCGTTCGGTGATCGAGGTGCCCGACATGATCATGTCGATGGTCCGCTTCTCGAGCAGGGCGTCGGGCAGCTCCTCCCACGGGGTTTCGACCAGCACGATCGGGCGCCCCAGTGCCTGCTGCAGGCGCTGGGCGAAATCGACCTCGATGCCCTGCAACTTGCCGTCCTTCTTGAACGCCAGGGGCGGATAGTTCGGGGCGATGCCGACGCGCAGCGGCGGCGGATCAGCAGCGAGTGCGCGCCCGACGAGCGCCAGCCACACCGCGGCGATCAGCCGCGCTACCCGCAGGCACTTCCAGCTCGTCGTTCGGGCTCGCCCCATGTTCGCCTCCATCCGTTCCGCGCCGCCGGGCGTCTCTCTTGGCAAGCCGGTGGTGTGCCGTCAATCGGCCTGCCGCCGAAAGACCGGTGACGCATGCTTGGTCAGCCTTGATCGGAAAAAAATTCAACGCAGAGGCGCGGAGGCCGCAGAGAACGTGGAGCACGCGGGTCTAGAAAGTGCCCCCCGAACCCAATTGACGATGACGATGAGTCGGCGCTCGAACTCATGCACGCTGCCTCTCTGTCCTCTGCGTACTCTGGGTCTCTGCGTTGAGGTCTTTCTCAGATCAATGCTCGCAACGTAACAACCACCTGGTCCTCGGCGAAGCGCGCCGATGGTCTCCAGCGGCGCCTCGGATTCGGCCGCTACTCGTAACGCAGGGCGGCGATGGGATCGAGGCGCGATGCTTGTCGGGCTGGATAGTAACCGAAGAAGATGCCGACGGCGGCGGCGAAGAGCAGGGCGCCGGCCGCCGCGGCCGGCGCCAGCAGGATCGGCCACCCGGCCAGGTGGGCGATCAGGGCGGCGGCGCCGATGCCGAGCCCGATGCCGAGGGCGCCGCCGACGGCGCTCAGCGCCACCGCCTCGACCAGGAACTGGAGCAGGATGTGGCGCGGTTTGGCGCCTACCGCCATGCGGATACCGATCTCGCGCGTGCGCTCGGTGACCGAGACGAGCAGGATGTTCATGATGCCGATGCCGCCGACCAGCAGCGAAATCGCGGCCACGCTGAGCAACAGATTGCCCATTACCTGGCTGGCGGTGCGCGAGGCGCGCGCGAACTCGTCGAGGCTGCGCACCGTGAAGTCGTCTTCCGCCCCGGGCTGGATGCGGTGGCGCTGGCGCAGCAGCGCGGTGATCTGCTCGGAGGCCTCGTCCATCAGCTCGGGAGTCAGGGCGCTCACCTGGATCATGTCGACGCTGCCCGGGCGCTCGCTGCCGAGCACGCGGCGCTCGGCGGTGCTGAACGGGATGAAGACGACGTCGTCCTGATCCTGCCCCCACATCGTCTGCCCCATCGGCACCAGCACGCCGACGATGCGAAACGGGACGTTCTTGATGCGCAGGGTGGCGCCGACCGGATCCTGGCCGGCGCCGAAGAGCTGGTCGACCACCGTCTGACCGATCAACGCGACCCGGGCGGCGCCCGTCTCGTCGCGATTGTCGTACGACCGCCCCGATGCCAGCGGCCAGGGACGGACGCGAAAATACGACGGGGGGGTGCCCTGGATGGCGGTCGACCAGTTGCGCTCGCCCGCCACCACCTGCGCGATGTCGCGGCGAAAGTAGCTGACCGCGGCAGCCACCGGGACCGCGTCGGCGATCGCCTCGGCGTCGGCGGCGGTGAGCGTCGACACGCCCCCCCAGCCCGAGCGCACGCCGGCGGCGGTCGTCGCTCCGGGCAACACCATGAGCAGGTTGGTGCCGAAGCTCTGGATCTGGGCCTGGACGGCGGCGTCGGCGCCGCGGCCGATGCTCACCGTGGCGATCACCGCCGCCACGCCGATGACGATGCCGAGCGTCGTCAGCGCCGAGCGCAGAGCGTTGCGCCGCAGGGCGCGCACTGCGGTCATCAGGGTCATGCGCAGCAGCTTCACGGCCGCCACTCCGCTCCCGCGGCCGCGCCGACCCGCGGCCCATCCGCCGGCACCGGGTTCGGCGCGTCGCCGATGATCGCGCCGTCGCGAAAGGTGACGACGCGTTCAGCCCATGCCGCCACCTCGGCCTCGTGGGTGACCAGCACGACCGTCAGACCCTGCTCGCGATGCAGGCGGCTGAGGATCTTCAGGATGTCCGCCGTCGTCTGGCTATCGAGGTTGCCGGTCGGCTCATCGGCCAGGAGCAGCCCCGGGCGGTTGACCAGCGCCCGCGCGATGGCGACGCGTTGTTGCTCGCCGCCGGACAATTGATTGGGCAGGTGGCGCTCGCGGCCGCTCAGGCCGACGGCGGCCAGGGCGGCGCGGGCGGCGGCGCGGGCGTCGCCGCCGTTCATCTCGCCGTAGACGAGCGGCAGCTCGACGTTTTCCAGCGCCGTGGTGCGCGGCAGCAGGTTGAAGCTCTGGAAGACGAACCCGAAGCGGCGATTGCGCAGCGTGGCGCGGGCGTCGGCACCGAGGCCGAGGACATCTTCGCCGGCGAATCGGTATTGACCGCGTGTCGGCCGATCGAGGCAGCCGAGAATGTGCATCAGGGTCGACTTGCCCGATCCCGAGGCGCCCATGATGGCGACGAACTCACCGGCGGCGATGTCGAGCGACACACCGCGCAGGGCCGGCACCTCGATGTCGGCGCCCAGCCGGTAGATCTTCCACAACTCGCGAACGGCGATCAGGGGATCGCTCATCAGCGATAGCGCGGCACGCCGGGGATGCGCGGTCCGGCGCGCGGAGCGAGCGGTTGATCGAGGGCGATGGCGACCACATCACCGGGCTGCAGCGCTCCCTCCTCGACGGCGGCGTAGGTGTCGTCGCGTATGCCGGTGCGGACGGCGACGCGTTCGAGCTGCCCGTCGGCGGCGAGGCGCCAGACGCCCTCGCCGCCGGCCCGCGCCCGCGCGCCGTCGGTAGGTGGGGTGAAGGTGAGGGCCCGCAGCGGCAGGCGCAGCGCGTCGTCGAGTTGTCCGGTGGTGATACGCACGGTTGCGGTCATGCCCGGCTTGAGGGCGAGGTCCTGGTTGTCGACGCCGATGACGACATCGTAGGTGACGACGTTCTGCACCGTCGTCGGCGCATTGCGCACCTGGGTGACGCGGCCGGTGAAGTCGCGGCCGGGGTAGGCGTCGACGGTGAACACCGCCGCCTGCCCGTCGCGCAGGCCGCCGATGTCCGCCTCGCTGACGCTGGTGTTGACCTGCATCTTGGTGAGGTCCTGGGCGATGAGGAAGAGCGTCGGCGTCTGAAAGCTCGCCGCCACGGTCTGTCCGACGTCGACGTTGCGCGCCACCACCACGCCGTCGACCGGTGAGGTGATGTCCGTGTAGGCGAGGTTGATGCGCGCTTCCTCCAGCTCGGCGCGCGCCTGGCGCACGCCGGCTTCCTCGAGCGCGAGCTGGGCGCGCGCCTGCTCGAACTCGCTGCGCGCCGCGTCGAGCTCGTTCTGCGCCAGGACGTTGGTGCCGCGCAGGCGCGTGCTGCGCTGCAGCGTCAGCGCCTTGAGATCGAGGTCGGCGCGCGCCCGCGCCACCCGGGCCTCGGCGGTGGCGAGGCCGGCGTTGGCGCGCTGCACCTTGACCGCGAACGGCGCCGGGTCGATCTTGGCGACGCGCTGGCCGGTGCGCACGGGCGAGTTGAAGTCGACGTCGATCGCCTGGATCGGCCCGGAGACGTAGGTGCCGACCTGCACGGTGGTCACCGGGTTGACCGTGCCGCTGGCCGTGACCGCGGCGGTGATCGCGCCGCGCTCGAGCGTGGCGGTGAGGTAGGCCGGCGGCTGCGGCCGGCCGGCGTACCAATAGTACGCCACCCCGCCGAGCCCGGCAGTGGCGGCCAGTGCGACAGCGGCGAGCCGCCCGTTCCAGATCCTGGCCATGCGCTGGCCCTACAGTACCAGATCGGTCCGCGCGTGCAGCGGGCCGCGGTTTCTTGCACGCCGACCGGCCTTGGGCTAGCAGACGCGCGACATGGAGCGGCTGACCGTCTATCACAACCCCGGCTGAGGGAAGTCGCGCGGCGCGCTGGACATCCTGCGCGAGCGCGGCGTCGCGTGCGACGTCATCGAGTACCTGAAGCAGCCGCTCGATCGAGCGACGCTCGGTCGGATCCTGGATCTGCTGCCGGATGAGCCGGCGGCGCTGGTGCGGCGCGACAAGCGCTTCGCCGAGCTGCGACTCGACGCCGCGGACTACACCACCCGGGCGCAGGTGATCGAGCTGTTGCTCGCCCACCCGGAGCTGATGGAGCGGCCGGTCGTCATCCGCGGCAGGCGCGCCGTGATCGCGCGCCCTGCGGAGCGCGTGCTCGAGTTGTTCTGAGGAGCGCCGCGGGTGCGGGAGGGACCCCGCGCCCTACGGGCAGCGCGGGCACAGAGGGGGGCGTGCATGAGCTCGAGCGCTGCCCCATCCTCATCGTCAATCGGGTTCGGGTTTCAGGAGAGCGGGAAGTGCTTGTGCCGCAACGGGCTCTTCTTGCCACGCCGCTCCCCGCCACGTTCGTGGAACGGCGCGGCAGGGCCGTGTGGAGCGAGCCGTAGCCGCGGGACCTGTGCCCGCCGGCGGCGCACCGCGCCGCCCGGTGGGGTGGGGCGCGGCAACGACACCGCGGCGGAGCGGTTCAGGCCGACGGTGCCTTATCCGCCCGTCGAGAATGACCGCGCTCACCCTTCGACGGGCTCAGGGTGAGCGGGGGGATGCTGTGCCGCAACGCGTTCTGCTCACCCTGAGCCCGTCGAAGGGGGGGCGCGGGCTTTTTCGACGGGCTCCAAAGGTCGCCAGTTGCCGGTGACGTCGCCGAGGCGCAGGGCGAGAAAGTCTTGTTGGGTGGCGACGCCGGCGAGCGGCGCGATGGTGACGCCGCCCGCTTGGCAGAGTCCCGGCGACAGCGCGGGCTGAGTCAGAGTCTGGTTCGGGTAGGGCGCCGTCGCGGGCGCGAACAACCAATCCGAGCTACAGGCCTGTGCGGCGGGAAACGCCGCCGCCGGCAAGCCGACGGCGAATTGCAGGATGAGGGTCGTGTCGAGCGCGCTGA
>CAYYWP010000115.1:0-3867 GCA_964475125.1 uncultured Binatia bacterium (SeqCode) | reverse complement strand
ATGGTTCCGTCGCCACTGACGTCGGCAGCCAGGCGCTGCAGCGGGTCGAGGCTGCGCGTTCCGACCAGATACTGGAGAACATGTGCGGCATCGAGCGCGCTGACCGCCGTAGATGCACCGAGCAGGGAGCGCGGCGCGACGTGCCATGCGGCTGCGGTGAGACCGCCGAACGCGAATGAGCCGTTCGTATCGGTGGCGGCGTCGGCGGGCGGCGCGCCGCTGAGGGCGACGGCGATCCCTGCCACCGGCGCGGCGCCGCGATAGTAGCGCACCGCACCGGAGATCCCCGGTGCCGCGGTGACGGTTGCACTCGCGAGTGAGCTGGGCGTGGAGGTTGCGCTTGGCGTGGGTGTCGGCGTCGCAGTGGGCGTACGGGTCGGTGTCGCAGTCGGGGTGCGGGTAGGCGTGCGCGTGGGCGTGTTGGTGGGCGTGCGCGTGGGCGTAACCGTTGCCGTCGCAGTCGCCGTCGCCGTGGCGGAGTGGCTCGCAGTCGACGACGGGGTGGTGGAGGGGCGCGGCGTCGCGCTCGGGCTCGCGGATGGCGTCGCCGTGGGCAGGCAACCCGGTGTGGTTTCGAACTGACAGATGGCACTGCAGCAGTCGCCATTCAGCCAGCCGCCATCGTCGCACTGCTCGCCGGGATCGAGCCGTCCATCGCCGCAGTACGGCCCGCTGGCGGGAACGAAGCCGGCCACCAACGCTACGCTGGCGGCCGGCGCGATGAAGACATGGCTCTGTGCCCCGCCGTCCGACCAGGAGCGGAACAGGTAATCCGTCGCGCCGAGCGTCTGCGGCGCCGGCGCGCTGATGGTGGTGGCCGAGCCGACGATCACTGTGTGTTGAAATGGGGTGCTGAACACCTCGCTGCCGACCGCCAGGGCCAGACCGGGCGGTGTGGAGTCGAACTCGAGCGCGACCGTCGCGGGCGACAGGTCGATCGAGGTGGTGGCGCTCAAACCGCCCGAGTCGGTCGCGGTCAGCCGCAGCTCGAGGTGGGAGGGATACTCGTGGTCGGGCGCGATCAGCGATCCGGCGGCCACCCCGACGAAATCCTGCACCGGGTGCGTGTGGCAATCGAGCGGGCAGTGGTGCATGAGCACCGACCATGACAGTGCCGTTGGATCGAGGGCGCCGTCCTCGGCGTCGCTGGCGCTGGCGGCGAAACCGATCGCGTCACCGACGGCCCACCGCGTGCCTGGGGCCGGGGCGGTGATCGACACCGTTGGGCGGCTGTTGCCGGCGGTGATGACCAGTGCCGCCGTGGACGTCAGGTTGAACGAATCGGTGACGCGCAGCCGAACCGTGACGGTGGCGGCAGACGTGTAGGTGAACTGTGGAGCGATCGCGGTCGAATCGTCGAAGGCGCCATCGCCGTCGAGATCCCAGGCGTAGGTGAGCACGTCGCTGGGGTCGGCATCGCTCGAGCCGGCGCCGTCGAAGGCGACCGTGAGCGGCAGCGGACCGTTGTCGACGTCGCTGCTCGCCACGGCGACAGGGGGTTGGGCGCCGGCGTAGAAGCGCACGCGGTGCACGGTGCCGCTGGAGAACTCGACATAGAAGAGATCGCCGCCGGGGCCGATCTCCAGATCGACCACCGCCTGCGCGCCGACGGCGAAGGTGGCGAGCTGGGTCGCATCCGGCCGGCCGTCGGGGCCGGCAAACATCGCCCACAGGCAGTGGCGCGAGTAGTCGGCGAAGAACAGCGCCCCGGCGTATTGGCTCGGGTAGGTGCCGGCGCCGTAGAAGGCCAATCCGGAGATGGAATTGCCGCCGGTGGCGCAGCTCTCGCCGGCGACGATCGGCACGCCGCGCGTATACGAAAACAACGGTGCCGCCGCCGCCCCGGGTTGCTGATAGAGGTTCCGGCACTGGTCGAGGCGAGCCGCTTGATAGCTCACTTGTACGCCCGGCCCCTCGTAACAGGGCCAGCCGAAGTTCTCGACCACCGCGTCCGCGGCGTCGGCGATGCGGTTGATCTCCTCCCAAGCCGACCAGCCGACGTCGCCGACGTAGACCTCGCGCGTGCCCGGTCGCACGGCGAGGCGAAAGGGGTTGCGGAAACCGAACGCGATGATGCGCTCGGCGCCGGCGATCCCGCTGCCGACCAATGGGTTGTCGGGTAGCGGCTGTCCGGTGACGGCGTCGAGACGCAGCACGGTGCCGTCGAGCGAGGCGGGCTCGCCGGGCAAGCGGCGCAGCGACTGCGCCCGCAGCGCCCCGCCGCGGGCGGTGGGGTCGCTGAGGGCGGTGCCGACGCCGCCGGGCGGGTCGCCGCACGGGTTGGGGGGGCTGCCGAACTGGCCGTAATCGACGCCGAGGAAGTTGGCCCCGTCGCCGGCGCTGACATAGAGCGCCCCGTCAGCGCCAAACGCCACATCGTCGACCGAGTGACTGGGGAACTGCTGACACCAGTCTTCGAGCAGCACCTGTTCCGCGCCGGTCATCTGGTTGCCGGCCGCCTGCAGGCGCGACAGGCGTCCCGCCACCACACAACCGTTGGTTGTCGGCCCAGGGGGATTCGGACAGCCGTCAGAGGTTGCCCCTGGCATCCCCCAGACCGGCGGTGTGCCGCCGATCGGTGCGTCGAGCGTGTACGTCACGTAGACGTACGGCGTGGCGGGAAAGTTGGGGTGGAGCGCCAGGCCCGTCAGGCCGCGGTCCCAGTAGTTGTGCACATTGGTGCGCAGATCGGCGAAGATCTCCGCCGTCGCATCGCCCGGGCCGTCGAACACCTTGATCAGACCGCTCTTCTCGGCGACGAACATGCGACCGTCAGCGGCGAAGGCAGCGGCCGTCGGCTGTGTCAGCCCGCTCAGCACCGTGCTGTCTTGAAACCCGCCGGGCAGTGTCGCCGCACCCGCCGGCCCGGCAAGCATCCAGATCAGTGCAACGAAAGCTCCGCCCGACGACGAGGATGCTGCGCGGTGAGCGGGCGCACGCACCGGAGTGCCCGCAGTTACGCATTCGGGGCGCGCGCTCGTCAACTGGGGCAGCAAGAAAATTTCACCAGACCAGACCAGAACTTGCCATGGCATCTGGCGCCTGTTTTCCCACCCGGGACGGCAACTGCCACCGCGAGGGGGCGGCGCCGTGGTTACCGCTCCGAGCGGTCGAGGCGCGACTGACTCACTGACACGACGTGCCCGTGCTGCTTGCGCTCTTGCCGCGAACGTTATTAAGGTGCGCCCCGCCCGGCAGGTGGGGCACTGAGGAGGGCTGACTGATGAGGCGTCACGGAACGGCTGGGATCGCGGTAATCGGTGCAACACTGGTCGCCCCCTGGGCGGCATTCGCGCAGACTGCATCGGTGACCGTTGCCCCGTTCAACAACACGGGAGTGCCGGTGCTGGGCGGCGCCTTGCTCGGAGTACTGGCCGTCGCCCTGGGTGCGGTTGCGGTCATCGCACTGCGCCGGCGCAAGGGTGCGACCGCGTGCTTCGCCGCCGGCGCCGCGGCGCTGTTCGCGGTCGCTGGTTACGCCGCCGCGACGACTACCACCATCAGCGGCGACGAGTGCACCCAAGAGACTACCAGGAACTATACGGCGTTCGGGGACCAAGTCCTGGAGAGCCAGTGCCCCAATGCGATCAAGATCGTTGCGATAAACATCCCTTGCGAGCCCGACGGGAATTCGACACAACTGGGGCTGACGACGGGACTCTGTGAGGTCGGCCTCGTCCTGCACAACGGCGATACGTGCAATCTGCCGATCTGCCCGGAATGATCTGCGGAGCTCGCCCGCCGCGCGCGCCCTTGCGGCCGCGGCAAGCGACGCAGCTCGATCGGCAGGTCTGTTACCGGGTACGCGTCATCTAGTCCCAAAACAAGCGCTTGGGGGGAAAGAGATCCGCGCGACGTGCCCGGGGG
>CAYYWP010000114.1:11604-14843 GCA_964475125.1 uncultured Binatia bacterium (SeqCode) | reverse complement strand
CGGATGCGCTGCGCGCCGCGCTGGCCGAGGCGCGCCCGGCGGTGCGCGCTGGCGACGCCGCTGCGGGCGGCATCGATGCACTCCTCGCCGCCGCCGCCGTGCGCGCCGCCGCGGTGGCCGCCCCCTCCCTGCGCCCGCTGATCAACGCCACCGGAGTGGTCTTGCACACCAACCTCGGCCGGGCCCCGCTTGCCGAGGCGGCCGTGCAGGCGCTGGTCGCGGTGGCGACACAGCCGTGCAACCTCGAGCTCGACCTGGACGGCGGGCAGCGCGGGGAACGCGACGCGCACGTCGAGTCCCATCTCTGCGCCCTGACCGGTGCCGCCGCGGCGCTGGTGGTGAACAACAACGCCGCCGCTGTGCTGCTGGCCCTCAACACCCTGGCCGAGGGTTGCGAGGTGGTCGTGTCGCGCGGCGAGCTGGTGGAAATCGGTGGCGCCTTCCGCATTCCGGACGTGTGCGCCAAGAGCCTGGTCGTGCTGCGCGAGGTCGGCACCACCAACCGCACGCACGCCGGCGACTACGAGGGCGCCATCGGCCCGCGCACGGCCCTGCTGCTCAAGGTGCACCCGTCGAACTACCGCATCGCGGGTTTTACCGCCGCCGTGCCGCTCGAGGCGCTGGCGGCCATCGGCGCCGCGCATGGTGTGGCGGTCATGGAGGACCTCGGCAGCGGCGCACTGGTCGATCTGGCCGAGTGGGGCCTGCCGCATGAGCCAGTGGTGCGCGAGCGCGTGCGCCTGGGCGCCGACGTCGTCACCTTCAGCGGCGACAAGCTGCTCGGCGGGCCGCAGGCCGGCATCATCGTCGGTCGCAACGAGCTGATCGAGCGCATGCGGCGCAACCCCCTCACGCGCGCCCTGCGCTGCGACAAACTCACCCTGGCCGCCCTCGAGGCGACGCTGCGCCTCTATCGCGCCGCGCCCGACCTGCGCACGGCACTGCCGGCCCTGCGCCTGCTGACCCGTTCGGTAGCCGAGCTCACCGCCCTCGCCGGCGAGGCCGTGCCACTGCTGCGCGATGCGCTCGGAGCCGAGTATCGGATCGACCTCATCGACGCCGAAGCCGAGATCGGCAGCGGGGCGCAGCCGACCGCCGTGTTGCCGTCCAAGGCGATCGCCATCACCCACCCCCGCATCGCCCCCCTCGCCATCGCGGCCCGTTTTCGCGCCGGCGATCCGCCGATCATCGGCCGCGTGTCGCAAGAGCAGTTCTTGCTCGATCTGCGCTGCGTCGAGCGGGCGGGGGAGCTGGTGCCGCGCTGAGGCACGCAGTTAGTTGCGAGGTTGTTAGTTGTTAGGTTGTTAAGTTGTTAGGTCAGAAGAGATAACAGATCGACAACGGAGGAGCGATCCCAGAAGACGCTGACGCCACGGCGTCCGTGTGCGTCTGTGGTCGCCGACTCTGTCCTGCTGACCTAACAACGTAACAACCTAACAACTAACAACCTCGCAACTAACAGCCGCTCAGCGCGGCGTTCACCGCCAGGATCAACTCGGCGATGCTGACGGTGCCGCTGTGGTCGCGATCGAAGGCCGGGCAGGCTTCGACCATCTGCAGGCCGAGGGCGATGTTGACGCCGCGGATGAGCTCGTCGACCGTAACGGTGCCGCGGCCATCGCAATCGCCCGGGCACGGCGCGGTCGGGGTCGGCGTCGTGCGCTCGTCGACGACCTGCTGAACTGCGGGATCGTCGGCCGCGGTGCTCGTCGCCAGGTCCGCCGCGGCAGTAACCGACAGGCCGTTGAAGACGGTCGCCGCATTGGCCGTGCGCACCGCCTCGTTGATCGCCGCCAGGCCGTCATCGTCGACGTTCTCCGGTCCGATCTGCTCGAGCAGGCGCGTAGCGGCCTCGGAGATTGGGTCGAGCACGACATCCGGCGGAGCGACGCCGCTGATCCCAGCCAGCACGCGGGGTAAGGGGCTGCGCACGATCAGGGCGCGGAAGGGGACCCCGTCCAAGCTGACGGTGAAGTAGAAGTTGTTCGATACCGACGTGTCCACCGGGATAAACATGCGAAATTCACCGCTGCGCGAGGTGATGGCCGTGGCCGCCGGCTCGCCGGCGCTGCCCAGACAGCCGAGCCGGCGCGGGCAGACGTAGACGGCAACCAGCGCGTCGCCAACGCCGACCAGGCCCTGCGGGCCGGGGCGGAACACGACACCGCTCAAGTTGATGCGCCCGAGGGTCGCGGTAGGGGTCGGCGTCGGTGGTTCGGTGTGGATCGGCGATGCGGTCGGAGAGGTGGTGGGCGAAGCGGTGTCGGTCGCGGAGGCGGTGGCAGAGCTCGACGTGGTGCTCGTCGGAGTCGCGGTTAGGCCGGTCGCGCTTGGAGTCGAGGTGCCCGGAGCGGTGGCGGACGCAGTCACTGTGTGGGTCGGCGTCGCCGTTGCCAAACCCGTCGCGGTCGCCGTGCCGGAAGCTGTCGCCGTCTGCGTGGGCGTCGACGACGCGCTCGCGGCCGGCGAGCCCGTGGGGGTCGCCACCGAGGTGGTGGTCGAGCTCGGAGTGACCGTCACCGTAGCGGTCGCGGTTGCCGAGGGAGACGCGCTGGCGGTCTGGGTCACCGATCTCGTCAGGGTCGGAGTACTGGTTGCGGGCTGTCCACCGCCGACCGTTAGCACCACATCATTGCCATCGCCGCCCGCATAACTGATCTGCAGCTGCACCCCATCAGCGTTGAACATCGCGCCCTCTGGGAGGCCGGTGAACGTGCCGGTCACCGCATCGGCGAGGTTGTTGTCAATGATCGTGAAGCCGTTGCCCGGCGCGGGCACGAACCCGAACGACACGTTGAGCGCGCCGGCCAATGTCGCCGTACCGATCAGGTCGATGCGGTCGTGTTCGGCGGCAGGCGTCAGCCCGTTGATCTCGATGTTCAGGGCGCCGCCGCCGAGCTGCGTGTAGGTGCCGGTGTGTGTGATGCGCCCCGGCGAGAGTCCGGGGTTGACGTGTCCGGCGTTCATGACGTTGCCGCCGACATTGCCGCTGCCATCCAGGACACCGCCCTGGATGTTGATCGTCGTGTTGGTAGAGAGATTTCCGCCGGCGAGGTGGGTGGCGCCAGCAGACTGGGTATATCCGCCATTGAAGGCGAGGGTCCCGCTGCCCGCATTCACCGTTCCGGCATTGCTAACTGGTACACCGGAGAACGTGGTGCTGAGGTTGCCGTTCGTCTTGCTGAGCGTTGCCCCCGCCTGATTGACCACCTGCGGCACCGCGCCAATGGTGTGCTGCC
>CAYYWP010000114.1:0-11504 GCA_964475125.1 uncultured Binatia bacterium (SeqCode) | reverse complement strand
GCCATCCCCGCGTTGTTCACCGACCGGCGCAGCGTCTTCGTACTGCCGCCACTGAGGTTCAACACCGCCCCCATCGGAATCACCGTCAGGCCCCCACCCAGCATCGTCCCCACCGTCCAGTCCAACGTGCCGGTGACCGTCAACGTCCCCACCCCGTCCACCGTGCCACCCGCCAACTCGAGGTTCGACATCGCCACCGCCGCCGCCACCACCAGCGTCCCCGCCGTCACGCGTGCCGCCCCCGCCCCGCTCACGCTCGCCCCCGCATTCAACGTGTACGTCGACCCGCCGAAGTTCACCCTGGTGCCCAGCACGGTGGTGAACGCCCCGGTGGCGCTGCCGCCACCGTTCAGCGCTACCACCCCACTGTCCACCGCCACCGTGCCGACATTCGTTACCCCCAACCCGCTGAACGTGGTGGTCCCTCCGCTCATCGCCTTGCGCAGCGTTGCCCCCGCCTGATTGACCACCTGCGGCACCGCGCCAATGGTGTGCTGCCACACCTGATCGTTCTGAATCGTCAGCGTCCCCCCCGCCTGGTTGGTGAAGGCCGCCCCGTCTCCACTGTTCATCCCCCCACCCCCCGTCCACGTCGCCATCCCCGCGTTGTTCACCGACCGGCGCAGCGTCTTCGTACTGCCGCCACTGATATTGAGCGTCCCGCTTGACGCAATCGCCGTGGTGCCGGGGCCCGTCTGGGTGCCAGCGCTCCAGTTGTAGGTGCCTTCGACGGTGAGCGCGCCAGCGCCGGTCGTCGTGCCGCCTTGGGCGTAGATCCCGTTCGCTTTGATCGTGGCTGCGCCGTTCAAGGTCAAAATGCGCGAGGTATTTGAGAGCGTCTGCATGCCGCTCGCGCCACCAACGACGAGGCCGCCTACCGTCGCGTCGACATCGAGCGTGACCGTATAGGTGCCCGCCAATTCGACGCGGGCGGTATCCATCGCGCCCGGCACCATCGCCGGGGTCCAGTTGGCGGCGACGCTCCAGTTCCCGCCGGCCGGATTGTTCCAGGCGACGTCAGCCGCCTGTGCGGGGATGGAAAGGAACAGCGAGACCGCGACGTAGCTCCATGCGCGCATCGGGACTCCCGCGCCGGCCGTGGCCGGGACCGCGATCGTCACTCAGCTTTGAGCAGCCTACCGCGCAGCGACGCATCCGGTCAACGAAGAATTGCTGCGGCCGGCGATGCCCTCAGAGAATCCCGCATCCTTCATCGCGTAACCGCAAACGGCGTCAGCGTCAGGCTCTCCGCTCAGTAGCGCTTGTCCATCGGCAGCTCGTCCTGAATCGGACGCACCTCAATGGTCCCGAGGCGCGCCGACGGCCATTTGCTCGCCAGGCCGACGGCTTCCTTCCTGTCACCGGCCTCGATGAGGAAAAACCCGCCCAGTTGTTCCTTCGTCTCGGCGAAGGGCCCGTCGACGGTGGCGAGCTTGCCCTCCCGAACGCGCACCGTGGTGGCGGTGCGCGCGCTCTTCAGCGCATGCGTGACGATCAAATGGCCGCTCTCACGCAGGGACTCGACGTACGCCAGCGTCTCGGCCCGCAACGCGTCCCATTCGCTCTGCGAGAGGTCGGTGAGCTTCTTTTCTTCTTCGTACGCCAGGCACAGAAATTTCATCGCCGCCTCCGTTTCGTAAGCCCAGTGTTGACCTCGATCCGATAAGCACCTCAACGCAGAGAGCAGAGTAAGCGGCTCTGCGTCGAATTTGCCACCCCGGCGGACCGCACGGCCATCTGCCTCCCTGCTGGGCTCTCCCTCTGGCAGTCGTTTGACGCGGGCCCAAATCGACACGGCGCGTGGATTCTCCATACCAGCCGGGCTGGCGCCCGGTTGACAGCTCCGGCGCCGGCGCCGAAGCTCGCCCCCGGAGCCCTGACGCGTAGCGCGGTCCCATGCACCTCATCCTCGGCACGGCCGGACACATCGACCACGGCAAGACGGCGCTGGTGAAGGCGCTGACCGGCATTGAGACCGACCGGCTGAAGGAAGAACGCGAGCGCGGCATCTCGATCGACTTGGGATTCGCCCACTTCGATACCGGCGACAGCGAGGCAGGCGTGGTCGACGTGCCCGGCCACGAGCGCTTCATCCGCAACATGCTGGCCGGGGCGCACGGCATCGACCTGGTGCTGTTGGTGGTCGCAGCCGACGACGGCGTCATGCCGCAGACCGAGGAGCATCTCGACATCCTGCATCTGCTCGGAGCGCGGCGTGGCGTGGTGGCGATGACCAAGGTCGATCTCGTCGATGCGGCGCGCCGCCAGGCGGTGCGCGAGGAGATCGAGATCCTGCTCGCCGGCACGAACCTGGAAGGCGCACCGGTGGTGGAGGTGTCGCCGGTCACGGGCGAAGGGATCGACATCCTGCGTGACGCGATCCGCGGCGCGTTGCGCGACTACCAGCGTCCGCCACCGGCGGGCGCGTTTCGCCTTCCGGTCGACCGCGCCTTCGTCATGCGCGGTCACGGACTGGTCGTCACCGGCACCGCCACCGCCGGCCGCGTGCACAGCGGGGCCGCGCTGCGCGTCTTGCCGGGCGGCACCGAGGTGCGCGTGCGCGCCATCCAGGTGCACGGCCGCGCGGTCGACGAGGCGAGCTACGGGCAGCGCGTCGCCCTCAACCTCGGCGGCGTCGATCAGCACACCATCCGGCGCGGCCAGATCGTCTGCGACCCGGTGCTCGAGCGCGTCACGGCCCGCTTCGATGCCTGGGTCGAGCTGCGCCCGGCGGCGCGCCGGCCGCTCGCCAGCCACGCGCCCGTACGCGTCTACCTCGGCACCGCCGAGGCACTCGGCCGCATCGTCTGGCTCGATGGACGCGACGCGCTGGCACCGAAGGAGTCGGCCTTCGCCCAGTTGGTGCTGCGCGCCCCGATCGCCGGCTTCGGCGGCGATCGCTTCATCCTGCGCGAGGCGACGGCGCGCGCCACCATCGGCGGCGGCATCATCCTATACCCGTTCGCAGCCCGAGCGCAGAGAAATCCCAATCCGGCCCTGGCCCAGCTCGCCGCGCTGCGCGATGCGAGCACGCCGCTGGCGCGCCTGCGCGTCCTGCTGGAGATGGACAGCGCCTTCGCCGTGGCCCCCGAAGCCCTCGCCGCGGCCGCTAACCTCAGCGCCGACGCCGTGGGCGCCGCGCTGGCCAACGAAGCGGGGTTGCGACCGCTGCCCGATGCCGCGCATGCCGAGGCCTACACCACGGCGGCGAAGTGGGAACGGCTGTGCGCCGGCGTCCGTGAGGCGCTGGCTGCGCACCACGCCGCCGAACCGCGCCAGCGCGGCATGGAGATGGAGTCGCTGCGCTCGCAGCTCGCCGCGGACCTGCCCCCCAAGGTCTTCCGCGCCGTGGTCGAGCAGCTGGCGCGCGAACGCCTGCTGGTGCGCGAGGACAGTGTCGTGCGGCTGCCGAACCACAGCGGCGGCTTGTCCGCCGCCGAGACGGCCCTCGGCGAACGCGTCGCGGCGCGCCTGCTCGAAGGCGCGCTCACCCCGCCCGACCTCAAGCAGCTCGCCGAGGAGTTGCACACGGCGCCCGCCCGCCTGACCGCCATCCTCGCCGAGCTCGAGCGCGCCGGCCGCGTGGCCCGCGCCGACAGCGATCTCTACTTCGCCGCCGCCGCGGTCGAGCGGGCCCGCGAGATCATCCGCACGCACGCCAAGGCGCACGACGGTGAGATCACCGCCGCCACCTTGCGCGACCTGATCGGCGCCAGCCGCAAGTTCAGCATCGCGCTGCTCAACTACTTCGACCGCACCGGCTTCACCCTCCGCCTCGGCGACGTGCGCAAGCTGCGCGAGCGATAACCGCCCCGGATGTGAGTGGAACGCGATGAGCGCACGGTGACGAGTGGACGACGTCCGCTTCACGAACAGCGCTCACGGCCCTTACCCCTGCTCCGACACACTCCGTCGCTACGCAGGGCGCGAAGACCAGCGGCGGTAGAACCAGCGCTTCACGCCTTCCACCGCGAACAGGTACAGCGCCACCATCACCGCCAGCGCGACGTAGAAGAGCGGCGGCGGGGCGACGAAGCCCAGGGCGGGCGCCAGCGGCGTCAGCGGCAGCCCCACGGCGAGGGCGACGACGGCCAGCGAGGTGACCACGAGCCAGGGCGCGGCGCGGCTGCGCAGGGGAGAGCCCCGGGTGCGGATGACGAAGATCACCAGCACCTGCGTGGCCAGGGACTCGACGAACCAGCCGGTGTGAAAGAGCGCCTCGTGCGCGTGCAGGACGTGCAGCAGCAGCAGAAACGTCAGGAAGTCGAACAGCGAGCTCACCGGCCCGACGGTCACCATGAAGCGGCGCACGAAGCGCATGTCCCAGCGGCGCGGACGGCGCAGGTACACATCGTCCACCTCGTCGAGCGGGATCGGCAGCTCGGAGACGTCGTAGAGCAGATTGTTGAGCAGGATCTGCACCGGCAGCATGGGCAGGAACGGCAGGATCAGCGTCGCCCCGGCCATGCTGAACATGTTGCCGAAGTTCGAGCTGGTCCCCATCATGATGTACTTCATGATGTTGCCGAACGTGCGCCGGCCCTCGATCACGCCGGCGTGCAGCACGCGCAGGTCGCGCTCGAGCAGGATCAGCGCCGCCGCTTCCTTGGCGACGTCGACCGCGCCATCGACCGAGAGGCCGACGTCGGCCGAGTGCAGTGGCGGCGCGTCGTTGATGCCATCGCCGAGATAGCCGACCACGTGGCCGCGCCGCTTCAGCGCCAGGATGACGCGGTTCTTCTGCGCCGGCGTGACGCGACAGAAGAGCGTCACCTCGTCGACCACCGCTTGCAGCGCATGGTCGTCCAGGGTCGCGATCTCGGTTCCGCTCAGCACCCCGGTGACGGCCAACCCGAGCTGGGCGCAGACGTGTTGGGTGACGAGCTCGTTGTCGCCGCTGACGACCTTCACCGCCACGCCCGCCTCGCCGAGCGCCCGCAGCGCCTGCGCCGCGCTCTCCTTCGGCGGGTCGAGAAAGGCGGCGAAGCCGGCGAAGACGAGCTCGGTCTCATCGGTCACCACGGCGTGGGCGTGGGTGGGCTCGACCGCCCGCCAGGCGATGCCGAGGACACGGAAGCCCTCCCGCGACAAGGCCTCGAACTGGCTAACGATTGCGGCGCGGGTGTCGGCGTCGATCGCCCGCTGCGCCGCGCCGTCGCCCTCGCAGTGCGTCGACAGGCGCAACACGTCTTCGAACGCCCCCTTGACCACCAGCAGACGCTCCTGGCCGTTGTCGATGAGCACGGAGATGCGGCGGCGCTCGAAGTCGAACGGCACCTCGTCGACTTTCTCCCAGCCCGCGGCGTCCACCTCGCCGGCATGAGCGAGGATCGCCTCGTCGAGCGGGCTGCGCAGGCCGGTCTCGAAGGCGCTGTTCAGGAAGGCGAGCTGCAGCACCCGCTGGCTGTCGCGGCCGAAGGCGTCGAGGTGTTGCTCGAGGCGGATGCGCGCCTCGGTCAGCGTGCCGGTCTTGTCGGTGCAGAGGACATCCATGCTGCCGAGGTCATGGATGGCCGCCAGGCGCTTGACCACCACGCGCTGCGCCGCCATGCGCAACGCCCCGCGCGCCAGGCACACCGAGACGATCATCGGCAACAGCTCGGGCGTGAGACCGACGGCGAGGGCGAGCGCAAAGAGAAACGACTCCAACGCCGGGCGGCCGAGCAGGGTGTTGATCAGCACGACCGCGAGCACCAGCAGCAGCGTGACCCGCATGATGAACAGGCCGAAGGCCTGCGTGCCCTGTTCGAACGCCGTCGGCGGCGCTTTGGCGCTGACCGTGTCCGCGATCTCGCCCAACGCCGTGCGCGCGCCGGTGCGGACGATCTCAACCACCGCCGTGCCGCTGATCACCGAGGTCCCCATGCACACCGCGTCGGCGGCGCCGGCCGGGTCGGCGGCCGGTCCGCCACTGGGGCTGGAAAGGCGGCGCTCATCCTCCGACGGGCTCGGGATGAGCGGGCGGTGCTCGTGCTTCTCGACCGGATAGGGCTCGCCGGTGAGCAGGGCTTGGTTGATGAACAGGTCGCGCGCCTCGCGCACCACGCCGTCGGCCGGTACGAGGTCGCCGGCGGCGAGCAGGACGACGTCGCCGGGCACGATCTCGGCCACCGGCACCTCGCGCACGGCGCCATCGCGCCGCACCGACGCGCGCACCGCCACCGAGGCCTTCAGCCGTTCGGCGGCGCGGCCAGCGCGGTGCTCCTGGGCGAAGTCGAGCGTCACGCTCACCAGCACGATGGCGGCGATGATGGCGAAGCTGGTGACTTCGCCGGTGAGCGCCGAGAGGCCGCTCGCCACCAGGAGGAGGATCACCAACGGGTTGCGAAAGCGCGCCAGGAACTCGAGCAGCAGGGCCCGCCGCCGCGGCGGGGTGAGCTGATTCGGCCCGACCGCCGCCAGACGCGCCGCCGCCTCGGCGGCGCTCAAGCCCGGATACACTGAAGCGGCCGGCGTCGCACGGTCAGTGCGAGTCCCCACCACCACCGCCTCGTCGACCGTCACCGCGGCGCGGGCGGCGCTGCGCCTCAGGCCCTTCGCAGCGCCCGGATCGCCGCCTCGACTTCGCCGTCCTCCGGGAAGCGGTGAAGTTGGTGCTTGGAGAAGACGAGCTGTCCGTCGGCGACGACGTCGAACACGCCGTTGGTGCCGCGGATCAGCTCAGCCTCTACGCCGAACTCTTTCTTCAATGACGCGGCCAACCTGGTCGCGCGCGGCAAGTAGTTTCAGGGCACGCACCAGGTGATCGAGATCTGCACGCTCGGTTCTCCTTCCCAGGGCCCGAGCCTAGAAGCCGCGCGGCGTTCCCACAAGGCATGCCAGCCGTGCGGCGCGGCGACGAGTTCCCCTCCGCACCGCCGGGGGCGCCGGGCACGTGTGGTTTGCTGATACCAGATGAAATGGTATGAATCCGGCATGAAGACGACCATCGATCGAGCGGGCCGGGTGATCATTCCGGCGGCGATTCGCACCCGCGCCGGGCTGACGGCGGGAACCGAGCTGGAGGTTTTCCTCGACAACACCGACATCCGATTGGTCCGTAGCGCGCCCGGCCCGCGCCTCGAGCGCGTCGGGAACCGGCTCGTGGCGCGGCCACGCGTCGCCGCCGGCAAGCGCCCGAAGGTCGACGTGGCCAAGCTCGTCGAGCATGAGCGCGACCGATGGCCGTAGTGGGCCGGGTCTTCTTCGATACGACGGTGCTCATCGCGGGACTCATCGACCTCGGCCCCGACTCGCATGCCGCGCAGGCGGTGATGACTGCGGTGGCGAGCGGTGCGCTCAAGCGGCCGCTGACCGCTTGGCACTGCTGCCTCGAGTTCTATTCGGTGGCGACGCGGCTGCCCCCTGAGCTGCGGTTGACCGCCGCCGACGCCGCACGCTTGCTCGAAGAGGAGGTCATGGCGCGCTGCGAGATCGTCGATCTGCCGTCGGCGGATCGCCACCGGTTCGTACGCGACGCGGTCAGTGATCGCGTCACGGGTGGCCGTGTATACGATCTGCACATCGCCGAGGTGGCGCGCGCACATCGCACCCGACTCGTCGTCACCGATAACGCGCGGCATTTTTCCTCGTTGTTGCGCTACGACATCCGCGTCCTCAGCACGCCGGAGTTTGCCGAAGAGTTGAGCGGCTGATCGCGACCGCGCGCACGCCGTGCGTCCCGACGGCGTTTGACACCCGCAACCGCACGGCCTAACAGCGGGCGGCGCCTCCCAGGCGCCGTTCACGACCAAGGGGAAGGCAGCGTCATGCCGGCGAGTCGTTCGCGCCTCGGGCGGGCCAGCACGTGGCTCGGGCGTCTCTGCGTCCTCGCCGCGGTGCTCGGCCCGCTGCTGGCGTACCTCGAGTTCGTCAAGCCGATGACCGGCTTCACGCTGTTCGCTGCCGGCTTGTTGCTCGGCGTGCTCGGCCTCGCGCTCGGCCTGCTGGCCCTCGCCCTCGGTCCCTCGCCGACGCGTGCTGCGACCGCCGCCGGCATCGTCCCGTCGGTCGTGGTGCTGCTCATCGTCTTCATCGCCTCGGGCTTCACCGATCGCTACCCGCAGATCAACGACATCAGCACCGATGCGGCCAATCCGCCGCAATTCGCCCATGCGCAGACGCTCGCCGACAACGCCGGGCGCGACCTCGCCTATCCCGGCGAGGCGTTCGCACGGCAACAGCGCGACGCGTACCCGGACCTCGCCCCCGTGACGCTGGCGCTGGCGCCGGGGCAGGCGTTCGTCCAGGTCGCGGCCGCGGCGCGCTCGATGGACGGCTGGGTGATCACGCGCGAGGATGCCAGCACCCGGGTCCTGGAAGGCTACGACACGAGCGGATTGTTCCGCTTCAAGGACGACCTCGTCATCGAGGTTCGCCCGACCGACAACGGCCAGAGCGTGGTTCACATGCGCTCCAAGTCGCGCGACGGCCGCGGCGACCTGGGCGCCAACGCCCAGCGCATCCAGCTCTTCCTCAGCCGCCTGCAGAACTAGGGGCCGGGGACCAGGGTCCGGGGTCGCCGGAGATGCGCCGCGCACTCAGGTGAAGGCCGGCATGACCGACTCGGCGAACTGAGCCGCCGGCTCGCGGATGTCGCGGCCGAAGAATTCGATCATCAGCAGCGAACAACCGCACCGCGCCAGGGCCTGAACCTGCTCGATGCACTGCGCCGCCGTGCCGGCGATGCGGCCGCCCAGGTGAGCGCCGTAGACGCGCGCCGCCTTCTCGGACTTGGCCTTGGCATCGGCGTCGTCGCGGCCGATGACGACCACCACCTGCTGGGCGACGCGCAGCGCGGCGGGATCGCGGCCGACGGCCTCGCAGTGGCGGCGTAACACGGCGGCTTTGTGCGCCAGCGCCTCGATGTGCCCGGCGAGGTTGTTCCAGATGTCGGCGTGCGTCGCCGCGAGCTGGAGCAGCACCCGCTCGCCGCTGCCGCCGATCAGCACCGGCGGCGCTCGCAGCGGCTTCGGGGCGCAGTACGCGGCCTCGGTGCGGAAGTAATCTCCGGCGAACGTCACCTGCTCTTCGCTCCACAGCCGCCGCATCAGCGCCACGCCCTCGCCGAGCTGGCGCAGGCGCGCGCCGAGCGGCGGGAACTCGAGCCCGTAGCCGCGGAACTCCTCTTCGTACCACCCGCAGCCGAGGCCGACGATGACGCGGCCGCCGGCGATCTGGTCGACGGTCGCCACCGTCTTGGCCAGCAGCGCCGGGTTGCGAAAGCCGATCGGCGTCACCAGCGTGCCGAGCTCGACGCACCGGGTGATGGCCGCCACGGCGGCGAGCATCGGCCAGGCCTCGAGGATCGGGATCGACGGCGCCGGGACGCCGTACAGGTGGTCGTTGAACCACACGGAGTGGAAGCCGAGGCGCTCGATCTCCAGCGCCGCCGCCTGGCTCTCGGCCCAGGTGCGCTTGATCTGCGGCAGCATCACGCCGAAGTGCATCTGCGCCATCGCTCTCATTCCTCCGTCGCGGCCGATGAGCTTGGGCCACGCGCGGCCGACTTGTAAAGCCCGCCCGCACCCGGCGGCGGTCACCTCTGCGCCGGCGGTGCCGCGTCGAGCCAGGCCAGCGGGTTGGCGGGTCCGCGCCCGCCGCCGAGGGCGAGGGCGTGGGCGATGGCGGTGGTGACGAAGCGCTTGGCTTCGCCGACCGCCTCGACCAGTCCCAGGCCGCGCGCCAGACACGCCGCCAGCGCGGCGGCGGTCATGCAGCCCGTGCCGTGCGTGTGCGGCGTCGCCAGGCGCGGCGCGCGCAGCTCGTGAAACCGCTGTCCGTCGTACAGGATGTCGATCGACTCCTCGCCGCCGACGTGGCCGCCTTTGACCAGTGCCGCCGCCGCACCGCACTCCACCAGGCGGCGCGCCGCCGCGCGCATGTCGGCGACGGTCTCCACGCGCATGCCGAGCAGCGCCTCGGCCTCGGGCGCGTTCGGCGTCACCACGGTCGCCAGCGGCAGCAGCTCGGCGAGCAGCGCGGCGCGCGCCTCGTCCTCCAGCAGCCGTGCACCGCTCTGCGCCATGATCACCGGATCGACCACCAGTGGTGCGATGCGGTGTGCCCGCACCGCCGCGGCGACGGCGGCGACGATCGCCCCGGTGGCGAGCATGCCGGTCTTGGCTGCGTCGATGCCGATGTCGCTCGCCACGGCGTCGATCTGCGCCCGCACGAACTCGGGGCTGACCGGAAAGATGCCGCCCACGCCGCAGGTGTTCTGCGCCGTCAGCGCCGTCACCGCGCTCATGCCGTAGGTGCGGAAGACCGTGAACGTCTTGAGGTCGGCTTGGATCCCGGCGCCGCCGCCCGAATCCGAGCCCGCGATGGTGAGCACGCGCGGCATCATGCCGCGAGCAAACCACATCCCGCCGCCGCCCGGAACAGAGGGCCGCCGGCGCGTTCGAAGCGCGGAAGGGCGTGCACCGTAACCGCGCAGGCGTGGAAACGTGCTAGACGCCGGCGAGAAGGGAGCCACGAGGATGCCAAACCCGGTCTGTGTGATCACTGGTGTCGGCCCCGGCAATGGGGCGTCCCTGACGCGCCGCTTCGCCGCGGCGGGATACCGCGTCGCGATGCTGGCGCGCTCGCGCCAGGTACTGGCCGAGATGGAAGCCGCCGTGCCGGCGGCGCGCGGCTATGCGCTGGACGTCGGCGATGTGGCGGCCGTGGCCGAGGTGTTCAGTCGCATCCGCGCCGACCTCGGGAGCGTCGACGTGCTCATTCACAATGCCGGATCGGGTGCGTTCAGCCGCTTCATGGACACCACTCCCGAGATGCTCGAGCAGAGCTGGCGCGTCAACGCACTCGGCTTGCTGCTGTGCGGCCAGGCGGCGGCGCGCGACATGCTGGCGCGCGGGGGCGGCGCCGTGATCGTCACCGGCGCCACCGCCTCGCTGCGCGGCGGCGCCAACGCCGCCGCCTTCGCCCAGGGCAAGGCCGCGCAACGCGCCCTCGCCCAGTCCATGGCGCGCAGCCTCGGCCCACACGGCGTCCACGTCGCCCTGGTCATCGTCGACGGCGTCATCGATATCGCCACCACGCGCGCCATGATGCCCGACCGGCCGGACGACTTCTTTCTCAAGCCCGACGCCATCGCCGAAACCGTCTACCAGCTCGTCCACCAGGACCGCTCGGCGTGGACCTTCGAGATCGACCTGCGCCCCTTCGGCGAGAAGTGGTGAGTGGGCTGAGCGCGAGCGCAAGCGGGCAACCACCGCGTCGTCGATCGCTCCGCCTCGCGGGTTACGACTACGCACAGGTGGGAGCGTATTTCGTCACCATCGTCGGCCAAGGCCGCGCCTGTCTGTTCGGCGAAGTGGTCGATGATCTGATGTGCTCGAACGACGCCGGCCAGATGGTGCGAACGGTCTGGGATGAATTGCAGTCGTTCTATCCCGGCGTCGAGGTCGATGCCTTCGTGGTCATGCCCAACCACGTTCACGGCGTGATCATCCTCACCGCCACCCCGGGGCAGGCACGGGGGCCTGCCCCTACCATCCACCACCCCACCCCCGGGCAGGCGG
>CAYYWP010000113.1:0-15188 GCA_964475125.1 uncultured Binatia bacterium (SeqCode) | reverse complement strand
CCGCTCACCCTTCGACGGGCTCAGGGTGAGCGGCGGGTTTTTCAGCATCCTGCTCGACCCTCGTGCTCCGCGTTCTCTGCGGCCTCCGCGCCTCTGGGTTGAATTTCTTTGGTCCGATCAAGACTAGCAATGTGCCGGTTCGCCGCCCCGCGCCGCGCTCAGGACGGCTGGCGCGCCGGCGACCCAGCGAGCGAAGGGATCCAGACGCGGAATACTGACCCGTGCCCCACTTCGCTGTCCACCTCGATACGCCCGCCCAGCAACCCGAGCGTGCGCTGCACGATGTAAAGCCCGAGGCCCGTCCCGCCTCGCACCCGCTGATCGTGCTTGACCTGGTAGAAGGGCTGGAAGATCGCCGCCAGCTCGTCGGGCGGAATCCCGATGCCAGTGTCCGCCGTGCTGATCAGCACGGCGTCGCTGTCGCGGCGCGCCTCTACCCGGATGCTGCCGCGCTCGGTGAACTTGATCGCATTCCCGACCAGATTCTTGACGATCATCTTCAGCTTGCCGGGATCGGTGCACAGCGTCGGCAGGTCGGGCGCCACCTGCCAGTGCAGCTCCACGGACGTGCGCTGTCGCCCCCAGCCGATCTCGTCGCGCAGTTCCCGCAGCAGCGCGTCGACCTCCACCGCCTCCGCTTCGACCGACAGACGTCCGACCTCGAAGCGCCGGAAGTCGAGCACCGCCGAGACGAGCTCCACCAACTCGACGGCGCAGCGGTGAATGCGCTGCACCACCTCGGCCTGCTCGTCCTCGAGTGGCTTGAGCGACCCTTCCGCCAGCAGCTGCGTGTAGCCGACGATGATGTTGAGCGGTGTGCGCAGCTCGTGACTCATCATCGATAGGAACTCGCTCTTCGCCTCGTCGGCCGCCTCCGCGGCCTGCTTGGCCTCGCGCAGCGCCTCCTCCACCTGGTGGCGTTCGGCGATCTCCGAACGCAGAGCCTGGTTGGCCGCGCGCAGCTCGGCGGTGCGCTCGCTGACGCGCTGCTCCAATTGCTCCTGCGCGGCGCGCAGCTCCGATTCCAGACGCCGACGTTCGGTGACATCCCCGTGTGTCCCGACCACCCGCAGCGGCCGGCCATCGGCATCGCGGACCAGCACTTTGCCGCGATCCAAGATCCACTTGTACGTCCCGTTCTTGCAGAGCACCCGATGCTCGCAGACGTATTGCGGTGTTTCTCCGCGCAGGTGTTTTTCGACCAGCTCGGTGACCATCGCCCGGTCGTCGGGATGGACGCGGCGCCGCCATTCATCCAAGTCGCTGCCGATGTCGTGCTCCGCGTAGCCGAGCATCTCCTTCCAGCGCCGCGAGAAGAAGACGGTGTGCGTCGGCACGTCCCAATCCCACACCCCGTCGCCGCTGCCCTCCAGGGCGTACTGCCAGCGCACCTCGCTGTCGCGCAGCGCGGTCGCGGCCCGCGCCCGTTCGTCACCGAGGCTGGCGACCCGCCTGCCTCGCGTCATCGCCGCTCCGCCTCGAGCCCGGCGACGCCGATCATCGCCTCGCGGGTGACGATCGCAGCGAGCGCTTCCTCACTCCACCCCGCGGTGCCCGCCGGCCGCAGCGGCAGGACGAGATAGCGCGTCTCGGCGCTGGTATCCCAGACGCGAATCGCCACCGTCTCGGGCAGGTCGAGACCCATCTCGCGCAGCACCGTGCGCGGCTCGCGCACGACCCGGGCGCGATACTCCGGGCTCTTGTACCACTCGGGCGGCAGGCCCAGCACCGGCCAGGCGGTGCACGAGCACTGGGTACAGACGATGACGTTGTGAACCGCTGGCGTGTCCTCGAGCACGACGACGTACTCGCCCTGCGGGCCGCGGAAGCCCAGCTCCGCGCAGGCCGCGGTGCCGTCGCGCAGCAGTCGCTGCCGAAAGGCCGCGTCGACCCAGGCGCGGGCCACCACCCGCGCGCCGTTGCGCGGGCTCCACTCCTGCTCGGCCCGCGCGGTGACGAACTCCAGGAAGCCGTCCGGCACGAGCGCCTTCTCGGCCAGCGCCTCCTGCAGGGCTCGCGCCCGCTCGGCCGGCGGTGCCGGTGTGGCGGAACGGCGGGCAGCGCTCATCGCCGCTCCAGATAGCTTTCCCAGAGATCGACGATCACGGCCTCGTCGCTGCCGGCCGCCTCGCCCCACAACTCCGGCGCCGAGAACTGCACGTGATAGGTGTGCGCTTCGCGTCGCGGCAGGCCGTGGGCGGCCGCGTCGGGAAACGAGAAGCGCGGCGCGATGTAAATGACCCGACCGTGCTTGCCGCGCACGTAGCGCGGCACCCGGGTGTGGCCGGCGGCGTGCAGATCGCGCACCACGACCGAATCGCCCACCGCGAAGCCCGGCTGCCGACTGGCAGCGGCGGCCAGTCCGTCGACCGCGGCCGCCGGGCGCGACAGGGGAAAATGCCCGCCGGCGCGCGCCTCGAGCTCGGCCTGCGCCACCACGCCCTTCTCGACCAGCAACGTCGCCACGCCGGTCAGCATGCGCTCATAGTAGGACGCCGTCAGGTAGTGCCGGGGGTCCATGCGCTCCACCGCGTGGCGATACTCATCCACGTTGTACGCCGCCAGCACGGCAACGCCGAGGGCGTTCAAGGCAAAGGTCACGGCCTCCCACGGCTGGTGAAACACCGGCTCGCCCGCCTCGACCTCGACCCGGCCGAAGCCACATACGCCGCCGAGGTCGTAGATGCCGTCCATGGAGTCTCGCTGTCGCTGTCGCCGCTCAGCCTAGAACCGCTCGGCCCCGAGAATCAATCGACAGCCAGGGACGGGCGTCGTTCTCGCTCGCATACGAAACGAATCTGTTCAGCACGGCATGGAGAAAAACGGCCTGTCCCCCTTTTCTTCGCCGGGCGGTTTCGGCTGTATAGGCAGCATGCGGTTCAGCGCGATCCTGGCGGCCGGCATCCTCGCGACCGCCTTGCCCACCTGGGGGGCGGACTCGTCGCGGTTCTATTTCGCTGGCGATGGGCAACTTCGGTTCGATCACGCCCATCGCTCGGAGACGCTGGTCATCCGCTACCGCGACGCCGCCGGCACCTACGACCCGCAGGCGCTGGCCCGCATCGACACGTTCTTTCGCTCGCGTGGCGACGACCAGAGCGGCTCGATATCGCTGCGCTTGATCGAGCTGCTGGACTACGTCGAGGATCGCTTTCGGCCTCGGCACCTGAGGCTCGTCTCCGGCTACCGCAGCCCGGCCTTCAACGCCGCCCTGCGCGGCGATGGACGGCGCGTCGCACAGACATCGCTGCACACCGAAGGCTTGGCCGCCGACGTGCAACCCGTCGGGCTCGACTTGCGCCGACTGTGGAAGGCACTGCGGCGCGCCGGGGTCGGCGGCGTCGGCCTCTACCAGGCCGACGGCTTCCTGCATCTGGACACCGGCCGAGCCCGTTACTGGGAAGCGGCGACATCGGGAGTCGAACGCAACGTCGCCGAGGACAACGCGCGCTTGTTTGCGCGCACCGACTTCGATCGCTACGCCACCCTCGACGGCGCCGTCGTCAGCCTGCATTCGGTCACCGCCCTGCCCCTTCGCGTGCGGCGCACCGCCCACCTCGAGGACCAAACCCTGTCACTCGCCCCGCGCGACCCGGCCATCCGTCTCGACGGCGACTGCTGGCTCATCGACCAGCCCGCCGAACGCTACGAGCTCATGGTCACGACTCCGATTTCCCCCCCGACGACGCGCGCCCCCATCCGTCTCGATACCTGCGCCCCGCGCACCGGCGCCACCCCAGCCGAGATCGTCACCAACCCGATCGAACGACGGCAATGAGCGCCGGTCGAAACGGGCCGCGCTGGTGCTGGAGCGCGCCGCTCCGCGACGCACGGCAACGCTCTGCGTTCAATTTCTCTTGTCGAATCAAGGCTAACCGCGGCGCATGAAGGGGGCTGCCGCTCCAATCTGCCCGCCGACCCGGGCGAGCAGTGCATCGAGCGCGAACGGTCCCGGGCCGCTCACGCCGAGCCACACGCAGAGCACGAGGTAGAGAAACTCGACCATCGTGAAGAGGCTCGACACGCCCTCCACCTGGTCCCACAGCGCGGTGCGGATCGCCACCGCCATGGTGATGATGAGCGGAACGACGGCGAAGCGGGTCGCCAGGCCGAGCAGCAACAAGCCGCCACAGACGAACTCCGCCGTCGCCGCCAGGTGGGCTTGGAATGCCGGCATGGGCAGGCCGAGCTCGGTGAAATACTCGATCACCTGGTCGATGTCGTTCAGCTTCCCCCAACCGGACTGCCAGAACACCGTGCCGACGACCAGGCGTGCCAGGGTCGGTGGCAACCACGTCAGGACGCCGGCGATGCCGGCAGCCAGAGAGGCCACGCGAGCGAGCAGTGTCAGGATGCGGTGCATGCTTCCCTCCTCGCGCTCAGATGTCGGGTGGCCGCGGCGGTTTCGCGCCGCTCGCTTCAGTAGCACGCACACCCACCATGACGATTAGCCCTAGGCCGGAATGCTTTGAAACCACGAAGGCCACGAAGAGGACACCGCCCGGCAGCTTCTCGCCGCGACTTGACGGCGCCCGCGCCGCGCGGCAACGGTGCGAGCCATTCGATGGCCGAGGTTGCGCGCAGCCCGGCGGCGCCCGTTGTCGCGACCCGGCAACCGCCGCATCCCCTTCCGCCGCATGAGTGGCAAGACTGGCCGGATGAGAGGCTGCTCGAGCTCCGCCTGTGCGATCTCGGCCTGCGCATTCGCGGCTCCGAGCTGGAAGCGCGAGTCCGGACCCTGCAGCGCGAGCTGCGCGCCGCCGGCCTGCAGCACTTTCGACCGTATTTCTGGCTGTCCGATGAATGGTACACACCCGACGGCGTGCCGGGGGTGGCGATCCCCTTCTATCTCGCCCACCCACGCTTGGCCCGGCTGGAATTCGCTCAGATGCTGGAGGTCGAAGGCGGCACGCCCGAGTGGTGCATGCGCCTCCTGCGTCAAGTAGCCGGGCTCGCGCTCGACACAGCCTACCGGTTGCGCCGCCGCCATCGCCGCCAGCAGCTCTTCGGCCTCTCCTCCAAGGCCTACCCCGAGTTCTACACGCCGCGACCCTACAGCCGCAGCTTCGTACAGCACCTCGAACCCTGGTACGGCCAGAGCCACCCGGATGAAGATTTCGCCGAGACCTTCGCCGTCTGGCTGACGCCCGAGCCGCCGTGGCGCGCCCGTTACCAGGGCTGGCCGGCGCTGCGCAAGCTCGAGTACGTGGACGCGCTGATGCGCGAGATCGGGCCGCTGGCGCCACCGCTCACCGGCCGGCGCACCGTCGATCCGCTGCCGCGGCTGCGCCAAACCCTCGGCGAGCACTACGACGCGAAGCGCCGGCGCTACGGCGTCGACTACCCCAACGTCTACGACCGCGACTTGCGCCGCCTTTTCTCCGACGCCGCCGACCAGCGCGCCAATCCCTCGGCCACGCGCTTCATCCAGCGCGTCCGCAAGGAGGTGCGCGTGCTGGTGGCGCGTTGGACCGGTGAGTACCAGTACACCATCAACCAGGTGATCGACGAGATCGCCAAACGCTGCCGAGAGCTGAATCTGCGCCTGGCCGGTGCGCCGGAGCAGGCCAAGCTTGACTTCACCATCTACGTCGCCGTGCAAACGATGCACTACCTGCACAGCGGCCACCACCGGGTGTGGCTGTGAAGAAGCTGCGCATCCTCGCCCTGATGCACGAGGACCTGGTGCCGCCGGAGGACGTCACCGGCATCGACACCGGGCAGGTCGACTGGAAGATGGAGTACGACGTCACGGTCACGCTCAAGAACCTCGGCCACGAGGTGCACGACCTCGGCGTCGGCGGCGACCTCGGCGTCATCCGCAAGGCCATCGACGAGCGCAAGCCGCACATCGTGCTCAACCTGCTCGAGCACTTCCACGGCGTGCCGCTGTTCGACCAGAACGTCGTCAGCTACCTCGAGCTGTTGCGCGTGCCCTACAGCGGCTGCAACCCGCGCGGACTCATGCTGGCGCGCGACAAGGGGTTGTCGAAGAAGCTGCTCGCCTACCACCGCATCCCGGTGCCCGACTTCGCCGTCTTCCCGATCGGCCGTGCCGTGCGCCAGCCCAAGCGCCTGCGCTTTCCGCTCATCGTCAAGTCGCTGACGCGCGAGGCCTCGACGGGAATCTCGCAGGCCAGCGTCGTCGAGGACGAGGCCAAGCTGGTCGAGCGCGTGCGCTTCATCCACACCACCATCGGCACCGACGCCATCGTCGAGCGCTACATCGAGGGCCGCGAGCTGTACGTCGGCGTGATCGGCAACCAGCGCCTGGAGGTGTTCCCGGTCTGGGAGCTGCTGTTCACCAAGATGCCCGACGAGCTCTGGCACATCGCCACCGACCGGGTGAAGTGGAGTCGCGTCTACCAAGAGAAGCGCGGCATCAAGTCGGCCGCGGCGAAGAACCTGCCCGCCAGTCTGGCCGACCAGGTGCAACACCTCTGCAAGCGCATCTACCGCACCCTCGACCTGAGCGGCTACGCGCGCATCGACCTGCGGCTCGACGGCGACGGCAAGGTCTACGTGCTCGAGGCCAATCCCAACCCGCAGCTCGCCTACGGCGAGGACTTCGCCGAATCGGCCGAGCGCGCCGGCATGTCGTACGCGGATCTGCTGCAGCGCATCGTCAACCTCGGCCTGCGCTGGCGCCCCGATCGCGGCGGCTGACCTCTGAGAACCACAGATCCTCACGGAGCCCGGCCGCCGCCCCACCGATGAACACAGAGCGAAGCACCCTCTGCTCAGGCAATCGAGAGGTCTCCCTGATGGCGCCGCGTGTGCCCCTCTGTCAGGATGCTATATGCGCTCATCGGTGCGGGGGTGGATCGGGGCTCGGTGTTCATCTGTGGTACGCAGGGATCTGACGACCATGCCCGCCGACCCGATCGCACGCTTTCAACGCTGGTTCGCCGCCGCGCGCCGCACGGCGTTGCGCTTGCCGGAGGCGATGGCCGTGGCCACCGCCGACCGGCGTGGTCGCCCGCGCGTGCGTATGGTCCTGCTCAAGCACGCCGACGCCGACGGCTTCGTCTTCTACACCAACGCCCACAGCCCCAAGGGGCGCGAGCTGCTGGCGCGGCGGCGCGCGGCGCTGCTGTTCCACTGGGAAGCGCTGAACCGCCAGGTGCGCGTCGAAGGCCGCACCCGCCTGGTCGCTGCGCGCGAGGCCGACGCCTACTGGGCGACGCGCCCGCGCCAGAGCCAGCTCGCCGCCCTCGCCTCGGCGCAGAGTGCGCCGATCGCCAGCCGTGCCCTGCTGCTGCGCCGCTTCCGCGCCCTGGCGCGCCGCTACCGCGGCCGCCCGGTGCCGCGACCGCCTCACTGGACGGGCTTCCGTCTGGTTCCCGAATCGATCGAGTTCTGGACCCAGCGGCCGTACCGCCTGCACGACCGCGAGCTCTTCACGCGCACGCGGCGCGGCTGGCGGATGGGCCGGCTGCAACCGTAGAGGCAGCGTGTTAGGTTGTTAGTTGTTAGGTTGTTAAGTTGTTAGGTAAGACAACCTAACAACTAACAACCTAACCCACGCCGCCCTACGCTTTCCCGCTTTCCCCCCGCCGCAGATACTCGCCCATGCCCTCGCGGCCATGCCAGGTCGGGCCGTCGACGATGCAGTGGCCGCGCAGGAAGACCTTCTTCACCCGGCCGGTGACGGCGCGGCCTTCGAACAGGGTGTAGTCGACCCGGGCGTGCAGGTCGGCCTGGCGAATCGTCCACCGCTCGTCGGGGTCGAACAGCACCAGGTCGGCGTCCGACCCCACCGCGATGGTTCCCTTCTTCGGAAACAGGCCGAACAGCTTGGCGGGCGCGGTGGCGGTGAGCTCGACGTAGCGATTGATCGACATGCCGTGCTGGTGCACGGCGCCGTCGAAGATGAGCGGCATGCGCGTTTCCACCCCCGGCGCGCCGTTGGGAATCTTGCTGAAGTCGTCGCGACCCTGCTGCTTGGAGTACTGCATGCCGTAGGGCTGCTCGTTGAAGCAGAACGGGCAGTGGTCGGTCGACACCACCTGCAGGTCGTCGGTGCGCAGGCCGCGCCACAGCTGCGCCTGGTGATGGCGATCGCGCAGCGGCGGCGTCATCACGTACTTGGCGCCTTCGAACTGCGGGCGATCGTATTCCTCCTCGGTCAAGAACAGGTAGTGCGGGCAGGTTTCGGCGTGGATGCGGATGCCGCGGTCGCGCGCCTCGGCCACCGCGGCGAGCGCCTCGGCCGCCGACAGGTGCACGATGTACAGCGGGGTCCCGGCCAACTCGGCGAGGCGAATGGCGCGGTGCGTCGCCTCGCCCTCGAGGATCGCCGGTCGGGTGGTGGCGTGATACTTCGGCGCCCGATTGCCCTGGGCCAGCGCCTCCTGCACCAGGACCTGGATGACCTGCCCGTTCTCCGCGTGCATGCAGGTCATCGCGCCGTTGGCGCCGGCGACGCGCATGGCCTTGAAGATGGCGCCGTCGTCGAGCATGAGCACGCCGGGATAGGCCATGAACAGCTTGAAGCTGGTCACGCCCTCGCGCTGGATCAGCGTCTTCATGTCGATCAGGCTCTGCTCGTTGACGTCGAGCATGATCATGTGCGCGCCGACGTCGATGCAGGCGCTGGCGCGCCGCTTGTGCCAGCCCTCGAGCCCGACCAGCGGGCTGGCGCCGCGGTCCTGGTTGCAGAAGTCGATCAGCGTGGTCGTGCCGCCGAACGCCGCCGCTTTGGTGCCCGAGCCGAACGTATCGACCGTGTGGGTGACGCCGAACTCCCAGTCGAGGTGGGTGTGCACGTCGACGCCACCGGGAATCACCAACAAGCCGCTGGCGTCGTGCACCTCGGCATCGGCGGCGCTGAGCTGCTTGCCGATGGTCTCGATGCGGCCGTCGACGACCAGCAGGTCGGCGCGGTAGTCGTCGACCGCCGTGACGATGCGCCCGTTCTTGATCAGCACTTTGGCCATCTCGATCCGCCTCCCGTGTTGCGAGGTTCTTCCAGTCCCCACAACCGCTACCAGCGTAACGCCCTAACCTGAAAGCGAAGATAAACGCCACCGATGAACACAGATGAACGCCGATGGGAGCGGGTCGAAACCACGGCCCGTTGCGCCAAGACACGTCTTCCGGACGCGAGCGTCTTCGCCGCCTCCCCACCCGCCGTCATGACCCGTATCGGTGTTCATCTGTGGTCATCCGCGTTCATCTGTGGTTCCGGTTTTTTCCCCCTTCAGGGTTACCAGCCAGTCGAACAAGGCCGCGCTGGTCATTCGAAACCGGCGCCTCCACCTGCACGAGCTCGACCTGCGGGGTGTACTGCAGCAGCTCCTGCAGGGTGTGCACCTTGTAGGCCTTCTCGAAGCAGATGCGGGTGATGCCGGTGTTGATCAGCGACTTGAAGCAATGAATGCACGGCGTGTGGGTGACGTAGATCGCCGCCTCGCGGATCGCGGTCCCGTTCTTGGCCGCCTGGGCGATGGCGTTGATCTCGGCGTGGATGGTGCGAAAGCAGTTCTCCTCCCAGTCGCCGTCGGGGCGCTGGGACTTGTAGATCAGGCAGCCGACGTCGAGGCAGTGCGGCAGGCCGGCCGGGGAGCCGTTGTAGCCGGTGGCGAGGATGCTGCGGTCGCGCACGATCACCGCGCCGACCTTGGCGCGCAGACAGGTCGAGCGCTCCGCCACCTGGCGGGTGATGGTCATGAAGTACTCGTCCCAGCTCGGCCGGGCGCTCATAGCCACACTCCATCGCCAGCGGGCGGCGGCACAGGCACCGCGACGGGAATCGCCTCAGGGAAGCGCGGCACGGGCGGCGTCGGACTGGCACGCCAAGTCGGTTCCGGCGTGAAGGTCAGGATGAACAACAGCAGCGTCGCCGCGGCGCCCCACCCGCGGCGCCGGTCGAGCCCGACAGTCGTCTCGGCAAGGGGGGGGTGACGCAGCCCCAGCACGGCGAGCAGCGCCGCCAAAAGGAGCCACGTCCAAGCCCCAGTGAGCCCGAGGGCGAGGAGCGCCGCGACCGTCCCGATGGAGATCAGGCGGTGCCAGCGCTCACCGAGCGCGGCGTAGACGACGTGCCCGCCATCGAGCTGCCCGGCTGGAATCAGGTTGATCGCGGTCACCAGGAATCCGACCCAGCCGGCGAAGGCGATTGGATGCAGGATGATCGCCGCCTCATCGTCCGTCGTGCCGAGGACGAGCCAACTGAGGCCTCGAAACAGTAGGGAGTCGCCGAGAAAGAGGTCAAGCGTGTCCGCCGCGTGGCCGAGTCTCACTTCGGAGAGCGCGAGCCCGACGATCACCGCCGGTATCGCGACGGCGATGCCGGCCCACGGACCGGCCGCGCCGATGTCGAAGAGGGCGCGACGGGAGGGCGGCTGGCTGCGCATGCGAATGAAGGCGCCAAACGTGCCGAGGAAGAAACTCGGCGGAGCCGGGATGAAAAACGGCAGGGTCGCATCGACGGCGTGGGCGCGCGCCGTCAGGTAGTGTCCGAACTCGTGGGCCAGCAGGATCGCCATCAAGCTGGCGGCGTAGGGCACGCCAATCAGAATGCCGAGCGGCTGGGAGACGACATCGACCTGCTCAAATGCGTAGGCCAGCGCCGCCGTGCCGAACGTCGCGGCGAACAGCAGCAGGTGCCGCCCGACGCGCTGGCGCGGCGCGGCCCGCGGCACTCCCAGCGCGGCCTGACTCGGATAGAGGCCACCGGTGGTGTCCGCCCGTGCCGGCAGGCCGATCGGTCCGCGCGCCGCCATCACCCAGAATAGACGGTCACCGGCGTGCCGACGCCGGCGCCGAGGCGGGTGGCCGCATCGCCGTTGCGCACCGCCACCTCGACGCCGCCCCAGCTCGACACCACCGCGACCAAGGCGTCGGGCTCGACCTCGGCGTATGTCGAGCGCACCGGTGCGACCGCCATGTCGGCCACCCTAACGAAAAGGTCGGCAGGGCGGAAGTTGTCGAGCGTCGTGGCCTCGATGTTGGTGAGCAGGTTGCCGAAGCGATCGACGTAGATGACCTCGCCGCGCACGCCGTCGGCGCCGATCACGGCCTCCGGCAAGGCCAGCGGCTGGAGGCCGCGCAGCGCCGGGCCGACGCGGGCCAGCGGGGTGCCGCGCGCCAGGTGCGCGGCGACCGGCGCGAACACGTCGCGGCCATGGAACGTCCGGCTGACCGCCGGGCGGCACAGGGCGCGATTCTCGATCGCGTGCACGGCGCGCGGGCCGAGGAGCAGCGCGGCGGGAGCGAGCAGGCCGTTGTCGGGGCCGACGAGGATGGCGCGCTCGGTGTGCACGGCAACGGCCCGGCGCGCCGAGCCGACGCCGGGATCGACCACGGCGCAGTACACCGTCCCGGCGGGAAAGTACGGCACGGCGCTGCGCAGCACCTGGGCGCCCACCGCCACCGCCTGGGGTGGGATGTCGTGTGTCAGGTCGACCGCGCGGAGGCGCGGGTACACGCTCAACGCCACGCCCTTCATGATGCCGGCGTAGGCATCGCGGCTGCCGAAGTCGCTGAGCCAGACGATCAGGCCGTTGGGCCGGGCCGGCGCGACGCGACGGCGGGCGGGCGACGAGGGCCGGTTGGATAGCGGGCTCATGCGTCTGGCGCGCGAGCCGGCGGGCGGGAAATCACGCCGCGATGCGATACGAGCTGCCGGCGACGAGCTGGTGCACGTCGCTGTGCCACTCGCCGATCCAACGCTCGATCACCGCGTCGGCCGGGCAGCGCCCGCGCCGCACTAGGTGCTCCAGGCGCTCCAGGTAGATCGACTCATCGTCGCCGGCGGCGTTGCGCAGCGCCTGCCGGCTCAGCCCCGCGACGGCGATCGACACCAGCTCGCGGGCCAGCTCGGCGACCGACAGCCGGCGGATGCGAGCCTGCAGGCCCTGCCGGTGAACCGCGTGCCAGAGCTGGACGCGCTCCTCCCACGACCACGGCTTGACGAGATCCCAGGCCGCGAGCAGGCAGTCGTCGTCGTAGAACAGCCCCTTGGCCAACGCCGGCACCGCCAACATGAGCTCCGGCGCCTGGCTATCGACGCTGCGCAGCTCCAGGTAGCCCTTCAGCCGCGCCTCGGGAAACAGCGTCGTCAGATGCACCGCCCAGTCGGCCATGGTGGCGCGGTGTCCCTGATGGCCGTTGGCGAGAAAGTGGCGGAAGCTGGAGGCGGTCATGTCGAACCAGGTGCCGCCGCGGACGATGAAATACATCGGCACGTCGAGCGCCCACTCGACGTAATCGTCGAAGCCGGCCGACGGCTTGAAGGCGAAGGGCAGCAAGCCACAGCGGGCCCGGTCGGTGGCGGTCCAGATATGGCCGCGAAAGGAGGCGAAACCGTTCAGGTCGCCGTCGCACAGCGGTGAGTTGGCGAACATGGCGGTGAGCAGCGGCGCGGTGGCAAGCCCGACGCGCAGCTTCAGCATCGCGTCCGCCTCGCTACCGTAGTCGAGATTGACCTGCACGGTCGCCGTCTGCGTCATCATGCGCTGGCCGAGCGTCCCCACCCGGGCCATGTGCGGCCACATGATGCCGTAGCGGCGCTTGGGCACCAGCTCGAACTCGCTGACGCGGGTCACGGGCTGCATGCCGAGGCCGAGAAACGCGATGTCGAGCTGATCGCCGACGGTGACGATCTGGCTGATGTGCTCGGTGAACTCGGCGGCGGCGCAGTGGACGCTCTCGCACAGCTCACCGCTCAGCTCCACCTGGCCGCCCGGCTCGAGCGTGATCGCCGCCTTGTTGCCCTGCAGCGCCACGATGTGGCCGTCCTCTTCGAGCGGCTCCCAGCCGTAGTCGTCGGCCAGGCGCTTGAGCAGCGCCTCGATGCCGCGCGGCCCCGAATAGGGCACCGCCCGGCCATCGCCGCGGCGCACCGCGACCTTTTCGTATTCGGTGCCGATCCGCCACTGCTCGCGTGGCTTGGCAGCGGCGGTGAAGTACTCGACGAGCTGCTCGCGTCGGGCGATCTCGGGCGACTCGGCCTGGGGCACGTACTGCGACATGACAGGGGGGCGGAGCGGTGCGGACTCTACCGCGCGCGGCGCCGCGCCGGCAACCCGGCGAGGGCAGTTGGGGGGGGCGGCACGCCGTGCGTCCCGACACGGCGCCGGAGATGGCCAAGCGTATTGCCGGCGGCCTATACTCGGCGCTGGAGGGTCATCCGCTATGGGACTCATGGATGAGATTCTGGGCAACGTTCTCGGCGCGGCGCTCGGCGGCGGGGCGCAGCAGCGACGGCAGGGCCCGCAAGCCGGCAATCCACTGGAAGCGATTCTCAGCAGCTTGGTGGGTGGCAACCAGGCCCAGCTGGGTACCCTGCTGACCGTGGCGCTGTCGATGCTGCAACAGAACGGCGGGCTCAACGGCGTGCTCGACATGTTCCGCCAGAACGGCCTGGCGCGTCAGGCCGATTCGTGGGTGAGCACCGGCCCCAACCTCGGCATCTCGGCCGACCAGCTGCAGCAGGTATTCGGCGCCTCCGGCATCGGTCAGTTGGCCGCTCAGCTCGGCATGCCGCCACAGCAGGCGATGTCGGCCATGGCCAATGTCCTGCCCGAGCTGGTCAACCAGCTCACCCCGAAAGGCCACGTCACCGACGACCTCAACGACATGATCTCACAGGGTCTGTCGGCATTGAGCGGCCGCGGGCGGATGTAAGCGGGGCTGTGCCTCCGGCCGGACTGGGCGGCGCTGGAGTAGAAGAATGCGCCAAGCACAGATTGAAACCGCCGCGCAGTGGTTCCTTCGTCTCGCTCTCGCCGCCGGGTTCCTCTCCGCGGTTGCGGACCGCTTCGGTCTGTGGGGACCACCGGGGGCGCCCGGCGTCGCCTGGGGGGATTGGCAGCCGTTTCTCGATTACGTCGCCAAGTTGAACTGGTTCGCTCCGCAGGCTTCCATCCCCGGGCTCGGTTGGGCCGCGACATTGGCCGAGGTCGTTCTGGCATTGGGGTTTCTCATCGGGCGGCACCTGCGCTGGGTGGCTTTCGCAGCCGGATTACTCCTACTCTCGTTCGCGCTCACCATGACGCTGGCACTGGGGGTCAAAGCCCCGCTGGATTTCTCTGTCTTCGGAGTCGCCGCGGGAGCTTTCCTGCTCGCCGTAATCAGCAATAAGCGTGAACGGGGCGCAGATCAGGGACGCCGTTGACGTGTCGGGGTTCATACCAGCACTCAGAGCGTGCTCGACACGGCGGGTCCCTTTAGGGAGGGAGTGTGGACCCCCCGACGTCCGCCCAGGCGCGCTGGCGCTTCTTTGCCTTCCTCGCCTTTCTGGCCGCCAGCGGCGCGGTGGCGCTGCTGAATCTGAGCAAGCTGCCGCTCGATCCGGCGACGCTGCGCGAGACGGTGCTGGGCTGGGGGGCGCTCGCCCCACTCGCCTACATCGCCGTGGTGGCGATGCGGCCGTTCGTCTTCTTCCCGTCGACGGTGTTGTTCATCGCCGCCGGGCTGGCGTTCGGCCCCTACTTCGGCACCCTCTATGCCGTCGTCGGCGGCATCGCCGCCGGGCTCATCACCTTCCTGCTGGCGCGCTGGCTCGGGCACGATTACGTGACAGCCCGGCTGCCGGCCCGCTTCCAGCACCTGGCCAGGGCGGAATGGGGCGTCGGGTTGGTTTTCGTCCTGTACCTGGTGCCGGTGGTACCACTCACGGCGGTGAACTACGGGGCCGGTCTTTCCAGCATGCCGATCTTGTCCTATGCGCTGGCGGTACTCGGCGGCCTGACGCCGCGCGCCCTGGCCTACACCTTCCTGGGCAACTCGCTGTTGGGTGCGCTGTTGAGCAACTCGTTGACGGACAGCGGCGCGCGGCCATTCATCGTCGCACTGGCCGTCTTGGCCGTGTTGGTGATCGTCCCGCTGCTGCTGCGCAAGCGCTGGCTGGCGCGTTCGCCCTAGGGGGGCTCGGCTCAAGAGAAGGTTGTTAGGTCGTTCGTCTTCCCGCGCAGGGAACCACCCACGACCCCCCGCCGGGCGCACGCCGTGCGCCCCTACTCCTTTCCGGGCGGCTGGTATCGAAAGGCGGAGGGAACCAGCAACCTACGGGCGGCGTGTATGAGGTCGAGCGCTGCTCCATCGTCATCGTTGATCGGGTTCGGGGTTCACTCTCTCTATCTCCAGCAGGACGCTGAGAAACCCGCCGCTCACCCTTCGACGGGCTCAGGGTGAGCGGCGGGTTTCTCAGCATCCTGGACCCTCGTCCTCCGCCTGCTCTG
>CAYYWP010000112.1:0-15201 GCA_964475125.1 uncultured Binatia bacterium (SeqCode) | reverse complement strand
GCGTCGACGGCGAAGCGCTGCTCGTCGGTGAGGCCGGTGCAGGGCGGCACCGGGGCGACCTCCTACAAAATCATCCCCGACGAACGCACCAACGCGCTGATCCTCGTCGCCGGCCCGTTGGAGATGCGCAAGATCAAGGATCTGATCGTCCGCCTCGATGTGCCGCTGCCGTTCGGCACCGGGCGCATCCACGTCTACTACCTGAAACACGCCAACGCCTTCGAGATCGTCCCGGTGCTCTCCGACTTGATCGGCGGTGGCGGCGCCGGCGGCTTGACCCCGGGTCTGCTCGGCCGCGGCCTGTCGGGCCAGACCAGCTGCCGCGGCGGCCGACTGGGTCAACAGGGTGGGCTCGGCGGCCTCGGCAGCAACTTCGGCTCCCGCGGTCAGGGGTTCGGCGGCGGCGGGTTCGGCGGCGGGTTTGGTGGCGGCGGGTTCGGCGGCGGCAGCAGCGGCAGCTTGCGCGGGGGCGGCCAGAGCGGCTTTGGCGGCGGCGGTTTCGGTGGCGCCGGCGGAGCGTTCGGCGGTGCCGGTGGACCGGGCGGAGTGGCGTCGGTCGTCGGCGGCGGCGGGGGCGAGTTCGAGGGCATCGTGCGCATCACCGCCGACCCCTCGACCAACGCGTTGATCATCAACGCCTCGCCGCAGGATTACGAGACGCTCAAGCAGGTCATCGTTCAGCTCGATGTGCGCCGCCGTCAAGTCTACGTCGAGGCCATCGTCATGGAGGTGCGGCTCGAGACCAACCGCGCCTTGGGCATCGAGCTGCAGGGCGCGGCCGGCACCAACAACGGCGTGCTCTTCGGGCGGGTCAACTTCGGCAACCTCAATGCCCTCAACAACCCGGCGGCGCTCGGCACCCTGCCCGGATTGATCGCCGCGGCCGCCAGCAACCAGACCATCCGGCTCCCGGACGGTACCGTGGTGCCGGCGCAGGTGGCGCTGATCTCGGCCTCGGAGGGCAACACCGACGTCAACATCCTCTCGGCGCCCAACATCGTCACCACCGATAACCAAGAGGCCGAGATCGTCGTCGGGCAGAACGTGCCCTTCATCGCCTCGACGTCGACCAGTGAGACGAACCTCGGCAACGTCTTCAACACCATCGAGCGCCGCGACGTCGGCATCACGCTGCGCCTGACGCCGCAGATCTCCGACGGCGGCATGGTCCGCCTCAACATCTTCGAGGAGGTGTCGGCCCTGGTGCCGAACGCGCTGATCAACGCCAGCCAGCTCGGTCCGGTCACCACCATCCGTTCGGCGACCACCTCGGTGGTGGTGCGCGACAAGCAGACGGTGGTGATCGGCGGGCTGATCTCCGACGATACTAGCAACCGCGAGAACAGCGTGCCGTTTCTCAGCGACATTCCCGTGCTCGGCAACCTGATGCGCAGCACGTCGGGGCGGCGCGAGAAGATCAACTTGCTGATCTTCCTCACCCCGCACATCATCCGCGACGCCGCCGAGCACCGCGACAAGTCGGCGGAGCGCCGCGATCAGATGAAGTCGTTCATGGAAGAACAGGGCATCCGCTATCGCAAGCGCAAGGTACTCGACCACCCGTCGTGGACGCCCGAGATCCCTCCGGAAGCCAGCAGCGCGGAGGACGGCAAGGGGGCGACCATCTATCGGCCGCCGCCGCTCCCGCCGGCCTCAGGCGAGGGCACGGCAGCGCGCGAGGTGACCCTGGGGGCGCGTCCGTCGATCGACGAGTCGGCGATCGCCAGTGCCGCACCCGCAGTACCCAGCCCGCCGGCTCGCTACGTGCTGCTCGCCGCCTTTGCCGAACGGGGCACGCCGCCGCCGAGCCTGCAGACCACCAGCGGGTTGGTGGCCGTCGAGCTGCCGGCGGACTCGCACCTGACGGCGCTGTTCCGCAGCGGGCAACAGTACCGCTTCGCCAGCGACAAGTTCGAGGGCTACTACCGCGTGCTCGATGCCTACCCCAGCGCGCACGAGGCGCTGGCGATCTATCCCGAGGGTCTGCCGGTCGACCCGAGCAAGGGCGACTTTCTGCATTGGCGCTCGCTGAACGACGCCACCTCCGCTGACGCGTCGGCGTGGTCTGCGCTACACTGAGCCGGTCATGGCAGTCGCGGCCAAATCGCTCGAAGCCTGCTTGATCGAGCAGGGCGCCGTCTCCGAGGCGATCATCGAGAAGGCGCGCGAGCGCCAGCGCGATGGCAAGCGCCTGGGCGACGTGCTGCAGGAGATGGGCGCCGTCGACGGGCGCGCCTTCGCGCGCGCACTGGCGACGCATTTCGGGCTGCCGTACGTCGAGCAGCTGCCGGATGACGGCACGGCCGCGGAGTGCGTCGACAAGCTGCCGATCAACTTCGCCAAGCGCTACCAGCTGCTGCCGGTGCGCCGCGCCGGCGACAGCATCGTCGTCGCCACCGCCGATCCGAGCCAACTCGGGCCGCTCGATGACGTGCGCGTCTTGCTCCACCACCCGGTACAGGTCGTGGTCGCGCCCGGCAGCGTGATCGTCGACGCCATCAACCGCATCTACGACGCGGCGGCGAGCCAGACCAGCGACTTGATGGAAGGCCTCGACGAAGACCGCCTCGAGATGATGGCGACGGATTTCGAGGAGACCCAGGACCTGCTCGACGCCGACGAGGAGGCGCCGATCATCCGGTTGATCAACTCGGTGCTCTTCCAGGCGGTGAAGGACCGGGCCAGCGACATCCACATCGAACCCTTCGAGCGCGACCTGTCGGTGCGCTTCCGCATCGACGGCATTCTGTACGACATCATCTCGCCGCCGAAGCGCTTCCAGCCGGTGATCATCTCGCGCGTCAAGATCATGGCCGGCCTCAACATCGCCGAGAAACGCCTGCCGCAAGACGGACGCATCCGCATCAAGCTGGCCGGCAAGGAAGTCGATATCCGCGTCTCGACCGTGCCGACGGCCTACGGCGAGCGCGTCGTCATGCGTCTGCTCGACCGCTCCTCCACCATCCTGCAGCTCGATGAGCTGGGTCTGAACGGCCATAAGCTGGCGCGCGTCGACACCCTCATTCATCAATCGCACGGCATCGTCTTGGTCACCGGCCCCACCGGCTCCGGCAAGACCACGACGCTGTACGCCGGGCTGTCGCGCATCAACACCACCGACAAGAACATCATCACCATCGAGGATCCGATCGAGTATCAGCTGCACGGCGTCGGGCAGATCCAGGTCAATCCGAAGATCGAGCTCACCTTCGCCAGCGGCCTGCGTTCGATTCTGCGCCAGGACCCCGACGTCATCATGGTGGGCGAGATCCGCGACGCCGAGACGGCGAAGATCGCCATCCAGGCGGCCCTCACCGGCCACCTGGTGTTCTCCACCCTGCACACCAACGATTCGTGCGGGGCGATCACGCGCTTGATCGAGATGGGGATCGAGCCCTTTCTGGTCGCCTCCTCGGTGATCGCCGTGATGGCGCAGCGGCTGCTGCGCCGGGTGTGCCCGACCTGCCGCGAGCCCTATCGCCCCTCGGTCGAGGAGATGCGCCAGCTCGGCGTCTCGGCGGACGTGCTCGAGGGACACACGGTCTACCGCGCCAGCAGCGGCTGCCCCGATTGCAAGCAGACCGGCTACCGCGGGCGGCTCGGCATCCACGAGCTGCTGGTGATCGACGATGAGGTGCGCAATCTGACCATGAAGGCGGCGGACTCCTCTTCGATCCGGCGCATCGCCGCCGCCAAGGGCATGACCTCGCTGCGCGAAGACGGCGCCGAGAAGGTGCTGAACGGGATGACCACGATCGAGGAAGTCTTACGCGTCACGCAGGAGGATCTGGGCTAGCCGCCCGAGCGGCGCTGCCGGCTGAATCTGCTCGGCGGTGTCGGCGTCGGAAGCCCAGGCGACATGCCGGTTTACGCCTACAAGGGGCTCAACGAGCGAGGCCGCAACGTCGGCGGCATCATCGATGCTGACACGGCCAAGAACGCCCGCCTCAAACTGCGCAAGGCGGGCGTGTTCCCCACCGAGCTCAGCGAGACCCGCGGCCAGGTGGCATCGACAGGCGCCGCGCCGGGGCGCTTGGCGGGGCTGGGGCGCGACCTGTCGGGCTTGTTCGAGCGCATCACCCCGCAGGACCTGGCGCTCATCACCCGCCAACTCGCCACGCTGGTCGGCGCCGGCCTGCCGCTGGTTGACTGCCTCGGCGCCCTGATCGAGCAGGTCGACAACCCGCGCCAGAAACGGATCCTGTCACAGGTGCGCGAGCGGGTGGTCGAGGGCAGCACCCTCGCCGACGCGCTCAAGCAACATCCCGCCGTGTTCAACGATCTCTACGTCAACATGGTACGCGCCGGCGAGGCCAGCGGCGCGCTCGATATCGTCCTGATCCGCCTCGCCGACTATACCGAGCGGGCGGCGGCGCTGCGCGCCAAGGTGCGCTCGGCGCTGACCTATCCGGTGTTCATGGGCATCATCAGCATGGCGATCCTCTTTTTCCTGCTCTCCTACGTCGTCCCGAAGATGACGCGCATCTTCGAGGAGACGCACGCCCAGCTGCCATCCATGACCGTGATCTTACTCGCCATCAGCGGTTTCTTGTCGTCGTATTGGTGGGCGATTCTCGCCGTCATTGGCGCCGCCGTGCTGGCGGTGCGCGTCTCGATTCGCACACCGGCCGGCCGGCTGCGCTTCGACCGCTTGACGCTGGCGATTCCGTATTTCGGCAAGGTGCTGAAGAAGGTCGCCTTGGCCCGTTTCGCGCGCACCCTCTCCACCCTGCTGCTGGGCGGGATCCCGCTGCTCCAAGCGCTCGATATCGTTCGCCACGTGGTCAGCAACATGGTCTTGAGCAACGCCATCGAGGACGGCCGCAACAGCATCCGCGAAGGGCAGAGCGTCGCCGATCCGCTGAAGAAGAGCGGTCTCTTCCCGCCGCTGCTGGTGCACATGATCGCCGTCGGCGAGAAGAGCGGCGAGCTGGAACAGATGCTGGCTCGTGCCGCCGACGCGTACGACACCGAAGTGGAAGCGTCGGTGTCGGCGCTGAGCAGCGTCATGGAGCCGGTGCTGGTCATCTTCATGGGCGGCGTCGTGCTGTTCATCGTCATGGCGATCCTGTTGCCGATCTTCGAGCTCAACCAATTGGTCAAATGAGCGGGCGAGGCCGCACGCGACTGCTCTGGAGGTGCCCCATGCGTCGGATGATGTCGTCCACCGCCGGCTTCACGCTCATCGAGATCATGGTCGTGGTCTTCATCCTCGGCCTGCTCGTGGCGCTGGTGGCGCCGAAGATCATCGGCCGCACCGACGACGCGCGCGTCACCAAGGCCAAGGCCGACGTCAAGGCGATCGAAGAAGCGCTCAACCTGTTCAAGCTCGACAACGGGTTTTATCCGTCCTCCGGCGAGGGGCTGATCGCGCTCATCCAAGCGCCGCCGCGGGCGCGCAAATTCAGCCCCGACGGGTATCTGTCGAAGGTTCCGGTCGATCCATGGGGCAACGAGTATCTCTACCAGAGCGATGGCCGCCAGGTGGTGATCGTGTCGCTCGGCGCCGATGGGGTGGAGGGCGGCGACGGCTACAATGCCGACATCAGCAACCACAACATCGACTGAGGCGCAGCGCCACCGCGATGGCGGCTTCACGCTCATCGAGCTCGGCCTGGTCCTGCTCATCATCGCCGTGGTCGTGGCGCTGGCCGTGCCGCGCTTCCGCGACCAGTCGCATGCCGAGCTGATCGCGCAGACGCGCAAGCTGGCCGCCACCTTCCGGTTCCTCCAGCAAGAGGCGATTCTCGACGGGCGCACCTACCGGCTGAGCGTCGACCTCGACCAGCAGCGCTACTTCATCAGCGCCGCCGAGGGCGGCGAGGGCGGTGGGGCGGGGGGGCCGGCGCCCGGCATCCTCGCCCGCGAGGTGGTGCTGCCGTCGACCGTGCAGATCGCGGACCTCCACGTTCCGCACCTCGGTGGCAAGGCCTACGAAGGCGTCGGCTTCACCGATTTCTATCCCGACGGGTACGTCGATCCCATCGTCGTGCACCTCGACAACGGACAGGAAGTGTACACGCTGTACGTTCCCGATGGGCTGACGGGCCGCGCCTATGTCGCTTCCGGCTACCTCGATCTCAGTCCCCGCGGCTGAGCGACGCCGCGGCGCCGGCGGCTTCACCTTGATCGAGGTGATGGTCGCCCTCACCGTCGTCGCCTTCGGTTTCGTCGCGCTGCTGGGGTTGCACAATCACAACATCGCCCTGGTGGCGCGCGATCAGGACCTGACCCGTGCCACCCTGCTCGCCCGCCAGCTGATCAGCGAGATGGAAGTCGTCGAGGGGTGGCCCGACACCGGCCAGACGCGCGGCGAGTTCGGCAACGCCCCCGGATTCTACTGGGAGCGCGAGGTCGAGGACACCGAGCTGCCGACGGTGCGACGGGTCGTCTTGCGCGTGATCTGGGACGCGCGCCTGCCCAATGCCTGCGAACTGGTGTACTTCATCCGTGATCGTCGTGAACCCGAGATCTGAGCGCGCCGCGCGTGGCTTCACGCTCCTCGAGCTGTTGCTCGCCATCGTCATCCTCGGCTTGCTGCTGGCGACGGTCTACGGCTCGCTGTCGCGCACCGAATCGTCGAAGCGCATTGCCGAGGAGCGCGCCGAGTTGTTCGCCAGCGGCCGCCAGGCGGTGCTCAAGCTGGCCAGCGAGATCGAAGCGGCACTGCCCCCGCCGGCCGGCGATCGCATCTATTTCAAGGGCACCGGCGCGCTCGGCGGCGTGCCGGAGATCCACTTCATCGCCGTCAATCGCGGCGGCTATGGCATCAACCGCGTGCGCCCCGGGCGCGTGCTGATCGTCTACAGCCTCGATCCGCTGCCGGGCCGGCGCGGGCAATACGCCCTGCGGCGCGAGGAATACCTGTACGCAAAGATGCTGGCTGAGGCCGATGGCGTCACCTCGACCGCGAGCGAGACGGACGGGGAGGACGAAGTCGAGGCGCCGACCGAACAGGCGACCTATCTGCTCGACTGTCCCGATGTGCCGAACGACCTCAACCTGCCGGGCGCCTGCATGCCGGTGACCAATCTGAGTTTCCGCTACTTCGACGAGACGGTCGGCGACTGGCGCGACGAGTGGGACAGCACTGACGAACCGACCCTCGGTCGCCTGCCCGCGGCGGTCGAGGTCAGCCTGGTCCTCGCCGATGCCGACGGCGGCGCGCACGATTTCAGCACCATCGTCGACCTGCCGCTGTCGCGCGGCCAGCCTACCCCCCGTCCCGGCGAGGCCCAGGTGGCCGGCGGGGCGGATGACGGCGATCAATCGGGCGGTGACGCACCGACCCCCTCCGGCCAGTCGCCCGGCGGTTCACGGTTTGGCCGCCGCTCGGGGGGAAACCGATGAGGCTGCGGGGTCGGTCGCCAGCGCCTGGCGAGGCGCGCCGGCCGCGTACCCGGCGCCTCGCCGATGAGCGCGGGGTGGCGTTGATCCTAGTGTTGGTGATCGTCGCGCTGCTGACCATCACCGTGACCGAATTCACCTATTTCGTGCAACTCGACCAGCACCGCACCCGCAACGCCATCCATGCCCTACAGGCCCAGCTCTTGGCGCGCTCGGGTATCAACCTCGCCGAAGGGTTTCTGATGCTCGACGAGGAGCCAGCCTACGATGCCTACACCGAGGAGTGGTGGCTGCAGTTGCTCGAGTTCTGCCGCGAGATGTCACTCGATGGCTCGATGCGCATTCGCTGCTCGGTGCGCGACGAGAGCGGCAAGATCAACCTCAACAACACGCGCGAGCCGCGCCGCGTCAACCAGAGCCAGGCGGTGACCGGCAGCGCCGTGCTGCGCGATGCCCTGCGCTGTTTGTTCGAGCGTCACGGAGTCGAGGTCGAGGTGGTCGACAACCTGGCGGACTATTGGCAGCAGGATCCCCCGGCGAATCCGGACGGCACGCAGGGCGTGATTCCCGACTTCAGCTCGCTGGAGGATTTCGGCGCTACCTTCGGCATTCCAAGTGAGGCGTTGCATGAGCTGCGCCACTTGGTCACTGCTCAGCCACGCCAGCTATTCCCGCGCATCAACGTCAACACCGCGCCCGCCGAGGTGCTGGCAGCCGTGCTCAACGCCGAGCAGCAAGGCTGCCCGCCGAACGAGCAGGTCGAGCAGATCGTCGAGCGGCAGCGCGATCCCGAGCAGCCCTTTCGCTCCAGCGGCGAGGTGACGGCCCTGTTGCAGGGCCTCGACAACGCCAGCGTGAAGGGTGGTCTGTTCGACGTGCGCAGCCGGCTCTACCGACTCGAGGCCAGCGCGCTCACCAACGTCGACCCGGAGCACCCGGAGAGCGGCGGCATCGGCCAGACGCTGAGCGCTCTCGTAGTGCGGCAGACCGGTGCGCCGCGCCCCGGTGCCTCGGGCGGCCCAGTGCGGACCGGCGGCATCCTGCCGGGCGGCGGCGAGCGGCCGTTGCCGAACTGGACTTTGCGACCCCTCGACTGGCAAAAGGAAGGCGGGGCCCGCCTGTTCAACGGTCCGGCCGATGGCGAAGGCGAGCCAGGGTCGCTGGAGGAGGACGAGGACGTGAAAGGCGAGGGCGGCTGACCGCACGTCATGCCACAGCGCATTGTGTCTCTGGAGATAGGCCCTGCCGAGCTCAAGGCAGTGGTGCTACAGAGCAGCTTCCGCGATTACAAAGTCGCGGCCCTGCATCGCGAGCCGCTCAACGGCGCCGTCGATGAACAGCTGCGCGCCTTTCTGGAGCGTCACGGTGAAGCCGGCGATACCATCCTGAGCGCGCTGTCCGGAGACCGCGTCACCTGGCGCACCCTCTTTCTGCCCTTTCGCGACCAGAAGCGGCTGGCCCAGACGATTCCGTTCGAACTCGAAAGTAGCGTGCCGTTCGGTCTCGACGAGGTGGTGGTCGACTACCAAGTGCTACACCGCGATCGCGCCGGCACCACCGTGCTGGCGGCGCTGGTGCCGAAGGGCGAGCTCGAGCACCACCTCGAGCTGCTGCAGCGCGGCGGTGCCGACCCGAAGGTGGTCGACATCGGCCCGCTGGCGTCGCTCAACACCCTCAGCCTCGTCCCCGACCTTCCACCGTCGTTTGCCTTTCTCGACATCGGCGCCCAGAGCGCGACCGTGGCGCTGTTCCGTCAGCGCGAGCTCAGCGGCCTGCGCACGATCATCCGCGCCCCGGTTGCAGCAGCCGAGAACGGCGACGGCGCAGCCGACGCCGCCGGCCGGCTGGCCGCGGACGTGCGCTGGACCCTCCTGGCGCTCAACGGCGCGCCGCTCGACGACGACCTCCCGTGCTACGTGGCGGGCGACTCGGCGACCCTCAACGAGGTCGAGCGTGCGCTTGCCGCGGCTCTGCCCGTCGACTGGCGCCGGCTCGACCGCGTGACGTTGCGCAACCTCACCCCGGAGGCCGGCGCGCAGGCCCCGGCGTTCAGCCAGAGCCTCGGTCTGGCCCTGCGCGAGGTCGCACCATCAGGCGCCCTCGGGGTCAACTTCCGCCGCGGCGAGTTCACGTTCCACCGCGGCCAACAAGAGCTGCGCCAGGCGCTGCGCACGGTGGCGATCCTCGGCGTCGCCGTCCTGGTGCTGGTCGTGCTCGACATGTTCACCAAACACCAGCAGCTCAGGTCGCAGGCGGACGCGCTCGAGACGCAGGTCCAGCAGATCCTCACGGCGACACTGCCCGACGTCGGCCGCGTCGCCAACGCCAAGGCGGTGCTGCACGACGAGACCGAAGCGCTGCGCCAACGCGTCGACCTGCTCAACGACGTGGTGCCGGTGAGCAGCTCGACGAGCATCGACATCTTGCGCGCCGTCTCGTCGGCGGTGCCGAACGGCATTCGCGTCGACTGCGAGGAATACGCGATGGATCCCGACGCCGTGCGCCTGCGCTGCAACACCGAGACCTATGATGCCGTCGACGAGATCAAGCAGGGGCTGCGGGACACCGGCTACTTCACCGAGGTGGAGGTCAAAGATGCCAAGGCCAACCCGAAGGGTGGGGGCGTCGACTTCCGCATCACGCTGACGCTGAACAAGGATTTTCGGCCGCGGGGAGGGCCCCCGCGGTGAGGCTGGACCTGCGCCAAGTTATCGCGGCCTATCAGCGGCTCTCCAGCCGCGAACGGGCCCTGGTCGGCGTCTTCGGCGGCGCCATCCTGGTGACCGTGCTCTACCTGTTCATCTGGGAGCCGCTCGACGCAGGTCGTACCGTGCTGGCGCGGCGCATCCAATCCAAGCAGCGCGACCTGGTCGAAATGCAGCAGATGCGCGACAGCTACCTCGATCTGCTCCGCCAGTTCGAGCTGCGCCAGCAGATCATCGACAAGGCCGATCCGAAGTTCTCGCTGTTTCCGCATATCGAGGCTACGGTGGGCGAGGTCGTCGGGCGGGAGAAGATCACCTCGATGAATCCGCAGAACAAGGACATGGGCGGCGCGTACCGAGAGGAGTCGGTGGAGATCAAACTCAACGGCATCTCGCTCGAGCAGCTCGTGACGCTGATGTACAAGATCGAGAAGGGCGCCCAACCCCTGCGGCTGACCCGTCTGCAAGTCAAGAAACGACCCCGCGAGCCGCAGACGGCGGACGTGACGGCGACGGTGTCGATGCTGCGCAAGCTCGAAGGCGATAACGTGGCCGGTTCGGGCGCGGCGCCGGCCCCGGGAAGCAACTGATGCGTTTGCCTGCGCTCCGCTTGCCGACCTGGCGACCGTCCTTCGATCGCCTCGAGGGTCTGGTCACACGCACGACCCTGCTCTACGCTCTCTATACCGCGATCTTGTTCGGGGTCTTCCTGCTGGCCAATTTTCCCTACGCGGCCCTGGTCCAGCGCAGCTTGAGTGTGCTCGAAGTCCCCGGCCTACGGCTCGACGTCGGCGGGGCGCGCTTTGCCTGGTGGCGCGGCATCGAGCTCGAGAACGTGCGTCTTTCGGGCCTCGATCCCGCCCAGGCGGAGTATCTCCACACGGTTGGATTGTTCGTCCGTCCCGGATTGGAGGGATTGTGGCGCGGCCGGCCGCGTTCCATGCACGTCAGCGGCCCACTCTACGGCGGCGAGATTGATGCCAACTTCAGCGCCGGCGATGTCAACCGGGCCACCGTGACGCTCGAGGGGGTCCAGTTGCAGCGCTACCCCTTGCTCGCCGCCTTGCTCGAGGGCGGACAGGTCGCCGGCCGCCTGAGCGGGACTGGCACGGTCGAGGCCCAGAACGGAGACGGCGACGGGGAGCTGCGCGCCGCCGGCGAGCTCACCCTCAGCCAGGCCAGCCTGACCGACGCCAAGTTGCAGCAGTTCCCGGTGCCGGCGTTGCACTTTGATACGGCGACACTCAAGTTCGGCCTGCAAGGCAACCGCCTGGATATCCAGGAGCTCGAGGCCGTCGGTCCCGAGATCAAGCTGAACGCCAGCGGTCAGGTGGCCTTGCGCCCGAACATTGCCGACAGCGTGCTCAATCTGAAAGTGTCCCTCGTCCCCGGCGCCGAGAGCCCCGAGGAGATCAAGGCGCTGCTGCAGATTCTGCCGCCGGCGCCGAAAGGCGCCAAGCCCGACGCGCCACGCGTGCTGAGCGGCACGCTGGCCAAGCCGCGCCTGCGTTGAACGTCCGCCACACGCGGTCCTACCGGCTCCCGGGGGGACCGCATTGACGCGCCGTCCCTCATCGTCGATCTTGTGGGTCAGCAGCGCGTGGAGGCGAATCATGGCGTACGAACAGATCGAGACCCGCCGCGAGTGTGACGCGGTGCAGATCCCGCAGGGTGTGGCGGTGCGCATCCCCACCGGCACGGCGGCGATCATCACCCAGTCGCTCGGCGGCAGCTACACCCTGCAGATTCCCAGTTTGGGCGGTCTCTTCCGCGTCGCCGGGCGCGATGCCGACGCGCTCGGACTGGAGTACGAGGCAGGCGAGGACGGCGACGCCGTGGAAGGTCCGGTGAGCGAAGAGACCGTGTGGGCCCAGCTGCGACACGTTTTCGACCCCGAGATTCCGGTGAACATCGTGGATCTCGGCCTGGTGTACGACCTGCGCATCCTGCCCGCCGGCGCGGCGCAGAGCCGGGTCGAGGTCAAGATGACGCTCACCGCTCAAGGCTGTGGCATGGGCCACGCGATCTCGATGGATGCCAAGCAACGCCTCGAGGGCCTGCCTGGGGTCGCCGAGGCGGACGTGCAGGTGGTCTGGGACCCACCCTGGAACCCGCACATGATCTCACCTGAAGGGCGCGCCAAACTGGGCATGGAATAGTCGTCGGCTGCCCTTGCAAGGGCTCGCCCACGACGATCTTCGCCCCGGGGGGCACCCGTGGGGCCTCACCGTTTGCCAGGGCCTACTCTGCGTGAACGCATGCCCGCCGGCGAGCTGTTGCGTGGTTCGCCGCTCGAGCCCTCCGCCGTGGGGGCGCCCGGCGTGCGCCCGCGGAGGGGAGAGTCGCCCGCCAGCGGCGAAATTCCTCTTGTCGCCCCGGTGCACTTATGATAAGGGTTTCCAAATTTCGCGCGTAGATCAAAGCAGCGCATCTAATCGAAAGCAGAGCGCGACTTATTCGGCGCGCGGCGGTGAAAGCCGAGAAGGCGGTAGCACGATGGTTCCCAAGATGTCGCCGGTCATCATCCCGGAGGAGTTGATCGCCTCCGAGCCGGCCTTGCCCGTTCAGTTTCAGGACATCTGGCACCGGACGAGATACGTCTCGCCGGAACGCTCGCTCGTCCTGTCGGTGGTTTGGCAAGCGGTGATCGACTTACAGAAGTACCGCTTCGCCAAGCGGCGACGACAACAGCGCCTCTTCATCGAAGCGTATCGCTGGGTCGCGTCGAAGGACCGGCAGTGGCCATACGCCTTCGAGAACATCGCGGAGATGCTCAACGTGGCATCGGAGCGGCTGCGCGAGCAGCTCATCGGCAACAGCGAGCCGTTCTTCCTGCACTTGCCGGGCGCGCCGAGCGAGATCGAAGAAGCCGCCGCGGCGTGAGCGGAACGCGTTGCAGCACACCTTCGACAGCTCAGGACAGGTCCTGAGCTCGTCGAAGGTTGAGCCCGGCCTTTTTCTCAACCGACCGTTAACCCTCAGGGCGGGCAGCGCCGGCGCAGGGAATGGGGCGCGATTCGGCGATCGGGCTGCGCACCCACCACGGGCCGTCGCGGTCCGCGTCGCTGAAGCGGTAGCGCCAGAACAACACGCGCACGGCGCTCGGCGCGGGTGGCAGGACGGTGGCGAACAACGGCTGTACCGCGCCGGGGTCGTCGCACAACCGGTCCAGCAGGGCGACGACGTAGTCGGGCGTGCCGCGCTCAAAGTCCAGGCCGTAGAACCAGAGCTGAAAGTCCACCCGCGGCTGATGGGGCGCGACCACCCGCGGGGCGCGCTGTGGATCGCCGGCCTTGTAGAACAAATCGACGGCCGACCAGCGCCCGTCGACCTCGACCTGGAACTCGGGCTCGATGCGTTCGCGGGTGATGTAGCCGAACAGGTGATAGGGGTTGACCACGCGCCAGCGTCCGGCCAGCTCGAGCAACGCCCTGAGCGGTGGGGGGTTCGGATAGAGCGGCGTGAAGGCGGCCAGAGCCTGCAGTCCCGACACGCCGACGTAGGCTGTCGACACGACGACGGCCACTCCGCGCCGAACCCGTGCGGGCGCGCGGAGAATTTGCCGAGCAGACTGCTCGCGGCCTGGCAGGCGGCGCAGCAGGTGTGCGACGTCCGCATCGGTCAATAGAAACACCTGCAGGGCCAAGGCGAGATAGATGAAGAAGCCATAGTTCGCCGTCGCCAGGTTGAGCAGTTGGAAGCCGCCGAGGAGAAAGAAGAGCGCCACTCTCGCCCGCCGCGGTCCGAAGGTGAGGAACGGCAGCAACAGCTCGAGCCCGAGCACCGCGCGGCTCTCGACGTGGTGCCACCAGGTCGGCCAGTGGTGCGCGTGCCACGCGATCCACGTCGGCAGCGGGGCGGTCTCGTAGTACCAGGTCATGGCACTGCCGTCCTGCCAATCGCCGAGCGGTGATTGCCACTTGGCGATCCCAGACTCGAGGTACAGCTTGACCAGCAGGACGCGGAAGAGGACGTGGATCCACCGCGCCGGTCGCGCGCCGGGCAGAAAGACCGCCAGGGCCCCGCACTCGAGCAGCAGGTTGTCCCACTGAAACGACAGGAAGCTGCGCGCCACGCTGACGTAGGAGAGGTAGAGGACGGTGGCGGCCCCGGCGCAGAAACGCGGCCACAGGCCGAACAGCGCCATCCCGGACAGTGCCAGACCGACCCAGATGCCGCCGCGCAGAACGATGTCACTGGCGTCCAGCCAGAACACCGTCGGCAGGTCGGCGAAGCCGGCGCCGGCATTGCGCGCGGCGGCCAGGTAGTCGGCGGCGGGCAACAGGCCGCGGCGGCCGATCAACACCTCGACCTGGCTGCCGAGAGACAGCCAGGCGGCACAGAAGATCGCTGCCAGCAGGCGGTGAAAGAGTTGCGCGACGGCCGGGCCGGAGTGCCGCCGGTCGACCTCGACCGCGACGCCACGGCTGTCACGGGCATCGCGCACTCGCCCCTCGACGGCCAGCGCCCTCAGCGATGCAGGAACACCGGGCAGTGGCTGTTGCGCAGGACGTATTCGGTCGTGCTGCCGAGCACCATCTCGATGATGCGACTGTGGCCGTACGCGCCGATGAACAACAGGTCGTGGGCGCGCTCGCGGATGAAGTTGGCGATCCGTTCCGGCGCGTTGCCGGTCTGCTGCAGTTCGAAGTCGGCCTGCAGTGCGTAGGGGCGCAGATAGGCCTCGGCCTCGCCCAGGATGCGCCGCCCGTGTTCCTCGTCGCGGCTGACGGTGAGCACGGTCAGCGGTAGGGTCAGGGTGGCGCAGAACTCGGCCGCCTGTTGCATCACCGCCGCGGCGCGGTCGCTGCCGTCGTAGGCGAGCAGCGGCTTGGCGCACTCGGCGAAGCGCAGCGGCGCGATGAAGACGGGCTTCGGGCTCTTGCGCGTGACGCTCTCCACCGTGCCGCCGAGCAGCCCGGTCGAGAAGCGCTCGTTGATGCCGCGCCGTCCGATGACGACCAGGTCCGCCGTCCGCGCCCGTTCGGCGATCTCGTTGGCGACGATGCCCATGGTCAGCAGGGTGTCGACCCGGACGGCGCGCCGCCCGGCCTGTTCGGCGAAGGCGTCGAGCAGCACCCGCCCGCGCTCCTCGAGCACGCCGCGCATCTTGGAGGAGAAGTCGAGATACGGTTCGAACCCGAGCGAT